>CAZUHK010000024.1:15829-24452 GCA_964620345.1 uncultured Planctomycetaceae bacterium
GAATACGCCAAAGTATTCGCCCTCCTCGCTCCTTGCGGGCCGGGCGCATCGGCGTCGATGGTGACGCGGCGGTCGATCGCCTCGGCGTCGAACCGCTCGCCGGTCGGCCGGGTGATCGTCGCCGGCCGCTCCGGTGCTGCGGCGAGGTCGATGGTCACGGTCTGGCCCACGAGCCAGGCGCGGCGCTGCGGGCCGGGCAGGGCGTCGAGTCGGCCGCGCACGATGTTCCACCACAGCACCGGCCAGTTGGGCGTGGTCTGCACGCTCGACAGGTCAACCCGCAGGTTCACATGGACCCGCCGCGCCCGTTCGTTGAGCGTTTCGATCGTGATAAGCGGCACGGCGCCCGTGCTGACGATCGGCTCGCCGGGCAGGTCGATCCGCCCCGCGGCCCAGATGGCGTCTCGCATCGCAAGGCCCTCGGCCAGCGGGTGCTGATGGTTGATGACGAACGGCCCGATGAACGCCTCGGCCGACTCGGGCGTGTGCATCACCACCTGCCACGCATCGCCGAGCGTCGGCCGCGGCGAGCCGGCGACGACCAGCGCCGCCGCGCCGCGGCCGGCTTCGACGCGCCCGGTCGCCCGCAGCGCCCGGCCGACCATCGTCGCCAGCGATTCATCCGCGAGGTTCACCGCCACGCCGATCCGCCGATCGTCGGCCGGCAGCAGGTGCGCGATGTTGTCGCTGTCGAGCGCATCGTCGCCCAACGCCGCGGTGATCGCGGGCACGTCGGCCGGCAGGTTGAGCGTGATGCGTTGCGTGCCGCCGGCCTCGAGCTCGACCGGCTGGGTGTGCAGCGGCTGGTCGGCGGTGATCGTGAGCTGCGCCCGGGCGGGGCGGGGTGAATAGTTGGCCAGCTCGATCAGCAGCCGCTGGCCGGCGCCGCTCGGGCTGGCGTGGCGCGTGGCCGAGACGATGGCGATGTTGCGCGCGGCCTGGCCGAACGCCCACCACTGCACCTTGTCGGTCGCCAGCGCATCGGGCGGGGCATGGTCGCTGAGCACGAGGATGCGGCCACCGCCGCCGGCGAGCTCCGCGGCCAGGGCGATCGCGCGCGGCAGATCGGCCGCGGGCGCGTGGGCCGTCCAGCGATCGAGCACCGCGTCGGCCTCGGCCCGGTCGCGCACGATATCGCCGACCAGTTGCGGCTGCGGGCCGGCGGTGATGAACCGTGCGGCGCCGCGTGGCTCGGCGTCGAGCTGATCGCGCAGCGCCGCGATCGCACGATCACGGGCGCTCGTGCCGTCGCGGCGGGCGCGCATGGAGAACGAATCGTCCAGCACGACCACGAGCATCGAGCCGCCGGTGTCGCTGAGCAGCCGCGGGCCGGTCGCCGCGAGCACGAGCATCGCCAGCGTAAACAATTCGAGAAAGAACAGCAGCGGCGTCTGCAGGCGCTGCACGCGGGCGCCGCCTTCGCGCGGGCGCTGATGGTCGGCCCAGAGCATCAGCGAGCTGACCGCCCGGCGGCGGAAGCGGTTGCGCAGGAAGTACACGCCGGCCAGCGCCGGCAGCGCGGCCAGGCCGAGTAGCGCCAGCGGCATCAGCAGCACAGGCATGGGGCGGGCGTCTCCATCACATCGACTCAGGCGACCTGCAGCACGCCGTGGTGCACCAGGTCGCTCAGGTTCCATTCGTCCAGCAGTTGTTCGGCGAGCAGGGTGGTCATCGTCGCGCCGACCTGCCGGGCCGCCTCGTGCCAGTGCTGCTGGTGGCGGGCGAGGTTGTCGCGGTAGCGGCGCTGGGCCGCGGCGTCGATGAACACCTCGCGTGCCGCGTGGGTTTCGCAATCGACCAGCCGAACGTTGCCGCGTTGCGGCGGCGTGGCGTCGTCGGTCGCGAGCAGTTGGATCACGTGCACCGCCGTGGCGCCGTGGGCGAGGCGTTCGAGCACGGCCAGGGGATCGGCTAGGAACAGCAGATCGCTGACCAGCACGCGCAGGCCGCGCGGCGCCCAGGCCGGCGGGGCGCGGTGGATCGCCTCGGCCAGCGAGGTTTCGCCGGTGAAGTCCAGGTCAACCCACGCCGCGGGCATCTGCGTGCCCTGGGCCAGCGGCATGCACTGGTCGGCGGCGGCGAAGACATTGTGGCTGAACCGGGCGTTGCGCGCCGTGGTGACCAGGGCCGCGGCCAGCGCCGCGGCGGCCGGGGCCTTGGGGGTGTCGGCCAGGGCCATCGATCGGCTGGCGTCCAGCAGCAGGTCCAGGTGCGGGTGGGTCTCTTCGCGGTAGAGCTTGACCGTCAGCCGATCCGACCGGGCGAAGGCCGACCAGTCGATCGAGCGCAGGTCATCGCCGGGCTGATAGTCGCGGTGGTCCTTGAACTCCAGCGACGCGCCCGCGGCGCGGCCCAGGTGCGAGCCGGCCAGGCCCGACGGCACGTCGCGCGGCACGCGGAGCTGGTAGCGGCTGCCGGCCTGCTGGCCGGCGGCGATCGCCTGGCGCATCGGCTCATCCATCGCTCGTCTCGTTGGCTGGTGTCGGGCGGAAGTTCCGCCACTGACCGATCAACGCCGGGAACCCGATCGCGGTGACGATCACGCTCCAGACGCAGGTGAAGATCAGCGCATCGCGCCGCAGCGACCGGTCGCCCTCGTACAGCGCCGCGGGGTTGGCGATGAGCCAGATCTCTTCGTCCTGGTACCAGTCTCCGCCGGACACGAAGATCATGATCAGCAGCGGCAGCGTGCAGCCGACGGCGCCCAGCACCAGCGCCAGCGACCAGGTGTGGGCCGGCGGGACCACGTGGCGGAACACCGCCTTTCTCAGCAGCAGCGCGGTCATGGCGTAGGCGTAGATGTACAGCGCGGTGCCCAGGACGAGCTGCAGCGCCTCGGGGCCGCGCCGTGCGGCGGGGTTGAAGTCGTCAGCGAAACTCGTGGCGAACCACGCATCGCACAGCGCCGCGCCGCCGACCATCAGCAGCCCAACGATCACGATCATCCCCCACGCCCAGATCAGTCCGCCGGCGTTGCCCGAGTAGGTCACGAACGCCACAGCTCGGGCCAGCGGGTGGCGCGGGATCGTGTCGGTCACGCGGCGGCCCCATTGCTCGCGCTCGCCGATGGCGATCAGCATGCCGATGCCGAAGAACATCACGCTGAGGATGGCCCAGATGATGACGATGGTTTTTTCGTCGAGGACGATCGCCGCGGCCCACGCGGCGAGGGTGTTGATCGCCCATGCGGCGGTCATGGTCAGCCGCACCGGGCGCACGCGGTTGGCGCTGGGGCTGGTGATCAGGGCCACGGCGAAGGTGTACAGCAGCCACACCCCGGTGACCAGGCCCAGCAGCATCACCAGCGCCGCAACCCAGGCCTCATCATCCTGGAACAGCCCGGCCAGGCCGAGCATGACGACCGAGCCGGACATGCCCATGGTCATGCCGTAGCCGGTGCCCAGCGCCGCGAGCAGGGCCAGGCCCAGCAGCACGCGGAAGCCCCGGCCGGTGGAGACACAGGCGGTGAAGATGCCCAGCATCGTCGCCAGCACGACCACGGCGAAACCCGCGCCCAGCACGAGGAAGATGGTCGGCAGATCGATGCCGCGCAGCAGGTAGCTGAGGGTCATGAACGGCATGCAGGCCGAGTAGACCAGCACGGCGATGACCATCGACGCCACGAGCTTGCCCCAGATGATCGCGCGCGGCGGCAGGGTGGTGATGTACATCAGGTCGACTTCGGTGTCGGCCCGCTCGCCGGCCATCCGCACCGCGGTGAACAGCGGCAGGACGATGATGCAGGTGAACAGCAGCACCGCGTTGAGCACGAGCATCACTTCCTGGCCGACGTTCGTGGAAAAGTCGCTGCTCATGTTCGCCACGGCGAAGATCATCACGATCACCGAGACCAGCAGGAATAGCATGAGCAGGGCCGAGACGAACCGCCCGTTGACCGCCTGGCGCAGCTCCTTGACGACGATCGGGTTGATCGCGTTGTCGAGTTTCGCGGTGAGCGGGTTCATGCGCGGCGTCCGGGGTCGAGGTTCCGGTGAGCGATCGGCCAGTCGCCGCGGTCGGCGTCGTGGTGGTAGGTGGTCCGGTTGTGGTTGATCTTGTCGGCTGCGCCGGCCAGGACGATCGGCAGCGTGACCAGCAGCGGGAGGCCGGCGCAGACGCAGAAGCCGCCGAGCAACTCGTTGAATATTGCGCTGGGGCCTTGGTCGATCGTGGCCGTGGCCGCGCCCACGCCGCCGAGGGTGACGATGAGCAGGAACACGCCGGCGAAGCCGCAGACGAAGCAGACGCTCACCAGCCCCATCGTGTGGCAGGCCAGGCCCAGGACCATGGCCAGGGCGATGACGTTGAGCATCACCAGCCACGCCGCGGCGGTGAGGATGGCGGGGATGTCCACGCCGCGCAGGTAGATCGCCGCGGTCGCGAACGGCAGGATCGATGAGAGGATCATCATCTCGATCGCCAGGGCCGCCAGCAGCTTGCCCATGAAGATGCGTCCGAAGCGCAGGCCGGAGATGACGATCAGCTCGAGCTGACGGTCGTGGCGCTCGCGGTGCAGGCGGACGCCGGCCATGATCGGCAGGATCACCAGCAGGCCCACGCCGAGCATGACCATGAGCGCCCGGGCCAGCTCGGCGCCGCGGTCGTCCAGCGTCGCGGCGCCGGCCGATCGTCCGGCGATCAGCGCGAAGCTCGCCACCATCAACAGCAGCAGCACCATGAGCAGGGCGGGGATCGCTCGGCTGTTCACCGCCTGGCGCAGCTCGCGCACGACGATGGGGTTGATCGCATCGTCGATGCGCTGGGCCAGCGTGGGCGGGGCGGTCGTCACGACACCTCCCCCTTGGTCACCGACATGAAGATCTCTTCGAGGTGGGCCCGGCGCTGCTTGAACTCGAGCACCTTGAAGTCGCGGCGGATCAGCTCGGCCAGCAGGTCGCAGGCCGCGGCTTCGTCGCCGGTGATCTCGGCCTCGACGTACGGCCCGGCGACGTGCGCCTCCTGCACGTGCGGCATCTCCAGCAGCGCCTTGTGCAGCACCGCCACGTCGCTGATCGTGCGGATCGAGAGCTTGATGCGCGGCTCGCCCTCGCCGGCGCCGGCGGTGAGGATGTCGTCGATCGTCCCGGCCGCGACGATCCGCCCGTGCTCGATGATCACCGCGCCGTTACAGATCTCCGCCAGCTCGGTGAGGATGTGCGAGCTGATCAGGATCGCCTTGCCCTGCTGGGCCAGCACGCGCAGCAGCTCGCGCAGCTCGACTCTGGCGCGCGGGTCCAGGCCCGCGGCCGGCTCGTCGAGGATCAACAGCGGCGGGTCGTGGATGATCGCCCGGGCCAGCGACACGCGCTGCTTCATGCCCTTGCTCAACGCCTTGAGCGTCTTGTCGCGGATGCCGGTGAGATTGCAGAACGACTCGACCTGCTCGACGACCCGGTCACGCTTGGGGTTCCTGATCTGGTAAGCCCGGGCGAAGAAATCGAGGTATTCGTGGACCGTGATGTCGCGGTGGGTCGGCAGCGAGTCGGGCATGAAGCCGACCAGGTGCCGGGCCTTTTCGGGGTTCTGGATGATGCTGGTGCCGTTGATGGTGCAGTCGCCGGCGGTGGGCTCGTCGAGCGTGGCGAGGATGCGCATGGTGGTGGTCTTGCCGGCGCCATTGGGTCCGATGAAGCCGAAGATCTGCCCGGACTCGAAGGCGAAGCTGATGCCATCGACCGCGCGGGTGCGGCCGAAGTAGCGGCGGAGGTTGTGGACCTGCACTTTCATCGTTGGGCGGGGGCTCCGGGGTTGGCCTGGTCGATCGGCCGGGTCAGGCCGATCACCACGCAGACCAGGCGGTGGTCCGTGCCCTCGAGGCCGGTGTCGAGAAACGGCGAGCCGCCGACCACGGCCACATAGCTGTTTGGCACCATGACCTCGCCGGGGTAGTGCGTGGCGCGATCGATCTCCGACGGCCAGTTGCTCGAGGCGTAGATGTCGCGCCAGCGCGGGCGGGTGTCGGCGGGCATGTTGCCGCCGTGGACGGTCATGTTCATCGCCTGACCGGCGAGGATGGCGCCGGCTTCGTGGATCGCGCCGTCGTCGGCGACGTAGGTGAGCTTCTGGATATCGACCCCCAGCCCGTTGACGACGCGCACGGCGTCGCCGGCGCGGCTGAAGGTGAGGCGCTCGCGGACGAGCGTGTCGCTGCGGCGCAGCAGGAAGTGGGCCGGCAGGCGCGAGCGGACCCAGCCGTTACGCAGGTGCTGCTCGTCGCCCCAGTGCGCGGTGCGTGCCCAGCCCCGCGTCCAGCGGCCCGAGTACATGCCGATCTGCGGGGTGACTTCGGTGTCGCGGCTGAAGCGCAGCCCCCCGCCGGGCGCCAGCGGCGCGTACAGGCCGGTCATGCCAAGCGACGTCGCGGTCATCGAGCGCTGGTCGAGCAGGGTCACGACGGCCGATCGCTGCGTGGTGGTAAAGCCCTCGGCGAAGACGTTGACCAGCCAGATCAGCCCGCAGGTGACCAGCGAGAAGGCCGGCACGGTCCAAAGCATCCACATGCGTCGATTCTTGCGTGCCAGCACGTACAGGTTCACCGGGCCGATCAGCACGGCGAAGACGATCATCAGTATCAGCAACCCGCGCACCGGCACGCGGACCTCGCCGACGACCTCGAAGTCGCGGTTGGCCTGCTCGACGGTGCGGTTGCGATGGAACGGGTTGAGCGTCTGTCGGATCGATCGGCCGACGTACTGGCTGTCGCCGTGAGGGATGGCATCGGGTTTGGTGTGCGGGGTGGTCCAGACCTGGCCGAAGCCCACGGGGTGCTGGGCGACATCACCGAAGCGCTCGGACGGACCGGTCGGCCAAACGCGTGGATCGGCGGCGCCGATGATCAGGATCGTGCCGCCGGCGGTTACGTACCGGCGCAGCGCCTCGCTCACCTTGGGCGGCGCAGCGTTGAGTTCGCCGACGGTCAGCACGACACCGTCGTACCGCGTGTAGCCCAGCCAGTGGCTCGACCACTGCTCGATCGGCAGCTCGCTCTGATGCACGGTGTCGGGTTGGCCCGAGGGGGCGGTGCTGCGATCCAGCAGTTGGTTGTGGTAGTTGATGTCGATGGATCGGCTGAACAGAACCGCCGCGGGCGTGCCCGAGCCGTAGAACGAGGCATGGGGCGGCATGTGCTCGGCCAGGTCGATCGGCAACCGCGCGGCGCGGCCGTCGACGCGGACGGTGATGTTGTCGCCGTAAAAGGGTACCGGCGGCTGGAAGATCGAGACGATCGTGCTGGACCGCGGCGCCAGCTTCACGCCGCGCGTCAGCGCCGCGAGGTAGTGGCCCTCGCTGCCGCGGGTCAGGTCGGCCGGCAGGTCGAACGTGACGGTGCGCTCCTCTCCGGGGTGGCGGTTGGTCAGGGCGATGCGGATTTCGCGGTAGCCGTGGTAGGTGCTTTCGCCGCCGATCTTGATCGACGCCAGCGGGGCCGCGGCGATGCGCACGTCGCGCACCTCGATCGCGCCGCGCGCCGCGCCCGCGGCGCACAACACCCCGGCAACCAGCAGGCACGCCGCCAGACCGCCTTGCTGGAATCGCCGCTTACGCACCCCGGCTCACCTCGATGTCCCGGGGCAGTGAGAGCTCGGCTTCGTCGAGCGCGCCGAGCAGGTCGTCGATGATGCGGTAGCTGTCGACTCGATCGAACCGGGCCCTGTAGTTCAGCAGCACGCGATGGTTGAGCACCGCCGCGGCCACGGCCCGCACGTCCTCGAAGCCCACGGTGGGCCGGCCGTCGATCAGCGCATGCGCCCGGCCGGCCTCGGCCATCGCGATCGCCGCGCGCGGCGACGCGCCGTAAGTCACGTACTGCCCGACCGACTCGGGCGCCTCGGCCGACGACGGGTGCGTCGCCGCGACCAGCCGCGCGATGTAGCGCGACACCGGCCGGGGCAGCAGGATGCGGTCCATCGCGTTGAACACCTCGTTCAACGTCTCGGCCTGCATGCGCCAGCTCGGCGCCGGCGCCTCGCCACGCCGGCGGGTCGCGATGATCTGGTCCATCGCCTCCACGTCCGCCGCGTCGACCCGCAGCTTGAAAAGGAACCGATCGAGCTGCGCCTCGGGCAGCGGGTAGGTGCCCTCCAGCTCGATCGGGTTCTGACTGGCCAGGACGAAGAACGGCTCGGGCAGCGGGCGGGTCGTGCCCATGAGCGTGACGCGGCGCTCCTGCATCGCTTCGAGCATCGCCGACTGCGTCTTGGGCGAGGCGCGGTTGATCTCATCGGCCAGCAGGATGTTGGTGAAGATCGGTCCGGGTTCGAACGTCATCTCGCGCCGGCCGGACTCGCTGTCCTGCAGGATGTGCGAGCCGAGAATGTCGCCGGGCATCAGGTCGGGGGTGAACTGCACGCGATTGAATTGGAGCTGCATCACGTCGCCCAGGGCGCGGATCAGCGCGGTCTTGCCCACGCCGGGCAGCCCTTCGAGCAGGATGTGGCCGCGGCTGAGGATGCCCACGATCACCATGCGGTGCAGATCGCTCCGGCCCAGGAGGATGCGGTCGAGCTGATCGAGGCAGTGGCCGACCGCCTGCGTCGCCGGTTCCAGTTCGTGGGGCTGAAGCACGCGGTCGGTCGGGGTGGCTTGGGACATGAACGGCTTTCGATGAGTGGAACCCGAGGCC
>CAZUHK010000025.1:0-12790 GCA_964620345.1 uncultured Planctomycetaceae bacterium
ACCATGCCTCAGGTGGCCGGGTCGTGCTGGTACTACCTGCGCTTCTGCGACCCCCGGGACGATCAGGCGTTCGCGGAGCCCACCGCCGAGCGCTACTGGATGACGCGGCCTCGATCGAACATCGAAGATCGAAAATCAAAAATTGCCCCCGCGTCCCAGGGCGTCGACCTGTATGTCGGCGGCGTCGAACACGCCGTGCTCCACCTGCTCTACGCGCGGTTCTGGCACAAGGTGCTCTTCGACCTGGGCCACGTCTCGACGCCCGAGCCGTTCGGCCGGCTGTTCAACCAGGGCTACATCCAGGCCTATTGCTATCGCGATGACCGGGGCATCGCCGTGCCCGCCGACCAGGTCGTCAACGCCCAGGGCAAGCCCGCAAGCGAGGTCCAGGGCAAGCCCGGCGAACAGTTCTTCTTCGAAGGCAAGCCCGTTACCGAAGAATACGGAAAAATGGGCAAATCCCTGAAAAACGCGATCAGCCCCGATGACATCTGCCAGCAGTACGGCTGCGACACGCTGCGGCTGTACGAGATGTACCTGGGCCCGCTGGATCAGTCCAAGCCCTGGGCGACGCGCGACATCATCGGCGTCCACCGATTCCTGCAGCGCCTGTGGCGCAACTTCGTCGACGAGAACTCCGGTGACCTTCTGGTCGTGGATGAAGGGTCCGGCGAAGAGGCACGGCGCCTGCTGCACAAGACCATCGCCCGTGTCACCGCGGACATGGAGGCGATGAGTTTCAACACCGCGATCGCCGCCCTGATCGAACTGAACAACGCACTGGTGCCGCTGGAGAAGCTGCCGCGTGCGATCGCCGAGCCATTCGTGGTGATGCTGGCGCCGATGGCGCCGCACATTGCCGAGGAGCTGTGGCACCGCATGGGCAACGTCGAGCCGCTGACGTGGATCGACTGGCCTGTCGCCGATGATCGCTGCCTCGTCGAGGACACGGTCGAGCTGCCCGTGCAGGTCATGGGCAAGCTGCGCGGCAAGATCACCGTACCCGCTGACGCCGAGCAGCGGGCCATCGAGGCCGCGGCGAAGCAAGACCCCAACGTCGCGGCCCACCTGCAAGGCAAGACCATCCGCAAGGTCATCATCGTGCCCGGCAAGATGGTGAACATCGTGGCGAACTGAACCGGGCCCCGGATGAAACCCATGAACGATTCAGTCATTGAACACAACACGAACGGCGGGTGGTGCTGGTATCAGGATGATCGCGTCGTTGTCGATCGCAAGACCGGTGCGATCGTGTTCTGCAGCGTCGCGAATTTCGCGGGGACCGACGGTGAACGCCGCGACGGGGACATCGATGTGACGACGATCGATCCGGCCGGCGGGTCGTCGAACACCGTCACGCTCAAGAAGATACTCACGAACGGTCACGGCGATGACCACAACGTCGCGGCGCTGTGGCACCGACCGGACGGCCGGTACGTTGCGATGTACACCGGCCACAACTACGGCGGCGGCAGCCACGGGGGCGAGGCCGCGCCGACCACGTTCTTTCGCCTCTCCCAGCCGCACGATGCCACGCGGTGGGGCGATGAGAAACGCCTGGTCTGGCCGAGCAACGATCCGGTCGGCCAGGGCCACAACCAGGTCACCTACTCCAACCTGCTGCACCTGAGCGACGAAGGCGGCGCACAGGGCCGCCTGTACAACATCGCGCGGGCCGCGGGACAGGTCTGGCAGATCGTCACGAGCGACGACTGGGGCGAAAGCTGGGAATACCGCGGCTTTCTGACGCTGCCGCCGGCGGGCGGGCGGGCCTACTCCAACGGCTACATGAAGTTCGTGGGCAACGGTGTCGATCGCATCGATTTCATCACCACCCAGGCCCACCCGCGTGACTACAACAACGGCGTTTATCACGGTTTTATCCAGAACGGTCAAACGCACGATTCTTTCGGAAACGTGATCGATCCGCAGACATTCAGCACCGCCGCGCCGCAGCCCGAGCAATTCACGCCGCTGTTCGTGCCCGACGAGGTGGCCGAGGGCAGGCAACACCACGGCTGGACGGTGGAGTTGATCCGCGACGGCGCCCACACGCTGCGCGCGCTGTTCACCACGCGCGTCGGCACGGCCAGCGCGCCCAACCAGATCACCCGTCCGGCGCCAGGCGACGCCGACCATCGGTTGCACCTGGCCCGGTTCGACGGACGACAATGGCACGCGCAGGAGCTGGCGGAGATGGGCGGCGGGCTGCACGACGCCGAGGAAGACTACACCGGCCTGGGCGCGATCGATCCGATCGACGGGCGGACGATTTATATCTCCACCCCGATCGATCCGCGAGACCGGCGGGCGCTTTCGCATCACGAGATATTCCGCGCTCGTCGGGATGGCGATGACCAGCCATGGTCATGGACGCCGATGACCGAGCATTCGGACGTGGACAACCTGCGACCGCGGCTGGCGCGGCTGGGGCCCGATCGGGCCTGGCTGCTGTGGCTTCGGGGCAGCTACCCGCACCAGCGGGAATACGACCAGGCGGTGGTGGGCTGCGCGGTCGACTGACGGACAGGCGAAACGGTCGCGAATCGAATAACCTCACCTCCGGACAATGTGTCAATGATGAACAAGGCGGCCTGATGACAATCAAAAGTGTAATCTGTGGCTCGCCCGACGCGGTCGAAGCGGTGTACGGCGAGGGCCGGCGGAGGCGCGTGGCGGAGCTGACCGACCTGTACCCCCACGCGGTGTGCCGGCAGAACATCGACGAGCACCTGGATCAACTCGGTCCGATCGAGGTGATCTTCGCGACTTGGGGCATGCCCGGCCTGAGCGAGGCGCACCTGGATGCGATGCCGAAGCTGCGGGCGGTGTTCTACGGTGCGGGCAGCGTGCAATCGTTCGGCCGGCCTTTGCTGGCGCGAGGGATTCACCTGAGCAGCGCCTGGCACACCAACGGCAAGTACGTGGCACAGGTGACGCTGGCACAGGTGCTGCTGGCGTGCAAGGGGATGTTTCGCAATATGCGCCACTGCGCCGAGGCCCGGCCGCGGTCCGAGGCGTTCGTCGGGCCGGGCATCTTCAACGCGACGGTCTCGATCCTCGGCGCCGGGGCGATCGGCCGGGCGGTGATCGAACTGCTTGAGCCGTTCGAGCTGGAGGTGATCGTGTTCGATCCGTTCCTGTCCGACGCGGACGCCGCGGCGCTGGGCGTGGCGAAGGTTTCGCTCGAGGATGCGTTTGCGCGGGGGCTGGTGGTGAGCAACCACATCGCCGACAACGAACAGACGCGCGGGCTGATCGGGCGCGAGCATTTCGCGGCGATGGGCGAGCGGGCGACGTTCATCAACACCGGCCGGCCGCGCACGCTCGACCACGGCGGGCTGATCGACGTGCTGCGGCAGCGGCCGGACCTGACCGCGATGCTCGATGTGTTCGAGAGCGTGCCCGACGAGCAGGTCAGCACGCTACGGTCGATGGACAACGTGTTTCTCAGCACGCACATCGCCGGGGCGATCGGCCGCGAGCGCATGGCCCTGGCCGACACCGTGATCGAGCAATTCCGCAAGTGGCAGGCCGGCAAACCGACCGGCGGCGAGGTCACCGCGCCGATGCTCGCGACCATGGCGTGAGCGCCGTGGCGGCGGCGACGCCGAATCGTCCGATATCGGCCGCGTGGGCGGAGCCGTTTGGCCCAACCCGCGGCGGGTGGCTCCAGCGATGCCGTCGGCATCTTCCAAGCACGCCCCTTGCCGGGTGCGTTGGCGAGGTCGGTACCGCCGGGCTGGGCGAGCGGCAATCCGCCGGGGTTTGTGAGCCGGGGCCGAGAGTCTGCCGATACCAGAGTTTAGATGTCGCCGCCGCCAGCCAATCTCCCGGGCTCCGCGGAGCCGGTCCAGCCCTCGTCGCGCCGCCGCGGCGGCCTGCTGCGCTGGTTCGCTTCGAATCATGTGGCGGCCAATTGCCTGATGCTGCTGATCATCGGCGGGGGCGTGGTGGCCCTGATGGAAACGCCCGTGGAGGTCTTTCCCGAGGTCGATCCGGACCTGATCACCATCACCGTGCCCTACCCCGGGGCCAGTCCCGAAGAGGTCGAGCAGGGCATCCTGCTGCGGATCGAGGACCGCATCTCGGGCATCGATGGCGTCAAGCAGATTCGGGCCGTGGCGTCCGAGAACCTCGGCCGGGTGATTGTCGAGATCGAATCCTACGCCCGGGACCAGAGCGTTCTGAACGATGTCAAGGCCCAGGTCGATGCGATCACGACCTTTCCGCCGCAGGCCGAGGCGCCGGCGGTCGCGCTGGCCACCACGCGCGTGCAGGTGCTGTCGGTGGCGATCTACGGCCGGCAGGACGAACACACCCTCCGTCGAGCGGCCGAGCGGCTGCGGGAGCGGCTGACCAACCAGACGATGGTCAGCGAGGTCGAGCTGGCGGGCGTGCGGGATTTTGAGATCTGGATCGAGATCGACGAGCCGACGCTGCGCAAGCACCACCTGACGCTGGGGGATGTGGCGGCGGTGGTGCGAGCGTCGTCGCTGGACCTGTCGGCCGGCAACATCAAGGCCCGCGACGGCGAGCTGCTGGTCCGCACGACCAGCCAGCGTTACCGGGCCGAGGAATTCGCCGACATCGTGGTGCTCCGTGAGGCCGACGGCACGCGGGTGCGGTTGGGCGAGATCGCGCGGCTCCGCGAAGCGTTCGAGGACGAGGTGCGCGGCAGCTTCTTCGACGGACAGCCGGCGGTGCTGCTGAACGTCTTCCGCGTCGGCGACCAGAGCGCGCTGGCGGTGGCCGGGGCGGTGCACGATTTTGTCGAGCAACAGCGGGCCGACCTGCCCGACGGCCTGTCGCTGGCGGTCTGGCTGGATCGCTCGGTAGAACTGCGGGATCGGATCAGCATGCTCACGACCAACGCCGCGGTCGGCCTGGTCCTGGTGCTGATCTGCCTGGCGGTGTTTCTGGACCTGCGCCTGGCGATGTGGACGACGCTGGGCATTCCGCTGTCCTTCCTGGGGGCGTTCATGATTATGCTGATCCTCGGGGTCAGCGTGAACATGATGAGTCTGTTCGCCCTGGTCATCGCGCTGGGCATCGTGGTGGACGACGCGATCGTGGTCGGCGAGAACATCCACGCCCATCGGCAACGCGGGCTGGGCCCGATCGAGGCGGCGGTGCGCGGCGTGCAGGAGATGGCCCAGCCGATCTCCATCGCCGTGGTCACCAGCATGCTGGCCTTCGCGCCGATGATCTACGCCGCGGGGCAGACGGGCAAGGTGCTCTGGCCGATCGCAGCGGTCGTGATCGCGGTGCTGGGCGTGTCGCTGGTCGAGGCGTTGCTGGTGCTGCCGGCGCACCTGAGTTTCACGTCAGCCCCGCGGCGTGCCGGGCCGATCGCCCGGTTCCAGCAGCGGGTGCGCGGGCAGCTCGAGCGTTTCACCACCGGCCCGTTCCGCCGGATGGTCGGGGCCGCGGTGCGATGGCGCTACGCGACGGTCGCGGCCGCGATCGCGATCCTGACCGTGGTGTTGGGCGTGGTCGGCGGCGGGTACGTGAAGTTCGCCTTCCTGCCGCCGTTCGATGCCTACTACGTCTGGGCGACCGTGCAGGTGCCGCCGGGCACGTCGCCGGCCCGGCTGCGCGAAGTGCTGGCCCATGTGGAATCCTCGGCCCGGACCGTGGCCCACCGCGGGCCCGACGAACAGGCGCCGCCGCGCTCGCCGATCCGACACATGTTCACCAGCGTCGGCGAGCAGCCCATCGACGCCTTCACCGCGGCGGGCCCCTGGGGCGCGGCCATGGGGCAGAGCGGCGATCACGTGGCCGAGGTCGCCGTCGAGCTGGTGACCAGCGACCTGAGCGAGCTGTCAGCCAGCGGCTTCGCCGACGCCTGGCGACGGCAGGTCGGCAATCTGCCCGGCGGGGTACAACTGAGTTTCTCCGCAGACCTGTTCAGCGTCGGCGAACCGGTCTTTGTCGAACTGCGCCACCGCGACGCCGACCATCTGCAGACCGCCGGTGAGCGGCTCAAGGCGCAGCTCGCGCAGATCGAAGGCGTGGCCGACATCGCCGATTCCCACGAGCCGGGCAAGCTCGAGCTCGACTTGCACCTCACGGCCACCGGCCGCGTCAGCGGCCTGACCCGCGAGGCCCTGGCCCAGCAGGTTCGTCACGCCTTCCACGGCGCCGAGGTCCAGCGGTTTCAGCGGGGGCGGCACGAGGTGAAAGTGCTGGTGCGCTATCCGGTGGGCCGGCACACCCGCGAAGCGGACCTGCGGGCGATGTGGCTTCGCCTGCCCGACGACTCGCCGATGCCACTGGAACAAGCGGCCGACATCGACATGGGCCGGGGCATCCTGCAGGTTCATCGCGTCGATCGGCAGCGGGTGGTGAACGTCACCGCCGATGTCGATCCGGTCGTGGCCAACGCCAACGCGGTCAACGCCGGCCTGCGCGAACAGATTCTGCCGGCGCTGGCCGCGGAGTTTCCGGGCCTGGGCTACACGTTCCGCGGCGAGCAGCAGGAACAGGCCCAGACCCTGAGCACGCTGGGGCTGAACTTCGCCGTGGCGTTGTTCGCGATCTATGCTTTGCTGGCCACGCAGTTCCGCAGCTACATCCAGCCGATCATCGTGATGCTGGCCATCCCCTTTGGCCTGGTCGGCGCGGTGATCGGTCACGCGATCATGGGCCATCAGTTATCGATGCTGTCGATCTTCGGCGTGGTGGCGCTGGCCGGCGTGGTGGTCAACGATTCGCTGATCCTCATCGACGCGATCAACACCGGCCGCCGCAACGGCCAGCCGGCGTTCGCCGCGGTGATCGAGTCGGCAATGCGGCGGCTGCGGCCGATCCTGCTGACGACGCTGACCACATTCGTGGGCCTGGCGCCGATGATCTTCGAGACCAGTTTCCAGGGCCGATTCCTCGTGCCCATGGCCATCAGTCTGGGCTACGGCATCCTGTTCGCCACGTTCATCACGCTGCTGCTGGTCCCCGCGGTTTACATGATCGTCGAAGACCTGCGCCGCCCGCTGACCCGCCGCCGGCCCGGCTGATCGCGTCAGCGATGGTCGCGGCCCCGGATGGCGGGTTTCGCGTCTGAAATCCCGCATGTATTTATCTGATATTTGATTGCATCGGATGCTCAAGTCCGTATAATCGGGTCAAATGCTCGCAGTTGTCGCGGGTGCCACGAGGACTTTTTATCGGATAGAGGGGAGACCCGCCGGGGCGACCAGGGTGGGGTGATATTCAATCCCATTCATAACAGACACTTAGCGTCAGCGCGTTGCGGCGGCGTTCGTCGTACGCGCACTGGCTGAACTTTGTTCAGAGTTAGAGAGGGAGTGTCCAATGGTTCGCAACATCACTTCAGTGAGCGTGGTTCAAGAGAGGGCCGATCGGCCCCGGCGTTCTGCCGGAATCGAGGTTCAGGTCGCACGCAGCGCCGGGGAAGTCAAGGCCGGGTGGGAACTGGTCTACCAGTCGTACCACCACAAGGGGCTGATCGATGCCAACTCGCTGGGCATCCACCTCGTGCCCCAATCGGTGCAGGAGAGCTCGGCCCTGATCGTCGGGCGGCGCGAGGGGCGCATCGAAGCCACGCTCAGTTGTTACACCGATGAGGGACACGGCATTCCGCTCGACGCGGTCTACGGCGAAGAGATCGACGCCATGCGCCAGCCCGGCATGCGGCTGATGGAGACCGGCATGTTCGCCGACCGCGCCGAGGCCACGGGCATGAAACCCAACGAACTGTTCGAGCTGATGCGCTTCGCGTTCCACTACGGTCATTGGGCGGGGTGCAGTCACATGCTTATCGGCGTACACCCGCATCACGAGGGCTTCTATCGCCGGCTCATCGGCTTCGAGGTCGCCGGCAGCGAGAGATGCTACGGCATGGTGCGGGATCTGCCCGTTGTCCTGCTGATGCTCGACCTGCACGCGTTCGCCCGCGCCGCTCGCCCGCCGCGCGGCATGAAGTACTTCCTCGACCACCCGGTGCCCCGCGGCCATTACGACGCGCGTTTCCGATTCCATGCCGACACGGTTCACGCATCGCTGCACGACTGCGTGACCAGCTTCGTCGAACTCAAGCATGGGCTGGAAGCCGCCGCGTAAAGGCCGCCTCGGCCGATCTGGTTTCACCGGCTGTCGATGCGGGTATACTGCCCGTATCGTCCAGGGAATCCTGCTGTTTTGATGAACCGATCGGCCGGCGCATGCCAACCCAGTGGCCAAGACAACTGATGATCGCGGTCGCGTTCGTCCTGCTGGCCTTGGCCGGCGAACGGGCGTGTGCCCAGCGTACAACGCCGGTGGCCGAAGCGCCTGTCGAAAAGCAGCCGGTCACCACGGCCAATACCAAGGCGGCGAAGCTGCTCAAGCAATTGGACCGCACCTCGCGTGTGGCCGGCAACGTCGGCGATGTGTACGACAACCGCGACCGCGGCCACTCGATGCCGCGCCTCAAGTGGTTTCCGCAGTTGCAGCAGGTGGCCTACGACGAGGCGCAGCGCAAAGCGAATCGCGACTGGGGTTTGTCGCCGCGCGTCCTGCCGGGCGTGGTGGTCGGCAACTCCTCCACCTCGGCGCCGGCGACCCGGCACGGCAGCAACCCCCGGCAACTCTACGTCAACCCCCGCGGCCTGGCGCTGGGCTGGAACCAGTACGTCAACAACAACCTCTATGTCTATCCCGAGCACCGCGATTACGACACCGGTCCGTTGGGCATCGGCAATCGCGGCGACTGGTACCACGCCAACACGCCCTTCCTCATCGTCTCCCGCGGCTCGTCGGGTTCCGATCGCCCGTTTCTGCACGCGGTCTTCTGGACGCTCGCGGCCCTGCGCCCCGAGGTCAAACAGCAACTGGCCGAGAACCACCTGTTGATGCCCGCGGTTCAGATGGTCATGCGGCGATCGCTCAAGAACGTGCCGGACGATGAGACTTATCTGTCGGGCGTGGCGCACCCGCCGGCGTTCGACGGCGAGCGGTTGGATCCGGCACGCATGGTGCAGATGGCCCATCGCATTTCCGCCGACCGCCTGCCGCCGCTGGCGGTGATGCGGATCATCAGCGAAAGCCCCTCCGAGCTTGGCCGCGACTTCTTCCTGCCCAATCAGCCCGAGCGATGGAGCCAGACGCCCGGGGCGATCAGCCGCGTGTTCCGGGGCCCGCGCGCTGAATACCGGCTGGTCGTGGACCTGACGCAAAGCATCGACCTCAACGAAAAACCCCTGACCTATCACTGGCGACTGCTGCGCGGCGATGCGGACCTGGTGAAGATCGATCCGCTGATCGAGTCCGGCCGCCGCGTGGCGCTGCGCGTGCGTTTTCACAACGAGCCGATCACCGCCCCCGATGATCCGGGGATCCAGTCGCGCCGCGTGGACATCGGCGCGTTCGTTCACAACGGCGACTACTACTCGCCGCCGGCGATCGTCTCGATCTACATGCCACCCCACCAACGCCAGACGGTCGATGCGCGCGGTCGGGTCGTCGAGATCGGCTACGGCGCCTTCGCCTCGCCCCTTCGCAGCCCTTCGTCCCTAAAAGCGGTCGAGAACGGCACCGGCTACGTCAAGGATTGGCCGGGGCTGGTCCAGGCGTTCACCGCAAAAAATGCCGCCGGCGAACTGCTGCGGTTCGTGATGCCGCCGGACCGACGGGAACAGCTCGCGGAACTGACCGACCGACTGGCCGAGCCGCTCAACGAATTTCGCGACCGGCAGCAGGCCCTGGATCAAGTCGACGCCCGGTGGCAAGCGGCACAGGACCCGGCCCAGAAAGATGAGCTGGATGTCGAACGAAGAACCGCCCAACGCCTGCTGAGCGCGGCCCGGCAGCGGCTGGCGCGAACGCTGTACGCGCTGGAACTGCCCGACGGGTCTACGCCCGGCCAGTGGTTCGTTCAGACGCTCGACCAGATGCGGCAAAGCCCCACCATGTACGTCGCTCATCAGCAGCGGTTGTCGTCGCTGGACGGCCGGGTGCTCAACCTTCGACAGCGCCTCGAACAACTCGCGATACTCGTGCGCGAAGGCGACCGGTGGGCGGTCGAGTCCGTGCGCTCGGGGCCCGAGTCGCTCGCCGAGCGATTGACCGTCTTCGAGAAGAATCAACTGGCGGCTTTCCATGCTCACCTGCTCAATCAACTGTGCGGCAACAGTCTGCGATTGCCCCAGCCGATGCGCGGCGATCCACGGGTCGCGATCAGCCATCGCTGGCGGGATGTCTACCACTACGACGAAGAGGGCCAAATGATCGGCTGGACGCGGTACGGCGACGGCGAGCCCAAACAGTTCGACGCCGCCGGACAACTGCGGGAGACCGGC
Source organism: uncultured Planctomycetaceae bacterium (assembly GCA_964620345.1). Lineage (GTDB taxonomy): Bacteria > Planctomycetota > Phycisphaerae > Phycisphaerales > Zrk34 > CAZUHK01. The sequence continues at coordinate 10,299 of CAZUHK010000025.1, forward strand.
CCGGACGGAAAGGCGGCGGTGCGGGCCGTGAATTATCGGGCCGCCGGCAACAAGCCCTGGAACCATCAGTTGCAGATGGTCAGCCCGCCCGACGCAAGCGGCAAGGCCAACTGATGGGTAGAATTGGTTGACCGCCGCAGCTCAGAAAGGTCGGTGACTTGTGACAAGGCATGAGCCACGGTGGATTGATCGAGCGGCTTTTCAATGACGGCGACCGTGACATTTCAGGTGGTCTTCGGGGACAATCCGGGGCGCATCATTCAAGCCCAGGCCCCTTGCCTGGAGTTTGGCCGCGGGCGCGGTCCGGGCCATCTCAACGACTCGCGGGTTTCGCTCCGCCATGCGCTGGTGACCTGGGCGGAAGGTCGCTGGGTCATCCGCGACGTCGGCTCCAAGGCCGGCACCTACGTCAATGACGAGATGGTCCTCCAGCCCAAGGCCCTGGCGGTGGGCGATGAAGTGCGCATGGGCCGGGTGTTGATGCTCGTCGATTCGGTCACGACCGCGCCGGCGGCTGCGGACACACGGCCGGCCCAAAGGCGCCAGGCGGCGGGCGGGGGGGCTGATCGCGCGCCGCTGTACCCGCCGCGCCCGGGGGTGTTGCCGCCATCGCGGCAGTTGCCGGCCCCGACGCAGCCGACGGCCGCCGCGACGCCCCGGCTGGCCATGGTCGCCCGATGGCGCGACGAGGACACGCAGCTTGTGCGACAGGAGATTCTCACGGCAACGGGCAACGAGCTGATCGGCCGGGATGTCGGTCGTCTGCAACTCGATGACTCGCAGGTCTCGCGTTGCCATGCCCGAGTCTGGCCGCTGCCGACCTGCTGGATCATCGAAGATCTCAATTCGAGCGGGGGGACGCTTGTGAACAACCAGTTGCTCGAGGGGCCGCGACCGCTGAGCCGCGGCGACCGGCTTCAGATCGGCCGCGTACGCCTGGTGGTGAAGGACGCGCGCACGGCCGCGCAGATCCAGCCGGTTCCGGAGGCGCCGTCGCCCCCGCCCGCCGAGCCGGCGGAGGCAGGCGACGAGTGCATTGACGGCGTTGGGCGGGGCGCGGTCAAGCCGACCGGTCCGTTGGTCGATAGCGCGGGCAGTCACCGCCCTGAAGCGCCAGCCAGGCCGACTCAATCGCCATCGCCGCGAGAAGACATGCTTGAAACGCGACCCCCAGCCATGCCATCGGACGACGAGGGGCGGAGTCGCAGTCGGCTCGACGACGCCGCAGCCGTGGCCGCCAACCGCCGACGCCGGCGCGAGGCCGGCAGCGGGCCGGACAGTCCGTCGTCCGCCGCGGATCCACCGCAGGCCGATCGGTCCCCATCGCCCGACCCGCCGACGACGCCGGTGACCGCGCTGGTACACCGGTCGGCCAGCGACCTGCTGAACAGTCGCGATCCGCTGCTGCAGAACTTCGGGTCGATTTTTCCGCACATGCACGGCGCCCCGGCGGCCGATGCCCGGGCGGCGCGCGACCGTCGCGCCCCGGCCCGTTCCCCCAAGAAAGCGCCGGCAAGACCCGATCGCACGCGCCGCTCGCTGCTGTGGCGGTGGTTGGTGGGGTGGTGGCTGTAGCACTTGCCTGGCTGCTGAGCTTCCCCGAGCCACTCGGGGGTTCGATTCATTGAAGTCGCTTCCGAACTTCCGCCTGCGGCCGCGGCGGCGGGGATCCGCGTTTTGGCCCCACGACCGCGGGTTTGGCGGCGCTCAAACGCTCGGAACTCAGCCATTGGCTGAATTCGCATCAGGAATTACCTGATTGCGGGGGCGCGATCCATGTTGTAGCATTGGTGCCGAACGTCATAGCCCGCAGGCGTGCGATGTCGTTCTCGCGAGGAAGATGGTCCCCTGGTGTTTCAGGGGCCTGCCGATGGGTCGCAGCGAACACGGCACCGCCGATTGGGGCTGATGATGGCCAAGAAAACCAGTAATTTTGCGTGCATCGTTGCTTGCGCGCTCGTTCCGTTCATGTCGGACGTGGTCTGGGCACAAGCCGCCAGCGGCGGCGACGAAACCGCGGCCACGCCATCGCTCGAAACCTCGCCGCTGGATCAGCACAACCTCAGCCCGTCTGCGGTTGCTGAGCAGGGCTTTGCCTTCGACCAAGACTCGGCGATGTTCCGCAAGGCAAGCGTCGAGGATGCCCCGTCGCAGACCGTGGCGATCCCGCTGCCGGCGACCGCGGGGGCGGCGTTGGCCATGCTGGCCTGCTACAGTTGGGGCGTGTTCTGTCAGCGCTGGCGCCGGGGCCGGCCGGACCAGTCCTGAGCAAGGCCCCGATTTTTCGGACGTTGACGCTCAAGCATCACCCATGGGCCAACCGATATCCCCTGTGACGCTTATCGACGGGGTCGTGTCGATCTTTGTGCATACAAGCACCGGCAAGCTAGGGAGGCATCCATGAACCGATTTCGAAAGCCGACATTCGGCCTCACCGTTGTGTTGGCGTGCCTGGCGACCACCTCGGCCCTTCGCGGGCAGGATATCCAGGA
>CAZUHK010000025.1:12890-24310 GCA_964620345.1 uncultured Planctomycetaceae bacterium
GCAGGATATCCAGGACAAGAACGTCAGCAACGTCTTCCTGAGCACCGATCTGCGGCAGGCGCTGTCGGATGTCTCCAAGCAGGTCGACGTGCCCATCCTCATCGGCACCGACGTGGAGGGCACGATCACGCTCCGGCTCGATCAGACCCCGCTGCCCAAGGCGCTGAACATGATGCTCGCGCCAGGCGGCTACAACTGGCGGCACATGGACGGCTACATTCTCGTCGGCTCATCCGACGCCGAGGGCCCGCTGTTTGTCGGTCTGAGCGAGTCACGTCGGATCAAACTTTCCAATCTCAAGGCCGAGGCGGCGGTGGAGATGCTCTCGCCGGCTTTGCGCCGGTTTGTCACCGTGGACATCCCGCTCAACCGCATCATCATCACCGGGCCGGGCTCGATTACGGATCGCATTGAAGCCGACGTGCGGGAACTGGATGCCCCGGCCTCGCACGTGCTGCTCGAAGCGCGGGTGGTCATTCTCGAAAGTGATGCGCTGCTCGACCTGGGCGTGGAGTGGGATTTCCCCACCGTTCAGGCCGGCACGGTCAATCTCGATTCGCTCAACGAGACGTTCCCGCTGGCGGTTTCGGTCGGCCTGACGCCTGGCCTGACCTTCACCGACTCGCTGATGCTCTCGCTGAACCTCATGGAAGAAAACCGGGAGGCCTCGATCGTATCGCACCCGCAGTTGACCGTTCGCGACGGGGAAGAGGCCCGCATGGGCGTGATTACGGAGGAGTTCTTTCAGATCGAAACCCAGGAATCGATCGACCTGGAAGTGGTCGATTCGGGAACCCGCATGACCATTCGCCCGCAGATCGGCGGCGATGGCAAGATCACGCTGACCATGGACATCGAGGTCTCCGACGTGATCGGTCGCAGCCAGGGGGGGCAGAACGAGAATCTTCCGATCGTCACGCGGCGGACGGCGCAGAGCACCGTGCAGGTGGTCAGCGGTGGGACCGCGGCGATCTCGGGTCTGATGGAAAGCCGTGCCGATGTGCTCAATCGCCAGGTGCCCGGTGCGGCCAATCTGCCGTTGGTCGGTGGGGCGTTCAACAACGACGCGACCCGTCGCACGTCCAAGCAACTGGCGGTGTTCATCACCGCAACGGTCGTCGAGCAACCCGAGCCGCATGTGGCCGGTGATCCGCCCTTGCTGCCGGTGGACGAGGAAGTCTTCCGTCAGCAGATCAGTCAGGTTCTGAATCTCGATCAACCCGTTGAAGAGGCGGCCAGACCATGAACACCCTCGGTATCCCCTCACTCAAGCGAACCATCGGCGCGATGCTTGTCGCGGCCGGCCTGATGGTCTTCGGCGGCTGCGTCAAGGACAACACGCTGGTCGTCGAGGGCTTCAATGTGCCTGAGAAGGCCGCCATCGAAGCGCCGATGATCGTGCATTCGATGCAGCGGGCCGGCTTCACCGACGAGCAAATCCTCGCCCACGGCCCGGCGCTGCGCAACTACCTGGCCACCCAGGGCGGCGCCCGTGTCCGGAAGGAGCAGCTCACGCTGGCGATGTTCATGATCCGCCGCGATTCGCTGTTCGGCACGGCGGTCAATCGCGGGGCATTCCATTTCCCGCTGGACGATGCCCAGGCCCAGACCGCGGCCCCGCCGTCGGATGCCGATGCCCAGTCGGTGGCGGACGCCGATTGACCGATGCCGGCATACGGTGTGCGTTGCCGATTGATGCGGCGCCGCCGCCCGTCTGGCCGATTCGATGGGCACTCAAACGCAGCCCGGACGGCCGCGTTTTCACGCTCAGCCGGCGGATGTGGGCCTGATGCTGTGGTTATCGGCCGATTGCCGCCCCCAATTTCGCGGCGGCACCGTGTTTGTTGCCCCCGAAATCGGCGAAGCGCACAAATTCCGTACTTTTACCAATTGCGTGCGCTCCAGGATGGTGTAAACTATGCCCGCTGGGATCGATAGGTGGCAGACCACGCCGTGAGGCGGAGTTAGCTCGTATGCGAAAGATGAATCCGCGAAACCTGTGCTTGTGTGTGGCCATCGCGGCCTTGCTGTGGCCGGCGGTCATTGCGTTCGGCTCGACCGTTCACGATCCGGTCTTTGTCACGGCCGATCACTGGAACGACTCGCGAAGCGTCGATGGCGATGGCGTTGACACAGAGCCGCCTGGCAATGCGTTCTTCAAGAATTTCTCGATCGGCTGGGACATTTCATTCGACGCCACGACATTGATCTGGACCTACAACTACACCTTCAGCGGTGAGAAGCTTGAGGAAGGCGACGGCGTCAGCCACTTCATCCTCGAAGTCAGCCCCACGTTCACCCAAGCGAACATCCTCTCGATCGATAGCGATGACATTGATCAAGAGGAGTTGGAGCCGCGCAACGATCATCCGTTTCCCGGGCCCAACGGCGTGCAGTTCCGCGGGATCAAGTTCGAGACCGAGTCCGGCGACGACCTGCCGCTGTCGCTGACGTTCACCACCACGCGCTCGCCGATCTGGGGCGACTTCACGGTGAAGAAGGCCCAGGCCTTCGCGTACAACACCGGCATCGGCACGCAGCCGCCGATCGCCGGCGTCGACCGCGATGATTTCCTCGCCTGGATTCCTACGCCCGACACGCTGGAAGATCCGATGGTTCCGATCCCGCTGCCGGCCGCGGCGCCCGCGGCACTGGGATTGATCTGGATGTGGGGCCTGGTCCGACGCCGCCGCTCCGCGTCCGCGCGGTCGGCCACCGTCTGAACCACCAACTGCCGCTTGCACACTTGGTCTGATGATCGGTCCGCCCGGAATCGCCGGTGCTGCTATCGGCTGGGCTCACTCGAATCGACTCCGTCGGCCCGCAGGTTGAGGAACCGCTCGATGCGGCTGCCGCGCACCAGGATCGAGTTCATTCTCAGGCGGCCGTCAAACGCTTCGTGCTCCAGCGGGTGCTTCTTGAAATGCGCCAGGCCCTTGGGCAACGGGTCGAGCCGCATGTTCTCGCGGATCGGAAGCCGCATCGGCACCATCGGGCTGCCGTTAACCGCGGGGCAGCCGGCCTCCTGGGCGAACGGCGCGAAGGCGAACAGCTTGCGGTAGAAGCCCGCGTGGTGCGGGTGCACGCCGATAACGATATCGCTCACGCCCCCATGCACCGCATAAAAGAAGGTGTATCGCATCAACTCCTTCAAGGCACCGATGGTTCGGGTGACCTTTTCACGGCGGTCGGCGAACAGGCCGACCTCCATCAGATCGCGCTGCTGAGCTCGCATGGCATCCAGCTCGCGTGGGTAGACCGCGTCGAGCGGCAGGCCCCGCGGCTGATCGAGGTAGCTGGTCATGGTCGAGACGATCCGCCCGCACGGTTCGCGGCCGATGATGACGGCCGTGCCCGGGTCGACGGCGTGCGGCACGCAATGGATGCCCGCGGGATTCGCCGCGATCAGTTGGCTCCGCACGTAGCTGTCGTGAACCAGGCCCCAGGCCTGCTGAACCTCCGCGACGGTGCTCGCCACGCTGAACAGCAGCCCGCAGTCATTCCTGTCGTGGACGAGGCCTTGTTCGGTTTGTCGGCTGTTGGTGGCCATTGGTGTTGCTGCGGTGCCTCATGGGTGGGGCGTTGTCTGGCGCGGGGCTGGGTAGTCGTGGCGATCAGCCGACGGCCGCCGTGACCGCGGCATCCTGGAGGAATCGTTCGATGTCCGAGCCGGTGATCGCCTTGTCGGTCAGCACGAAGCGTTCATTGAACGCCTCGACGCCGATCGGGTTCTCGCGGAAGTAGCGAAGGCCTCGGCTGGGCTGGGCGTGTTCCATCGCCCGACGGCCGTCAAGGTGAAGCAGCATGACCGGTTCGTCGTTGGCCAGCGGGTGGGCCTTGGGCCCGGCGATGGGCGTGAAGCCCAGCAGTTTGGTGTAGAAGCCCGCGTGGCGCGGCCGAACGCTGATGACCGCGTCCGTGGCCGCCACCGCCACGCCGAAGTAGAAGACGTTTCGCATCAGTTCCAGCAGCGCCTCGATGGACCGCTCGATGTGCTCGCGGCGGTCGGCGAACAAGCCGATCTCCATCAGCGTGCGCTTCTGCCGCCGCAGCGCCGCCAGTTCATCGGGGAACACGCGGTCCAGCGGCAGGCCGATGTCGGCGTGATCGAGGTAGCCGCTGATGGTGCTGACCGTCAGCTCGCCGATCTCGCCTCCGATCACGACCGAGCGGTCCTGAACCGCGTGTCGGACCGTGTGCAACCGCCACGGGTTGGGACGGATCAGCCCCGCGGCAACGTAGGAGCGGTAAACCAGCGACCAGCCCTCGATCACCTGCGGCAACGACGTGGCGACAGCGAACCGCAACCCGCTCAGGTGCGACGTATCGCCCGGGCGCGGGCAGAGGTTCGTCGATGGCCGACTGTCGGCGTGACCCGACATAAATAGCTCCTGGCCAGTCGCCGGATTCGATGTTCGTACCGCTCGGGGTCCGGCGGCGGTCATAGGTTGAATCGACATTCCCCCGGTGCCGGTTAAGGCCAAATCGGCGACTTCTGGGGTTCGTGAGGCCTGGGCGGTATGGTCGATCGAGCCAATCTGGGCAGGCGACCTGGCCGATCTGTCGCCACAACTCACCCGGATCGGGGGCGAATTCCGTAGTTTTACCGATGGCGGGGCCGGAGTCGGTATGGTTTATTTCAACGGCTGTGAAGAGCCGGTGCGCATGCATCGGCGCACGCGGCTCGCGGAATGCGTCGTTCCGTTGACCGGCGTGCGGTGGAGATTGAATCGATGATGAAGTTCTATTGGAATGTGTGCGGGCTGGCGGTTGGCATCGCCCTGGCATCGCCCGCCTGGGCCGGGAGCCAGACGGATTTCACGGCCAAGCTCACCGACCCTTACAGCATGTCTCACGCGGTGGACGGCGTGTACACCGGGCTGTACGAGTTCACGCTGATCGACCTGCTCGACCCAGCCGAGCAGCCGATCGGGCTGGACGGCACCCCGGTCGGCCCGGACGCGCCGAACAACACATTCCTCGCCCACTGCATCGAATACTTCAGCGTGATCAACGCCAACGCGCTGTATGAGTTCGACGTGGTGACGCTTGAGATGGCGCCGCACTCGAGCCCGTCGGTGTCGCCGTTCGATGCGCTGACCGTCACCGCCCTCAAGGCGCTGTGGTCGATGGAGTTCATGCAGGACGGCTCCGGGGATTACTTGTTCCTTCCGAACCTGACCGGCCGCGACCGGCACGCCGCGGCTCAACTGGCGATCTGGCACTTCACCGACGACAAGAACATCAGCAACGCCGCCAACGCCCACAAGGCCAACGCGAACCTGTTCGTCGACGCGGTGGACGATTGGACCCTGACGTATCCCATGGACGGTGACCTGTACGCGATGGTCAGCGCCAACACGCAGGATTTCCTGGGCCTGTTCTCCCAGCCGACCACCATTGCCCACGCCCCGATGCCGGCTTCGGTCTGGACGAGCTTGGGCATGCTGGTGTTCATCGGCGGCGTCAGCGTTCTGCGCCGGCGGCGCGGGCTGGAGCAGGGGGGCTGAGTGTTTGTTGGGCCCGGACGCCCGAGCGCACCCGGCGGGATTCGATGATGGGCTTGTGTCGGCAGCGGCCGGTTCCTTGACGATTCGCAGATCGCGCCGACCCGCGACCGGGCGCGCCCCGCGTGGTGCGGCGCGGTGATCGACAGAGGCGTTGGCGGGCCCCGCGATGGGCGCGAGCCGTTACAATCCGCCGGGCCCGGGATCAGATGCAATCAGGAGACGTTCAGCATGAAAGGCATCATTCTCGCCGGTGGCAGTGGAACGCGGCTGTACCCGATCACGCGGGCGGTCAGCAAGCAGTTGCTGCCGGTGTACGACAAGCCGATGGCCTACTACCCGCTTTCGATCCTCATGCTCGCGGGCATCCGCGAGGTGCTGGTGATTTCCACGCCCGAGGATCTGCCGGGCTACCGTCGGCTGCTGGGCGACGGGGCGGAGTGGGGCATGCGCTTCGACTACGCCGAGCAGCCCGAACCCAAGGGCCTGGCGCAGGCGTTTCAGATCGGCCGGGCGTTCGTGGACGGCCAGCCGTGCTGCCTGATCCTCGGCGACAACATTTTCTACGGCACCGGCCTGGGCCGACAAATGCAGCGGGCGACGCAGATCACCCAAGGCGCGTTGATCTTCGGCTATCCGGTGAAGGACCCCAGCCGCTACGGCGTGGTGGAGTTCGACAAACAAGGCAAGGCGATCACCCTCGAAGAAAAGCCCGCGGCCCCGCGGAGCCACTTCGCCGTGCCCGGCCTGTACTTCTACGACAGCCAGGTGTGCGACCTGGCCGAGCGGATGACGCCCTCGGCCCGGGGTGAGTTGGAGATCACCGATCTGAATCGCATCTACCTCGAGCGCGGGCAACTGCACGTGCAGGCCCTGGGCCGCGGCACGGCCTGGCTGGACGCGGGCACGCACGAGTCGCTGGCCCAGGCCCACGTGTTCATCCAGGCCATCCAGGATCGCCAGGGCACGATGGTCGCCTGCCCCGAGGAGATCGCCTGGGTCATGGGCTACATCGACGACGCCCAGCTCAGGCGTTTGGCCGAACCGCTGAAGCAGAACGACTACGGCCGGTACCTGTTGGCGCTGCTCGAGCGCGAGCACGGGCCCAAGCAATCACCCACCCCGCAGGCCCACCGATGAAGTTCACCCCCACCCAACTTCCCGACGTGCTGCTGATCGAGCCGGAGAAGTTCGGCGACGAGCGCGGCTTCTTCAGCGAGATCTACTCGCGGCGCAAGTTCGCCGACGCCGGCATCGCCATGGACTTCGTGCAGGAAAACCATTCCTACTCAGCCCACCGCCACACGGTGCGCGGCCTGCACTACCAGGCGGACCCCGCGCCGCAGGACAAGCTGGTGCGGGTGACGCGCGGCGCGGTGATGGACGTGGCGGTGGACATCCGCCGCGGCTCGCCGACCTACGGCCGGCACGTGACCGTGGAGCTGAGCGCCGAAAACTGGCGGCAACTGTTGATCCCCGCCGGCTTCGCCCACGGCTTCTGTACCCTCGAAGACCACACCGAAGTCATCTACAAGGTCACCGACTTCTACACGCCCGCGGCCGAGGGCGGCATCGCGTGGGACGATGCGGATATGAACATCGACTGGCCAACCCCGCCGGACCAGGCCACGGTCTCCGATCGCGATCGGCAGCTACCGGCGTGGCGGGCGTTCGAGTCGCCGTTTACCTATCAGCAGCCGTTGTTTCACCGATGAACGATCCACCGCGCATCCTGCTGATCTGTCCCGATGGCATGCTCGGCCGGGCGTGGGCCCAATTGCTCGCCCAGCGCAGCGTCGAGTGGCGCGGCGTGAGCCACTCGGCGATCGACCTGACCGATCCGGCGAGCGTCGAGCAGCACGTCGATCCGGCGACCGACCTGGTGATCAACTGCGCGGCCTGGACCGACGTCGACGGCGCCGAGGACCGCGAAGCCGACGCCGACGCGGTCAACGGCGCCGGCGTGGGCACGCTGGCCCAACGCTGCGGCGCGATCGGTGCCAAGCTCATCCACTACAGCACCGACTACGTGTTCGATGGCAAGGCCCAGGCGCCCTACCGCACCGATCACCCGGCCGATCCGATCAACGCCTACGGCCGCACCAAGCTGCACGGCGAACAGGCGCTGCGGCGAAGCGGTTGCGATCACCTGCTGATTCGCACCAGTTGGCTCTACGCCCCGTGGGGCAACAACTTCGTGCAGACGATGGTCCGTCTGACCGCGGAGAAACAGGCGCTGCGCATCGTGAACGACCAGCGTGGTCGGCCGACCAGCGCCCAACACCTGGCCGCGACGACGATGGCGCTGCACGAAGCGGGCGCGGCCGGCACGCACCACGTCACCGACGGCGGGCATTGCACGTGGTTCGAGCTGACGCGCCACATCGCCCAGCGGCTGAATCGCCCCTGCCGGGTCGAGCCATGCACCACGCAGCAGTTCCCGCGCCCCGCCCCGCGGCCGGCCTACAGCGTGCTTGACCTGAGCGCGACCGAATCGATCGTCGGCCCCATGCCTCACTGGCGCGACAACGTCGACCGCGTCCTCGAACAGGCCCGCCGCCGCCCCACGCAACAGGAGACTCCGTTGTGAGCATGCATATCGTCGTGACCGGCGGGGCCGGGTTCATCGGCTCCAACTTCATCCGCTTCGTCCATCAACACCGCGATGACTATCGCATCACCAACCTCGACACGCTGACCTACGCGGCCGACCTCGAAGGTCTGGCGCACCTGGAAGGCGACGCCCGCTACGCGCTGGTGCGGGCTGACATCTGCGATCGCGAAGCGGTGAGCGCGGCCATGCGGAACGTCGACGCGGTGGTGCACTTCGCCGCCGAGTCCCACGTGGATCGGTCGATCGAGGACTCCACGCCGTTTGTCCGCACCAACGTGCTGGGCACGCAGGTGCTGCTGGACGTGGCCCGGCAGACCGGTCTGAATCGTTTCGTGCATGTGAGCACCGATGAGGTCTACGGCGAGCTGCCGCTGGACACGCCCGACGTGCGGTTCACCGAAGATACCCCTATCCAGCCCAACAGCCCCTACGCGGCGAGCAAGGCCGCCAGCGACCTGCTGGTCCGCTCGTTCGTCCGCACGTTCGGCATGAACTGCTCGATCACGCGATGCTCGAACAACTTCGGCCCTTACCAGTTTCCCGAGAAGGTGATCCCGTACTTCGTGACCAATCTGCTGGAGGGCAGGAAGCTGCCGCTCTACGGCGACGGCCGGAACGTCCGCGACTGGATTCACGTCGACGACCACTGCGAAGGCGTGCTGGCCGTGCTCGAGCGGGGCGAGGCCGGCGAGGTCTACAACATCGGCGGCAACAACGAACGGTCGAATCTCGAACTGACCCATTCGATCCTGCAGATCATGGGCAAGGACGAGTCATGGATCGACTACGTTAAAGACCGCCCCGGCCACGACCGCCGCTACGCCATCGACGCATCCAAGATCGAGCGTGAACTGGGCTGGCGCCCGACCCGCTCGGCCTGGCCGCAGGCCCTGGAGCAAACCGTCGCCTGGTACTGCGACCACCCCCAATGGTGGCAGCGGGTCCGCCGCGGCGAGCGCCGCGATGGTTCGGCGCGACGATAGCGCCTGGGTGCACAACAGCCATCAGAGTAATAAGTGGCCTGAGGTGGCGGTAGATCAGGCCATGCCACGTTATCGCACGAGGACCGTGCGCCGGATTACTCGCCGATCGTGATGGCCGTGCCACGCTCGGCGAGCGGCAGCACGTCGAGCAGTTGGGGAACGAGGTCATCGAGATCACGAAGCTGATTGGTCTTGGCCGCGAGCACGATGATCGCCATGTCGATGCCGACAAGGTTCTGCTGATAGCGGAGGTTGCGATCGGTTGTGACGAACACATCGAACGCCCGCTGGGCCAGCCGAAGCAGTTCGCCGTTCTTGATCCCCGCCCAGCCCATCTGTGGGGCGGTCTTGACGTCGTGGCCGACCAAGCGGCGTGCCAGGCCGCGGTCCACGCATTCGTCAAGCAGGACACTAAGCCGAGGCAAGGACGCGGTCCCTGGCTTCTTCAAGGAAGGCAATTACCTGCTCCCGCGTCACTGTCGGAAAGCCGCGCAGGAAATCGTCGATGCTCTGACCACCTTCGAGGTAGTCGATCAGCGTCTGAGCCGGGACGCGCGTGCCGCGAAACACCGGGGTGCCGCCCATGATCTCGGGGTCGGTGATGATGACGTGTGACCTCATGTTGATATTGTAAGCGGCCCGATTCACCGCTTCCAAGTGACCCATGCGCCCCTTTGCCGACGCTGTCCCGCATGTCGCTCCTTCACCTGTAGGTCATGCCGCCAAAGTAGAGAAACAACACAACAACCCCGGCCAGCGGAACGAACAGAACGGTTGCCCAGACCGCAAATATAACCCGTCGCCAAGCCGCCAGACCCAGTAACGCGGCCATCATGTACTCGAAAACAAGTACCGTGATCAACAGCACGGCAACCGTTGGACCCAAGGCATATCTGAAGAAATGGGCGAAGGCAATGAGGACGGCCCATCCAAAAATGAAGTGCAAAACCATGACGATGCAGATACGCACGGCATAAACCGCCGCGACCGTGCCTGTCGCCCATCCCCCCGCGAGGGCTCCCGTTTGGAATCATCCGCCGCGCTCCACGGCGTCCATGGCTTGCTCAATGGTGAATACCCCGTCATAGAGCGCTCGGCCCACGATCGCACCAAAGGGCTGGGGAGTGAGCGCTCGCAGTTGCCGAATGTGCTCCAGCGTGCCCACGCCGCCGCTGGCGACGACGGGCACACTCGTTGCCTCGGCGATCTGGCGCGTCGATTCGAGGTTGGGCCCGGCGAGCGTGCCGTCGGTCGCGATGTCGGTGAACACGATGCCCGCCAGGGGCCAGCCGTCCACCTTGCGGGCGACCTCCTCGGCGGTTGTCTGGGTCGTCTGTTCCCATCCGCTGACCGCGAGCTTGCCCTTGCGGGCGTCCAGGCCCAGCACGAGCTTGTTGGCCAGCGTCGCGCGGTGGGCGAGCTCATCGAACCACGGCCAGTCGCGCAGGGCCGCGGTGCCGATGACGATGCGCTTCACACCGGCCGAAATTAAGCGGCGCACCGTTTGATCGTCCCGCACGCCCCCGCCGAACTCGACGGTCAGGCCCGTTTGGTGGGCGATCTGCTCGACGAAGTCCAAATGGACCGGCTGGCCGGCGCGGGCGCCGTCGAGATCGACGACGTGCAGGTACTTCGCCCCGGCGTCGGCGAATCGCCGGGCCTGGGCGACCGGGTCGTCGCCGTAGGTCGTCTGGCGGTCATAGTCGCCCTGGTAAAGGCGGACGACCTTTCCATCACGTAAATCGATCGCGGGGAACAGGTACATGGGGGAATCTTCGGCCACGGCGGCGGCTTGTCAACCGCATCACCAGGTCGCGGTGTGCAGCACGCGGGCGACGCGGTGGATCGACACCTCTTTACCCGAGGCCGCGTCGGCGCGGATGCGGCCGTCGCGGTGGCGGCGGAGGGTGACCGGCCCGGGCAGGGGGGTGTGAAACTTCAGCTTCAGCCGCGGCAGCGAAAGCACCACGGCGGGGTGGATCGTGCGGAACACCCGCAGGTCCACCCGGCAGGCGGCGTTGAACTGCCGAACCAGTTGGTCCAGCTTGTCGGCGACCTGCTGGCGTTTGCGGGTGAATTGCTCGATCGCCGTGGCAAGCCGGGCGCGTTGGGCGTGGGTGTCGCCGGGTTTGGCGCTGGTGTTGTCCAATTGGGCACGCAGCATGTCGAGCCGCTCATCGATCGCCGGCAGCGCGGCGCCGAGCCGGTTGAGCGAGTCGCGGAGGCCTTCGACGACGCCCATTTCGACGGTGGTGAGCACGCCGGCGTCGGAGCCGAGCTCGGCGACGCTCACCCGGCCCGCGGCGACGAGCCGAC
>CAZUHK010000026.1:0-21875 GCA_964620345.1 uncultured Planctomycetaceae bacterium
GAGGCGGATGCCGTAGTCGCGCAGGCGCCGGCCGCGGAAGCCGTGCATGCCCGGCGGGGTGAGCTGCCGCTTGGAGGTGTGCTTGGGGGTATCGCTGATCGGCACGCCGACCCGACGCGAGAGCTTGACCTTCGGGCCCGTGTAGTTGGCCATGACCGTACCTCCGTTGCCGCTTGGTGAATGTTCAACCAAGTCACTGTCGAGCCGAACCGCGGCTGCGGCGGCCTCCGCCCCATCCCGGGACGGGTCTGCGGCTGTCTCGCCATCGGGTGGGCAACCAACCCGACCGCATCACGCGCCCGCCGGGCGGTCAACCCGACGCAGAGGCGAACAGCCAAGCCCCATAGTGTAACCGGCCGGACCGGCATGGCAACCCGTCGGTGCAAACTTGTGAATGCACAATAGAAGTGCCACGCGGCGGATTGGCGGGGAGCGGGCAGGCGTGGTCGCGATCGGCCGATGTCACGCCGTGACCCCGCCCAGGCCAAGCCGCTCGTACTGCTCGGGCGGCGCTTCGCATTCGGCCATCAGGCGCGTCATGTGGTCGATCATCCGTTGCTCGATCCGGGCATCCTCGATCGGCTGCGTCTGCTGCGGATCCTGTCGCAGGTCGTACAGGCGCGTCTGTTGCACCGAGTCCCACTTCGCCATGCCGCCGGACTGAATCTTCAGCGGCCGGCAGCCCTTGGTGAAGTCGAACGGCTCGGCCAGCTCCACCCGGTCGGGCTGCAGCTCGTCGGGGCTGAAACGAGTGCGCATGTGCGTGGGCATCAACGTGTAGTCGAACAGCGGCGTGTTCTGCTCACCGGGGATGCCGCGCCAATAGACGTACCGGCCGTCGGTCACGTTCACATGCATGCCGTGCTGGCCGTAGATCGCCGCGTCGCGGACCGGCGTGTCGTCGGCGATCGCCTGGCTCAGGGCTTTGCCGGTCATGGGCTCGGTCGGCTTCTGGCCGAAGAACTCCAGCAGCGTCGGGCCCAGGTCGATCGACGGCTGGATCAGCGCCTCGCGCGTCACGCCCGCCTGCCTGCTGCGCGGATCCCAGACCCAGAACGGCGTGTGGGCGGTCTCCTCGTAGAAGCCCATCCACATCTTCGCCCAAGCATCGTGCTCGCCGAGCATGAAGCCGTGGTCGGTCCACACGATCAGCATCGTGTCGTCCCACAACCCGTGCGCGTCGAACGCATCGAGCACGTCGCCCAGCTTCGCGTCGCACATGCTCACCAGCGCCGCGTACTCGTAGCGCATGTGCTCGACCAGCTCGGCCGGCTCGTCCACCGGCTTGTAGGCCGGCCAGTCCCACAGCGGCCCCCGCTCCCGCCGCCACTTGTCGTAGTGCTCGGCGTAAAGATCCTTGTACTTGCGCTGGGTGAAGAACGGCTCGTGCGGGTCGAACGTTTCGATCTGCAAAAACCAGTTGTCCTGGTCGTGGTTGCGATGGATGAAGTCCAGCCCCGCGTTGAAGGTCTTGCTCTGGGGCTGGTCCTGCTCGCGCCGCATGAACAGGCGGTTCACGCGGTCCTGGCGGTGCCAGTCGCCGGCGCCGGCGTTGCGGCCGTAGGTGTTGTCGTTGGGCGGGTCGGCGGCCATGCCCATCCACGGATCGCCCTCCTGGCCGCGGTGAAACTGCCACGTGCTGTAGCGCGAATGGTACGTCGCCCCGCCGTCTTCCCAGTAGTGCTGGTGATCGCTGATCAGGTGCGTGCTGGTGCCGGCCCCGGCGAGCATCTGCGGCACCGAGTCGTCGAACGGCTGCAGCGGCCCCCAACTGGTGTGCAGGAAGTTGGGCCGGCCCGTGTGCAGATCCCGCCGCGCGGGCATGCACGGCATCGAGCAGACGTAGCTGCGGTTGAACTGCGCCGTCCGCTCGGCCAGGCGGCTGAAGTTGGGCGCCTGCACGAACGTGTCGGCGTTGTACGGCGGGAGCATGTGCCGATTCAGCGAATCGAACATCACCATCACGACTTTCATCGCATCAATCCTTGCTGGGGTCGGTAAGGGCCTCACCCGCCAACGTAGCGACCACCGCGGCCGTGGTAAACTCTCGGCCGTGATGTCCCCTGCGACCGGCTCTCATGTGATCGTCCCGCTCGCGCTGTGGCTGTGTGTCGCGGCCGGATGCGGCGCGCCCCGCGGCGCGACGATCCACGACATGCAGGTGAACACCACCGCCAACACGCTGGACCTGCGCGTGCAGATGTCGGCCGACCGCGCGGCCGACGACGTGGAGCTGTTCGTCACCCTCCAAACCGCCGAGGCGCGGCCGAAGCTCGTTTACGCCCAGCCGGTCCGCCGCGTCGAGCTCGACGACGAGGCCCAATGGTTCGACCTGACCACCGGGCCGATCGACGTCGAGCCCTGGTCGCCGAACAACCCCAAGACTTACCGCGTGACGGTCGAAGCCCTGCGCGAGGGCACGACGCTGGCGATCGGCCGGGCGGGCGTGGCGTTCGGGTCCATCGCCTGGCGCGACGGCAAGCTGTACGTCAACGGCGAACCGACGTTCATCCGCGCCGTCGAACTGGACGTGAGCCGGTTCCCCGCGTTCGGCGACGATCGCTCCGCGCGGGCGTTCGCCGCGGCGGTGATGGCCGACTTGCGCAGCCGGGGCCTCAACGCGGTGCGACTGGTCAACGCGCCGCGCCGTTGGGCGGTCGCCGCCCGGGCGCAGGGCCTGATCCCGATCGACGCGACGCCGGGGCATGAAGTGGTGATCGACCCGACGGCCGACGGCGAGCCGGTGCTGGGCTACATGCGGCTGATCGACCTGCCGGCCGATGCGCAGGGCGTGCTGGTGCGGCCGGTGGTGCGCTTGGGCCCGGCGGCCGACGAGCGGGCGCTGCGGCTGGTCGCGCGGCTGGCGGTCGAACACACCCGCCGCAACTACCTCGATCGCGATCGCATTGCCGGCATCATGCCCGTCGGCCGGTGGTACGACGTGCCGGCGGGGGCCGATGCGTTCGACGACTGCCGGCCCACCGCGGCGCTGGAGCAGTTGACCACGAGCTTGCAGCCGGTGCTGATCAGTTGGGATGCGTGGCGCCCGCACCTCTACGCCGGCGGCCACAGCCCGGCGATGGCGCACCTGATCAACCAGCGGCCCGACGGTCGGGGCATCGACGAGGTCGTGCTCGTGTGCGAGCTGATCGGCCCCGACGGGCGGGTGCTCAGCGGCGGCACGATCCGCCTGGCCCGCCTGCCCCACGGCTACGGCGGGCGGGCGCCGGTGATGATCGACGTGCCCGAAGACGCCCCGGCCGGCGAGCACACCTTCCGCACGACCCTCGGCCGCGGCCAGACGGTCGTCAGCGCCGCCGACCTGCCGGTGACCGTGCGGACGCGCAACTGGGCGCGCCTGCCATCGCTGGGCGCCAAGGCCGCGGTGATCGATCCATCGCAGGCCACGCAACAGGCAATGCAGCGGCTGGGCGTGGCGGCCCGACCGGTCGCGCCGTTCGACCCGGCCGTGCCGCTGCTGATCAACTGCGCTCAGTGGCAGGCCAGGCCCCAGACCCTTGACGCCGTGCGACGCTACGCCCAGCGGGGCGGGCACGTGCTGCTGCTGCAGCCCGGCGCCGACGTGCTGGAACAACTGGGCCTGCCGCTTCGCCCGGCCGATCAGCCGCGCGGCCTGATGGTCGAGCCCGTCGATGCCAAGCACCCGATCTTCCGCGGCATCGAACCGCGCGACCTGGTGTATCTGAGCGATCCGCGCCCCGGCCCGGCCGCCGCCGCGGGCTGGCCGCAGATCCACCCGGTCACCGCCGGCATGACCCCAGCCGGCGACCCCGCCGACGCCCCGGCCGATGTCGGCCGAATGGACGTACTCGCCCGATACGGCGTCGATGGTCGGTCGATCGCGCTGGCCCGCTGCACGCTCGGCCAGGGCGCGGTGCTCGCCAGCGGCCTGGACCTGGTCCGACGCCGCGGCATCGACCCCATCGCCGACCGCCTGCTGGCCAACATCGTCGCCCACCTCAACCCGCCCGAAGGCGAGCGTTAACAGCCGGCACCGGCCCGGCCGATCACCCCGAGCGACGCGCCCGCGCCCGGGCGAAGCACAACGGAGCGGGTGGGATTCGAACCCACGGTACGGTTACCCGTACACACGATTTCCAGTCGTGTTCCTTCAGCCGCTCGGACACCGCTCCAACGGGTCAACACCGGCGGACTTCGCATCCGGTGAATCTGATATCGTAGCGGCGGGCGATGGACTGTAAAGGATCGACGGTGCGCTACCATCGACACGACCTGCACGGCCTGCTGGTCGTCGACAAGCCGCTGGGCCTCTCGTCGATGGACGTGGTTCGCCGCGTCCGCCGCGCCGCGGGCCACTGCAAGACCGGCCACGCCGGCACGCTCGATCCGCTGGCCACCGGCGTGCTCATCTGCTGCCTCGGCAAGGCCACCGGGCACGTCGATCAACTCATGGGCCTGACCAAGGTTTACGACACCACGATCGACCTGTCGGCCTTCACCAACACCGACGACGCCGAGGGCGAACGCGGGCCGGTCGACGTGGCCACCCCGCCGTCGCGTGATGAAGTGCGCGCGGCGCTCGACGCGCTCACCGGCCACGTCGAGCAGACTCCACCGGCCTACAGCGCGATCAAGGTCGGCGGGCAGCGTGCCTACAAGCTCGCGCGCAAGGGCCAAGCGGTCAACATGCCCACGCGCACCGTGCGCATCGATGCGATCGACCTGAACCATTTCGACTGGCCCGAACTGAGCATCACCGTCACCTGCGGCAAGGGCACGTACATCCGCTCGCTGGCGCGGCAGGTCGGCCAGCGCCTGCACACCGGCGGGCACCTGACCGCGCTGCGTCGCACGGCGATCGGGCGGTACACAATCGACCGCGCCTGGCCGCTCGACGATCTGCCTCAGCCATTGAATGCTCAACACCTGATCGAAAGCCCCGAAGCATGAGTTACACCGCAAGCCAGATCGCCGCGACGATCGATCACACACTGCTCAAGGCCGAGGCGACCGCCGAGCAGGTCTGGCAACTGGTGGATGAAGCGAAGCAGCATCGTTTCGCGAGCGTGTGCGTGAACCCGATCCACGTCGGCGAGGCCGCGGGCGCGGGCGTGAGGGTGTGCAGCGTGGTGGGCTTCCCGTTGGGGGCCGACGTGCCGCACCTGACGGCCGCGGCGGCGGTGCGGGCCGCCGAGGAGGGCGCGCAGGAGATCGATTTCGTCGCGCACCTGCCGCACCTGCTGGCCTGCCGCATGCCCGCCGCGGCCAATCAGTTCATGACGATCGTCGAGCCGCTGCGCCAGATCGATCCGCCGATCGTGACCAAGGTCATCATCGAGACCGCGCTGTTGATGCGGGACGCGGATGCGGCCACGGCCGAGCGGCGCATCGCCACCGCGTGCGAGGCGGCGCGGCAGGCGGGGGTCGATTTCGTCAAGACCTCGACCGGCTTGCACCCCGCCGGCGGCGCGACGGTCGAGGCGGTGAGACTGATGACCAAGCACGGCGAGGGCCTGAAGATCAAGGCGTCCGGCGGCATCCGCACATGGGACGATGCGATCGCGATGCTCGACGCGGGGGCCGATCGGTTGGGCTGCTCGGCCGGCGTCGCGATCGTCAGCGGCGGCGCGGGGACAAGCGGGTATTGATCGGCGAAGAGCGAGGCGAAGCCGCGTCGCTACATGGGCGGCGCGCCGCAATTCACCGATTAACTGATTAACCAATTAACCGACACTCACCCACGCCTGTTTCTGGTGGCTTTGGAGGATCGCATCGCAGAGGACGATCTCGCGGTGGCCATCGTCGAACGTGGCGAAGGGGGCCGGGGCGTTGAAGTCGCCGGCTTCGATGTAGCCGTAGAAAGCGCCGAAGGCCTGCTTGAAGGTGTCGGGGAAGCCCTCGTTGTGGCCGCCGGGGTAGCTCATCGCCGCGGCCGCGGCGTCGCTGGCCAGCGACGGGTCGCGCAGCAACAGTTCGTTGGGCCGCTCGCGGTGGCCGATCCACATCTCGTTGGGCTTC
Source organism: uncultured Planctomycetaceae bacterium (assembly GCA_964620345.1). Classification (GTDB taxonomy): domain Bacteria; phylum Planctomycetota; class Phycisphaerae; order Phycisphaerales; family Zrk34; genus CAZUHK01. Next base: position 6,001 of record CAZUHK010000026.1, read on the forward strand.
TCGCTCTCGAACGCCAGCGCGCACTTGCTGCCGGCGATCTCGAACCGCAGGCAATTCTTCCGCCCGGCGGTGACCTGCGAGACATACAGCACGCCGCGCCCGCCGTTGGCCAGCTTGAGCATGATGCAGCCGTAGTCCTCGGTGGTGATCTCGATCGGCTCGGTCGCCTGCGGCTGGCCGGTCTTGCCCGAATACGTCGCGACCTCGCCCTTGGGCCGCTTGCGGATCGGGAAGACCACCTTGAGGTCGGCACACACCGCCTCGACCGCGACACCGGTGATCGTGTGGATCATGTCCAGCCAGTGCGTGCCGACATCGCTGACCGCGCGAAGCTGGCCGCCTTCTTCGGCCAGCAGCCGCCAGTTGTAATCGGTCTCGTGGAACAGCCAGTCCTGCACGTAGCTACCGGTGACGTGGTAGATCTCGCCGACGTCGCCGGCCTTGACGCGCTGCGCCGCCTCGATCGCCAGCGGGTAGAAGCGCAGGTTGTAGTTGACCATCGCCGCCTTGCCGCTTTGCCGGGCCAGCTCGACCAGCTCGGCCGACTGCTTCGCGTTCATCGCCAGGGGCTTTTCGCAGACCACGTGCTTGCCCGCTTCAAGCACCGCTTTGACCATGCCGTAGTGCAGCTTGTTCGGCGTGCAAACGTGGACCGAATGCACGTCGCCATCGGCCAGCAGTTCATCGACATCGCGGTACGCCCGCGGCAGGTTCAGCTTCGCCGCCGCGGCCTGTCCCTCGGCCTCATCGACCCCGCAGATGCCCGTCACGTTCACGCCGGCCCGCTTGAGCCCCTCCACGTGCACCGGCCCGATCAGCCCGCAGCCAATCACCGCCGCATTGATGTTCGACATGGCTTCGCCCTTTCAGAGTGTGAACGGACAATCTTCTTGGCTTCCGCCGCGCTGTGCAAGCCGTACGCCCTCACACCCCCACCGGCTCGCCGCAGAGCGTTCGGCCGATGCTCGCGGCGATCTGGCGCATGACGGGCATGATGGTCGCGAACGTGTCGGGGTCGAGCGACTGGGCGCCGTCGGTCATGGCGTGTTGGGGGTCGGGGTGGACTTCGAGGATCACGCCGTCGGCCCCCGCGGCGACCGAGGCGTAGGCCAGCGAGGGCACCAGGTGCGCGTGGCCCGAGCCGTGCGACGGGTCGGCGATGATCGGCAGGTGGCTGCGCTTGTGCACCTCTTCGATCGTCGCCAGCGAAAGCGTGTTGCGCACGTGGTCTTCGAACGTGCGGACGCCGCGCTCGCAGAGGACGACCTGATCGTTGCCGGCGTCGAGGATGTACTCGGCGGCAAGCAGGTACTCGTCGAGCGTCATCGCCATGCCGCGCTTGAACAGCACGGCCTTGGGCTGCTGGCCGCAGGCCTTGAGCAGCTCGAAGTTCTGCGCGTTGCGCGTGCCGATCTGCAGGCAGTCGGCGTATCGGCTGACCATGTCGACATCGCGCGGGTCGATCACCTCGGTGACGATCGCCAGGCCGGTCTGCTCGCGCGCCGCGGCCAGGAGCTTGAGGCCCTCTTCCTTGAGGCCCTGGAAGGAGTAGGGATTGGTGCGCGGCTTGAACGCCCCGCCGCGCAGCGCCGTGCCGCCGGCCGCCCTCACCGCCCGCGCCGAGGCGAGGATCTGCTCCTCGCTTTCGACGCTGCACGGCCCGGCGATGACCTGCACCGCTTTGCCACCGATCACGCAGGCGTCGCCGATCATAACCTGCGAACGCTGCGGCTTGACCTCGATGCTCGACCGTTTGTACGGCGCCAGCACCTTCATCACCTTCTGCACGCCCGGCAGGGTTTCGAACGCATCGGGTTCTTTCTTGCGGTCTTCGCCGATGACCGCGACCACGCTGAGCTCCGTGCCCTGGATGACTTGTTCCTTGAGTCCCATTTCGCGCACCATCGCGACGACGTGGTCGATCTGTTCGGGGCTGGCATCGGGTTTCATGACGACGATCATGGCCGGTTCTCCTTGGTGCCTGTTGTCGCTTTCATCGGCCGACCGTCGCGAGCCGGCCAACGAAAAACCCCGACGCGGCTGACCTTCCGCATCGGGGTCGTTGCTTCGTGGTTTGAATCGCAGCGATTCAGCCCTGAGCGATACCCTCTGCGGAGCGTTTGCCGCCGCTGAAGAAGAATCGCCAGAAATAGAAACGCCGGGTCATCATTGCTTGTCCTTCATTATGCCACGGGAATCGGCCTGGTCAAGCGGCTCACCCAGGCCCGTGCTGCCGCCGGGGCCGTCGTCCGGCTCGCCCAACTCCGGCGGCACGTCGTGCTCGTCGACCTTGCCCACGAACACCAGCCCGATGATCGCGGCGATCACGATGAACAACACGCCCAACCCGATGGCGATCAGCAGTGTCTGTGAAACATCCATGACGGCTTCCTGTCCCGTCATTCACGTTAGCGCGGCCAGCCCCACGGGTGCAGCCGACCGACCGATTCAGCCGCGACATTCCCCGCTCAATCCAATCGTTTCGATTGGGTTGAACCGTTCACAACATGGCCAGCGTTCAGGTTTGCCGGCTCGCCTTGCGTTGGCCGGAGGGGTTTGTTTGTCCGCATTGCGGCGGGCGAGGGTGCGTCCCGGACGCGAACGACTGCGAGGCATCGTCGAGGTGCAGCCGAGAAGGCCCCGACCCCAAGCGGCTGCGCAGGTTGATCCTGTGCCGTTCGATTCGCTGGTGAACCCCAAGCGGTCGGGCGTGGTGCAGTCGGGTCAACACGCCTGATCGGAAATGCCTATCTGCCGGTCGCCTTGCCGATGAAACCGCCGATGACCGCGAGCACGACGCTGACGCCCAGCAGGCCGCCGGCGTAAGCCGGGAGGTTCTCGCCGAGGGTGGTCGCCAAGCCGCTGACCGGGCCGAGCATGCTCGCGGCGACGACCATCAGGCCGATGACCAGCGCCGCGATGCCGCCGATGAGCATGCCGGCGGTCCAGCCGCTGCCGGCCGGGTCGATCGCCTCGGCCATGACCACGGTGCCTGGCGCCATCTCCGACGGGGCGCCGGTGGCTTCGACATCGCTCAGACCGCTGGGCGCCGACTCGACGCCGCCGGCGGCATCGAAGATGCCCTCGAACCCGCTGCCGCCTTCGACCTTCGCGTCGGAGCCGCCGGCGGGGTAAATCTCTTCAAGCAGTTCGGCGCCCAGCGAGGTGTCATCGCTCTCGCGCGTCAGGTCCAGCAGGCCCGAGCCCGAGCCGACCGATTCGAGCGCCAGCTCATCGTCGTCCGCGGTGATCGAGCCGCTCACCACGGTCTGGGCCAGCGGGTCGGCGGCTTCGACTTCGTCGGCGTCGAACACGCTGATGCCGGTGGCGCCGCGCGTGTCTTCCTTGTCCTTGGGCTTGTCGTGGTCGGCCTCGACTTCCGCGGCGAGGTCGATCGCATCGGTGTCTTCGTTGCTGGGCTGGGACATCGCGATCGCGCCGCTGTCGCTGAGGCCCGGCTCGTCGGTCGACTCGCCGGCGCCGCTCCCGCCGGACGCCGCGACCTTGTCGACCTGGTCGACCTTGAACATCACCTTGTCGCGATCGCGGAACTGCTGCAGCTTGCCGGACTCGGCCATCGACTTGAGCTGATCTTCGTTCACGCCGAGCTTTTCGGCCGCCTCTTGCATGCTGTAGAACATCTTGGCCATGGCCACGGTCTCCAGGATAGGGCGCACGAACGTGCAATTGCTTTGCCGGCAGTTACTTGGCAAAGCCCGCCAAAGCATTATACGCTACCGCCCGCCCCCGACCACCGCAAGGCGAGCCCATGGCCGGCCCCGCGCCCGCGAATGATCTGATCGAGCCGCTGGTGCTGTGGTACGAGCACCTGCCCCAAGCGCTGGATGGCCTGCGCATCCTGCACCTGAGCGACCTGCACGTGCGCGACGCGCGACCCCGGCACGAGCAGATCCTTCAGGCCGTGGCCGGGGCCGAGTACGACCTGCTGGCGCTGACCGGCGATTACATGCACCACCCCGGCGACGAGCCGGCGGCGCACGAGCTGATGCTGCGGCTGTGCCGGGCGGCGCGGCCGCGGCTGGCGACGCTGGCGATCACCGGCAACCACGACACGCCCCGCCTGCGCGAACAACTGGCCGAGCTGCCGCTGCGCTGGTTGGACGACGCGGCGTGGGCGGCCGACGCACTGCCCCTGACCGTGCTGGGCCTGGCGTGTGACGGGGCCAAGCGCGGCGGCGACCTGCTGGCCGCGGCGCTCGACGCGGCCGAACCCGACCCGTCGCGCTTCACGCTGCTGCTGGCCCACTCGCCCAACTGGCTGCCGGCCGCGGCCGACCTGGGCGTCGATCTCGTGCTGGCCGGACACACCCACGGCGGGCAGATCCGCCTGCCGGGCAAACGCATGCTCGTCAACAAACTCGACTGGCCCCTGTCGATGTCGACCGGCGTGCTGCGCTTGGGCAAGACCCGCGCCGTGGTCAGCCGCGGCCTGGGCGAGGGCTTGGCCGACAACCTCCGCTTCGGCGCCACGCCGCACATCCCGCTGATCACCCTGGGCCGCGGCGCGTGTGAGATGGAAGATACGCAGACGATCGAGGTCATGCACCGCTGGTGAGCCAAGCGAGCGGCGGACTCGTGCTGCTCTGCGAAGCGCCGCTTCGCAGAGCAGGAGCACCGTGCCGCGTCTGATATCGTTCTCGCGCAACTGCGACGACCGGCCCGCGCGAGGGGGGCGACGATGAGCAACTCGTCACGGCGAATTGACCGGCTGGCCCGACACGCGAGAAGCCCGGTTTCGTTATTCCGGGTTGCGCCGAGGTTAAGCCATGATTGGTGTCAACCTGTAAGTCAAGTACCCCCAAGGGGATTTGAACCCCTGTCTTCAGCATGAAAAGCTGATGTCCTGGGCCGGGCTAGACGATGGGGGCGTCGAGCGAGCCGAGCATTCTAGCGGCTGAGCGATCGGCGACAAGCTTCGTTTCGTGTCGTTCGGTTGGGGTTATGACGATTCGGGCTTGGCCACCGGTTCATTGACCGAGTTCCAGCGGGTGGTCATCTTGCCCGGCTGATGCTGTTCGCGGAGGCGGGCGAAGTCGGCGGGGTCTGTTAGCACCTGTTCGGGCCGGGCCTTGCTTCGCACGAGGAAGTCGGCCTCGGGCGGGTAGCAGGCGATGGGCACGAAGTCCGGGTCGGTCCACTGTTGGCCGCGCGGCTCGCTCTCACCGTCGAGCCGGGTGATCGGCGCGTTGGTCGGCAGGGCCGCGCTCTGATAGCGAAGGTCCATCGAGTAACGCACGTGATCGGAGTTGTTGTCGAAGCTCACGTGCACCGTGCGGTTGGTCAGCAGCAGCACACCGCCCTTGGGCACGGGGCAACACACGGGCTGGTCGGGGGGCAGGTGCTCTTCGGGGATTTCCAGGTACGGCTTGTCCTCCCGGCCGCGATGCGGCAGCACCGGCAGCCGATGGGAGCCGGGAATGACCCAAAGGCAGCCGTTGTCCCGCGTGGCGTCGACCAGCGGCAGCCAGACGGTCAGCACCAGCGCCTTGTCGCAGTAGGGCTCGAAGTAGCCCGAGTCCTGATGCCAGGGCACGGCGCTTTTGTTGCTCGTCGGGATCTTCGGCCGCATGCGATACACGCTCGAGGCGATCAGCTCCTCGCCGCACAACGACTCGGCGACGTCGAGGAGCTTGGGGTTGATGATCAACGCGAAGAACCCCGGGCCGTGCAGCGTACCGTTCCACATCTCGTGGGCGATGATCTTGGTCTGTTCGCTGATCGCCGCGAGGCGGTGGGCGAAGTCCAGCTCGGCGTAGTCGTGGCTCAGCTCGCCTTGGGCGATCAACTCCGCGGCGCGGCGATCGATGTAGGCGGTGATGTCGTCGATCGCCGGCCGCAGGTCGGCATCGTCGAACAAATCCTCGACGATCAGGTAGCCCTGGTCGTGGAACGTCGCCTGCTGGGCATCGGTCAGGCCGCGGTCGGCTCCGGCGGTGGGCATGGTGGACATGGTGGACCTCGGGTGCTTGGGTTCGGGTATCCAAACTCACTGTACCGCGCTCGCACGGCCGGGCAATAGCCGTGGGCCACCATCACTGGTATATTATCACCATCATGGAACGAGCAATCCGATGGCGGTTTCCGATCGAATCACGCATAAGTGTTGCTCAAACGGGTGTTGCAACACACGGTCTGCGGCGCATCGAGCGGTGGCGGCTGGACGATCTGTGGTGCCTGCATTTCTATCGCTATGAGGCGGCGTTGAAGGTGGGCGAGCGATGGCTGCCGATTCGCCCCGGGCACGCGAGTCTGGTGGCGCCGGGTGCGCCGCTGGTCTATCGCTATCCGCGGCCGGGGCGGCATGTGTTTGCCCACTTCGCGGTCGGGGCCGGCAACGCGGATGCGTCGCGGGTGCTGATCCCGGCGATGCAGGCGCTGGGCGACCGGTTCGAGCCGATGGCTCGGGCGCTGGAGGAGTCGATCGGCTGGGCGGCGACGCAGCCGGCCCGGGCGGCGACGCGCGTCGGCGACCTGCTGTGGCAGTTGTCCGACGGTGCCCGGCGGCCCCGGGGCCCGGGCGGCGAGCGGGCGGAGGTCGCCGCGGCGCGGCAGTTCATCGAGCGCCGGCTGGACCGGCCGATCCGCGTGCCGGACATCTGCCGGGCCGTGGGCCTTTCGCACAACCATCTGCTGCGGCTGTTCGGTCAGGCCACGGGTCAGACGCTGGCCGCCTACATCATCGCGCGGCGGGCCGAGCGTGCCAGGCACCTGCTGATCCATACGACCATGCCGATCAACGCGATCGCCGCGACGGTGGGCGTCGCGGACCTGCAGGCATTCAACAAGATGATGCGTCGGGCGTTGGGCCGCTCACCCCGGGCGATCCGTCAGGCCGGCTGACCGCGGCCAGCGCATCGGGAAGAGGGATATGGGGGAATCCCGGTCTTCGCTCGAGGACTCGTTCAGACGCGGGCTTGAGCTACACGATGACAGTGCCCGACAAAGCCCGCGTCTGAGCCGTCCGCGGCGAAGACCGGGATGCCGCGGCCATCAATCCCCGCGCAACCGGGGCTCGGCCCACACCCACGCGCCTTCGGTTTCCGCGTGTTCGGGAATGTAGCCGAGCAACTCATTGAAATGCCCGATCGTGCGCACGTCGATCGGCTTGCCGCCACGGGCCCAGACGTTCCCGGGCACCCGGTGGCGGATCGCGTGGGAGGCGTGCTGCTTAAGCCGTCCCATGAATCGCTCGGCCGCGGCGTAATCGTACGGGCCTTCAACCAGCAGGTGTGCGTGGGTTGGGCCGGCGCTGACCACACGCACCGGCGTACCGGTCTGCCGGCACTTGTCGAGCAACGCACAACCGACGACTTCCAACAGTTCCGCCGGCAGCATCACCTTGCGGCTGCGCCGACGATGAAAGTCGTGCAGGCCCGCGTGTTCGCCGTTGGGCGGGGGATTCTTGTAGTCGCCGCTGCAGTGGACGCGATGGTCGCGCGAGCGGAAGCCCCGCGGGTCGCCGTGCAGCCAGGAGCCCAGCGTGTGCAGGACCAGGTGCCACCAGCAATGCCCCGGTTGATTCATGACAGCAGCGTACCGCGATGCGAGCCGGTCAGCCAGTGAAATCCCGGTCTTCGCTCGAGGACTCACTCAGACGCGGGCTTGGGTTACACGATGACAGTGCCCGACAAAGCCCGCGTCTGAGCCGTCCGCGGCGAAGACCGGGATTCGGCAACCACCCGGATTCCCCGTGCTCCTCGCCGATACACTGTGCGCATGACCAACCCTCCCACACCTGCGCCCCGGCCCGACCCGACGCCGCAGCGGTGCCTGATCGTGATCTTCGGCGCCTCGGGCGATCTGACCAAGCGTAAGCTCGTGCCATCGCTGTACGACCTTTGCCGCGAGCAGAAGCTGCCGCGGCACTGCGGGATTCTCGGCGTGTCGCGCACGGAAATGTCCGACGAGCATTTCCGCGATCGCATGAAGTCCTGGTGTGCCAAGCGGTCGGGCTTCAGCCAGGACACGTGGGATCACTTCCAGCAGCGCCTGCACTACGAGCCGTGCGATGCGACGCAGCTCGACGACTTCAAGCAACTCACCGAGCGCATGGCTCGGCTGGGCGAACATCATCAGACCGGCGACAACCTGCTGCTGTACCTGTCGGTCGCGCCGGGGCTGTACGACCCGATCGTCGAGAACATCGGGCAGGCGAACCTCGTGACCGAAGGCAAGCGGTGGTGCAGCATCAACCGTGAATCGATGCCGTGGCAGCGCATCGTCGTCGAGAAGCCGTTCGGCCATGACCTGGAATCCGCGGCCCACCTCAACCGCGTGCTGGGCAGGGTGTTCGAAGAGGAATCGATCTTCCGCATCGATCACTACCTGGGCAAGGAGACGGTGCAGAACCTGCTGGTGTTCCGCTTTGCCAACGCGATCTGGGAGCCGGTGTGGAATCGGCAGTACGTGGATCACGTGCAGATCACCGCGGCCGAGACGGTCGGCGTGGAGGGGCGCGGGGGGTATTACGAGCGGTCGGGCGCGTTGCGCGACATGATTCAGAGCCACCTGCTGCAGTTGATGGCGGTGCTGGCGATGGAGCCGCCCAACGCGATGCAGGCCGCGGACCTGCGCGCCGAGCAGCGCAAGGTGCTCCAGGCGGTGCGCCCGATCGAGGCCGACGACGTGCCGCACCTCACGGTGCGCGGGCAGTACGGCCCGGGCACGGTGGGCGGCGAGCCCGAGCCGGGCTATCGCGAAGACCCCGGCGTGGCCGCGGATTCACAGACCGACACCTTCGCCGCGGTCAAGGTGTTCGTCGACAACTGGCGATGGCAGGGCGTGCCATTCTTTCTGCGCACCGGCAAGGCGATGCGGCGGAAGCTCACGCAGATCGTCATCCACTTCAAGCCCACGCCCCACAGCTTGTTCGTCGACGACGCCGGCCGGCCCCTGCACAAACCCAACCGCCTGGTGATCAACGTCCAACCCGATGAGGGCATCTCGCTGCGGTTCGAGGGCAAGGTGCCCGGCAGCGACACGCAGATCCGCAGCGCGGTGATGGACTTCGACTGGCAGCAATACTTCGGCGGCGAGGCCCCCGAGGCGTACGCGGCGCTGCTGCTGGACGCGATGCAGGGCGATCAATCGCTGTTCAAGGACCGCCACGAGATCGAGGCGGCGTGGCGCATCGTTCAGCCGATCATGGATCATTGGGCCGCGCGCCCGCAGGATGACCTGCCCAACTACTCGGCCGGCACGTGGGGCCCGGCCGCGGCCGACGCGCTGATCCAACCCCACGGCCAGTGGCGCAACCCCGAGGGCGAAAGCTCGCGCTCGCGCTTCGTGAATAAGTGAATCACGAGCCGACGGTTTGCAGCGGTTGGTTGGATCGGGCTTGGGCTGTCGCGTCGGTCGGTGGTTCGTCCGCCCGGTGTACGCCCAGTTGCACGTAGTCGCGGCGGAAAAGCAGGTCGATCGTCCAGTCCAGCGCGATGCGCAGGCGTCGGCCCCAGCCGGGCATCTTCATCAGGTACACCGTGCGCCACAGCCACCACGCGACGAAGCCCGAGAGCTTGACGCCCATCACCTTCGCCACCGCGGTTCTGCAGCCCAGGGCCGCGAGCGTGCCGAGCATCTTGAACTCGAACGCCTCGGGCCGCTCGCTGCGCAGCACACGCCGGATGTTGTTCGCCACCGCCGGGCCCATGCGCGACGCGTGCTGGGCCGTGGCGGGGTACACGCTGCCATCGGGCGCATGGTTCACCGCACAGTCGCCGATCGCCCAGACGTTGTCGTACCCCTTGACGCGCAGGTCCGGCTCGCATTCGATGTAGCCGCGCTGATCCTTGGGCAGGTCCAGGTCGGCCACCGCCCGGGGCGGGGCGATGCCGGCGGTCCAGATGCAGGTGCGCGAGTCGAGCACCCGGCCGTCGTCCAGCTCGACTTCGTGCTCGCCGACGCGGCCGACCTTGTGGTTCAGCTCGATCCTCACGCCGCGCGATTCGAGCGTCTGCCGGGCGTAGTCGGCCAGGTCCGCGTCGAGCGTGGGCAGCACGCGCTGCTGCATCTCGACCAGCGTGACCCGCACGTCGCCGGGGCTGACGTTGGGGTAGCGCCCCGCCGCCCGCTTGAGGAACACCTCGAACTCGCCGGCCACCTCGACGCCCGAGTAGCTGCCGCCGACCACCACCAAGTGCAACAGCTCCCGTCGCAGTGCCGCGTCGTCGACCGCGTCGGCCAGCTCGAGATGGCGGATCGCCCGATCGCGCAGCGCGACGGCGTCGGCCAGGGACTTGAGCTCAAAGCCGTGCTCGGCCAGGCCCGGCACCGGCGGCAGCATCGTCTGACTGCCCAGCGCGATCACCAGGTGGTCGTACTCGAGCTCGCGATGCACCCGCCCGCCGTCCAGCTCGAGCCCGATGCGCTGCGCGTCGAAGTCGATGCGGCCGACCCGGCCCATGACGAACCGCGCCCCGCCGATCATCGTCCGCAGCGACACCACCGCGTGCCGCGGCTCCAGCGCGCCGGTCCCGGCCTCGACCAGCAGGGGTGTGAAGATGAAGAAGTTGTTGCGATCGACCAGCGTGACGTCGAGCGGTTCGCCGGCGCCGGCCCGGCCCAGCGTCCGCGCCGCGTACGCCCCGCCAAACCCCCCGCCGAGGATCACGATGCGACGACGCCGCCCGCCGTTCGCCCCGCGCGCTGTCGATGTCGATGCCGAAGCCGAAGCCGCCATGATCCCACTGCCTTTCAGTTGTTACTGAAATAATCGTAGGCGTCGCACCACGCGGCATCCAGCGTATGCTGTGGCTTCAACCGCTTCACGCAAACGAGCATCGACAATGGCCAAGAACGTACTGGGTGGCGAACTGCAAACGTGCTCGACACAACCGCGGACCGGCTGGTTCCGCGATGGCTGCTGCAACACCGGCGAGGGCGACCTGGGCGTGCACGTGGTCTGCGCGGTGATGACGGATCAATTCCTGCGATTCGGCGCCGTGCGGGGCAACGATCTGAGCACGCCCAACCCCGCGATGGGTTTCCCGGGCCTCGAGCCCGGCGACCGCTGGTGCCTGTGCGCCGCGCGGTGGGTCGAGGCGCTCGAGGCCGGCTGCGCCCCGCCGGTCGTGCTCGAAGCCACGCACATGCTCGCCCTGGAGCACTGCGACCTGGACGACCTCAAGGCCCACGCCGCGGGGGTGTGATCCGCATGAGAATGAGCGGCGCCGGGGGGGAAGCCCGGGGCGGGGACGCCCGGGCTCGCTGGGGGCTGGAGCGGGGGCGATGCGCGGGGGTGGGACTCGAGCGAGCCCGGCCGTCCCCGGCCCGGGCGTGCGGCACGGGCATCGCGCCGCGTCCGCTTACTTCACCGCGTTCGCGTCCTGCAGGCGCTTGGCGGTGTCGTCGTCGACGTAGTCCGAGTGACAGGCGAGCTTTTCATCCCGGCCTTTGCTCGCGAGGCGGTGCAGGACCTCGGGCGGCAGGTTGCCGCGCTGTTCGAGAATGGTGCGCTGCTCATCGGTCAGCGCGGCGGTGACCTTGGGCTTGTCCCAGGTCATCTGCTCGTCCTTGCCGCTGGCCCAGTCCTGGATTTCCTTGCTGATCCGCACGCTGCACCAGTCGTGGCCACACATCGCGCAGAAGTCGGTGTCGACATCGAGGTCTTCATCGTGGTAGGCGCGGGCGGTGTCGGGGTCGAACGCCAGGGCGATGTGCTTGTCCCAGTTCAGCGCCGCGCGGGCTTTGGTCAGCTCGTCGTCCCAGTCGCGCGTGCCGGGGATGCCCAGGGCGACGTCGGCGGCGTGGGCGGCGATCTTGTAGGCGATGCAGCCCTGCTTCACATCGTCCTTCTTGGGCAGGCCCAGGTGTTCCTTGGGCGTGACGTAGCAGAGCATGCTCGCGCCGTGGTACGCCGCGGCGGTCGCGCCGATGCAACTGGTGATGTGGTCATACCCGGGGAACGTGTCGGTCACCAGCGGCCCGAGCACGTAGAACGGCGCGCCGTGGCACAGGGCACGCTCGAGCTTCATGTTGTATTCGATCTGATCGAACGGCACGTGCCCGGGGCCTTCGATCATCACCTGCACGCCCTGTCGCCAGGCGCGTTCGGTGAGGCGGCCCAGCTCGACCAGCTCGGCGAGCTGACATTCGTCGGTCGCGTCGGCCAGGCCGCCGGGCCGGCAGCCGTCGCCGATGCTGAACGTCACGTCGTACCGCCGCATAATCTGGCAGATGTCTTCCCACGCGGTGTTGGTGGGGTTCTGCCGGTCGTGGATGAGCATCCACTTGGCCAGCAGCGACCCGCCGCGCGACACCAGGCCGATCAGGCGCTTGCGGACCAGCGGCAGGTGTTCTTTGAGCACGCCGGCGTGGATGGTCATGTAGTCCACGCCCTGCGCCGCCTGATGCGCGACCGTTTCGAGGATCACGCCTTCGTCGAGATCTTCGAGCTTGCGGCCGATGATCATCGAGTAGATCGGCACGGTGCCGATGGGCACGGCGCTGTTGCGGATGATCGCCTCGCGGCAGGCGTCCAGGTCGCCGCCGGTGGACAGGTCCATCACCGTGTCGGCGCCCCAGCGTTCGGCCCACCTGAGCTTCTCGACTTCATCATCGGTGCTGGACGACACGGGCGAGGCGCCCATGTTGGCGTTGATCTTGGTCTTGCTCGCCCGGCCGATCGCCATCGGGTCGAGCTGATAGCCCAGGTGCACCTTGTTGGCGGGGATCACCATGCGGCCTGCGGCGACCTCGTCGCGCACCTGCTCGGGGGTGAGGTGGCCTTCGCGCCGGGCGACGCGCTTCATCTCGGGGGTGAGGTGTCCGAGCCGGGCGTGCTCGAGCTGGGTGCTGGGCTCGAAACCCTCGGGATAGGCGACGGTGCGCTGCGTGCCATCGGCCTGGGTGAAACGAGCGACGCAGAGCGCGTCATCCTCGCCGCTGCGCTGATCCCCTTGGTCGCTTCGTTCCTTCGTCGCTTCGTCGCTCAGCGACGTGTGCCAACCGTCGGGCATGAAATCCCACGCGGTCTTGCTGGACGGCGTGGGCATGCCGGGCGTGTCGGGGCTGGAAAACGCCAGGGCCGCGCCGACCCGCGGCGGGTTGGCGAAGCTGCCGGGCGTGGTGGCCTCGCCGGTGGCCGGGTCGGCGCCGATCGGGGGCAGGTGATAAGCGTGCGGGCGTGGGGTCGGTTGATTGGAACGGATCATGGCGGTCCGCCTTCCTACGCCGGTGTGAACCGGATCAGGTTCCAGGGTGTGATCTCAGCCCGCGCTCCATCAAACTGCGCGGGCACCCCTGGCGGTGCGTATCACTATCAGCATATGCGCGCCGCCCGGCGGTGTCACGCTCACCTCGGATCGTACCGCTGGGCGATGGGCATGCGGCGGCCGAAGCCGAACGCCCGGCCGGTGACCTTCAGGCCCGGGGGCATCTGCTTGCGCTTGTATTCATTGCGGTCGATGAGCTTGACGACCCGCAGCACGAGATCTTCGTCGACGCCGGTGTCGTCGATGATCCGCCTGGCCGATTGCTCCTGCTCGACGTAGCGGTCGATGATCTGGTCGAGCACGTCGTAGGGCGGCAGGGTGTCCTGATCGGTCTGGTCGGGCCGCAACTCGGCGCTGGGGGGCTTGGTGATGGTGTTTTCGGGGATCGGTGGGCCGGCGGCGGCGCCGTGCAGCTCGCAGGCGTCGCTGTTGATGTAGCGGGCCAGCTCGTACACCAGCGTCTTGGGCACGTCGCTGAGCACGGCCAGGCCGCCGGCCATGTCGCCGTACAGCGTGCAGTAGCCCACGGCCATCTCGCTCTTGTTGCCGGTGGTCAGCAGCAGTCGGCCGAACTTGTTGGAAAACGACATGAGGATCAGCCCGCGCAGCCGCGCCTGCACGTTCTCCTCGGCGGTGCCCGGTTGGGTGCCGGCGAAGTACGGCACGAGCGTCTGCTCCATCGCCAGGTGGGCCGTTTCGATGGGGATGTTGTGACACACCACGCCCAGCGATTGGGCCAGCGTGATCGAGTCGTCGGCCGCGCCGCTCGATGAATAGCGCGACGGCATGGTGATGCCCAGCACGTGGTCGGAGCCCAGCGCCGCGGTGGCGACGCACGCGGTGACCGCCGAGTCGATCCCGCCGGACAGGCCGATCACCACGTCGGCAAACCCGCACTTGCGGCAGTAGTCGCGCACGCCCAGCACCACCGCCGCCCAGACCGCGGCGACGCCCGAGCGCGGCGTGTGCATTTTCGATTTTCGATTTTCGATTTTCGATTCGCCCCCAAGCCCGGTCATGGCCGAGTCCGCGAGGCCTTGGCCGGGATCTCTGCCAATATCGACGATCACCAGATCTTCCTCGAAATCTTTCGCGTGCGCCATCAGCTCGCCGTCTGCGCCGACAACGCACGAGTTGCCATCGAAGATCAATTCATCGTTGGCGCCGACCTGGTTGACGAAGACGATCGGCAGGCCGTGCTCCCGCGCGAGCTGTCGCATGATGCTCAGCCGCGTGGCGTGCTTGCCGGTGATGAACGGCGAGGCCGAGCAATTGATGAACAGCTTCGCCCCCGCCGCGGCCAGGCCGTCGATCGGGTTGTCGTGGTAGATCCGCCGGTCGAAGTGCTCCGCGGCGTTCCACAGGTCTTCGCAGATGCTGATGCCGATGGGCGTGCCATCGACGTGCGCGACGTCGATCTGCTTGCCCGGCTCGAAGTAGCGGTGCTCGTCGAACACATCGTAGGTCGGCAGCAGCGCCTTGAAGCGGCGGTCGATCACCTCGCCGCCGACGCAAAGTGCCGCGGCGTTGCGCAGCGGCCGACCCGGGCCGGTGTGGGGCATCGGCAGGCCCACGATCGCCGCGACATCCGTGCATCGCTCGGCGATGCGCTGCAGCGCCCGCTCGCACCGCTGGATCACCGCGGGCTTGAGCAGCAGATCCTTCGGCGGGTAGCCGATGATCGACAGCTCGGGAAACACCACCAGCGCCGCCCCCGCGTCGCCCGCCCGGTCCAGCGCGGCCAGGTGCTTGTCGGTGTTGCCGGCGATGTCGCCGATCGTCGGATTAAGCTGTGCCAGCGCCAGACGCATGCGGCCATTGTAGCTATAGCGGCCCAGACGCGATCGGCGGACGATCCACGAAGATCACCAAGGCCGCGAAGGTCACAAAGCCAAACCCGCAAGACCGTATCGCTTTGTGCTCCCGGTGGCTTTGAGTGCTTCGTGGTTCATCGGCACCCCGCTTACTCGGCCACCTTCGCCGCGTAACCCGCGGCGGTGACCGCGTCGGCGCACTTGGCGCCGTCGCACGCTTCGCCTCCGCACTGGATGTACGCCTTGCCCGTTTCGGCCGAGACGTTCACGGCCGCGACTTCGGGCAGGGCGCTGAGCGCCTTGACGACCGACCCCTCGCAGCCGGCGCAGGTCATGCCTTCGACATCGAGCACCATCGTGGCCGTCGCCGCGGTGACCGATTCGTCGAGCTTGCTGACCGGTGCGGCGTTGTTGCTTTGGGCCGGGGGGGCTGGGTCTTCAGCGGACCCGCACGCGGCGAGCGCGAACACGGCGGCGGCCAAAACCAGCGCCACGCCGAACCGGGTCGCCTGAACAAGTGGATGATGCATCGCAAATCTCCGTGTGTGTGGTGGAACGAAAGCAGGTGAAAATATTACTCGAAAAATCGTTGACTGACGCGGTCTGGCGTCGATAATTATGTTGTCGCTCAAAGGCCGGTCGGCCAGCCGCGATGGGAAAACCCCGCGTGGCCCCGGCAAGGCGGAGCGGCCGAGCGAACGGGCGAAACCTCACCGTTCGCGCGTTGTGCCGCGGGTGACGGCCCGCGGCGGACAGAGCCCGGCGGCCCACGCTCAGCCGGCCAGTCACCGGCTGGGTCCAAGGCGACGGCTGGGGAAGTTTCTCTAGC
>CAZUHK010000027.1:0-5170 GCA_964620345.1 uncultured Planctomycetaceae bacterium
CATTAACGGCTTTCGATCAGTGGAACCCGAGGCCGATTAGGTTACTCGTTCTGGCAGTATTCTTCGATCGCGGCGCGGTGGCGGGGCAGGACGGTGTGGCGTGCGGCCGAGCCGCCCTCGACCCCGGCGTCGCGCAGCGCGCCCGGCCGGGCCGCGGTGTCCCCATCGGCCAACTGCGGCGCGCCGACCGACACGCCCACGCGCCGCGCCTGCTTGAGCGCTTCGAGCCGGGCCGGCGGCAGCGTCTGATCGTCGAACGCGACGCCCTCGTCGGCGGTGGGGTCTTTCCAGGTCATCGGGGCGTCGGCCCGGCCGCGCTGCACGCCGCCGGCGCCAGGCGGGCCGTGCTGCTTTGCCGCCTCGATCGCCTCGGCAAGCTGCTGCGGATCGGCCAGGCCCTGTTGAACCATCCGCTGGACCCTCTGCTGAAGCCGCTGCTGCGCGGCCTGGGCGTTCTTGCTCATCGTGCGGAACACCTCGCCGCCGCCCTGGCACGCCGCGCTCGCCTCGCTCTGCGCGGGGTGGTGCAGGTACCGCTTCACCGTGCCGTCGGGCGCGAGGGTGAACACGACCTCCTCGCCGCCGTGCTCGAGCGTGTCGCGCGTCGGTCGGGCCGCGGCGTCCAGCTCGTACACCGCCAGGTCTTCGAGCTCGCCGTCGAGCGCGATGATGCGCTCGCCGCTGCCCATGGCGCTCAGGTCCACGGTAAGCATCACCGCCGGCTCCAGGGTGAACACCGCCCGGCTGGTCATGCGCACCGCGTGGGTTTCGCTGAGCTTGCCCTTGCCGCGCAGGTCTTTGAACGTGGTCTTGTCATCGGGATCGAACACGGTGACCTTGCCCGCCGCGTCGACGTGGGCCAGCGAGTCGGCGTCGATCTCCCTGAGTTTCTCGGCGACCTGCTGCATCGCCTCAGCGGCCTGGGCGTCCATCTTCGCCAGCTCGGCCAGGGCTTCGTCGCTCAGCTCGCCCATCCGTCTGGCGGCCTCGGCGGCCTGCTCATCGGTCAGCTCTCGTAGCGTCTGCGACTCGCCCAGCGCCTGCTCGGCCAGCTTGCCGAAGTCCTTCATCTGCTGGGCCAGCTCCGCCGGGCTCGTCTGGGCATCGGGCGACTGGCGGGCTTGCTCGCTGGCCTGGGCCGCGGCGGCGAGCTCGGCCAGCTTCTGCGATTCGCGCAGCGCCTGCTCGGTCGCCTCGTCGGCGGCCTTGGTCAGTTGATCCTTGAGGTAGTCCAGCCGCTGCCACGTCGCGGCCGGGTCGTCGCCGGCGGCCTGGTCCGCGATCTGCTCCAGCCGCTGGGCCAGAGCGTCGGCGGCCTGATCGTCGAGCACCTTCTCCTGTTCGAGCACCTCGATCTGCTCGGCAAGCTGCTCGGCCTGCTCGCGCACGTCCAGCGGGGCGGCGGGGCGGACAACGGCGGTGAGCGAATCGGGCAGGGCGAACGCCCCGCCGACGAACGCCAGCGCGGCCAGCAGCATGACCATCGGCCGGCGCGCCGCGAAGCGCACGCGCGGGCTGTCGGCGGCGGGCAGGCGGGCACGCCAGTCGCCCAGGTCCGCCTGGTCGGCGGCCATGATCAGCCCGCCGGCCATCGCCTCGCGGTCGATCGCCGCGCGAAGCCGGCCCGGCGCCGGCGTGCGGTGCCGGGCGATCGCGTACGCCGCGATCAGCGCCACCGCCAGCCCCGCGCCGCCGTAGCTCAGTTCCAGCCGATCCATCGACAGCCACATCCGCAGCACCAGCACCGCCGTGCCCCACGCGAAGATGTACAGCGTGCCCAGCGCCAGGGCGTAGCGGGCGAACAGCGCGGCGGTGATGCGGTTGGCCAATGCACGCAGCGCGGCTTGATCGTTCTGATTCACGGCCTCACCTTTCGATGCGGCAAAAAAGTGTCGTGCCTCACGGCGTACTTATTATAAGTTCGCCGCGGCTGCGGTGCCGGTTCGTGGCAACTTTGCATCACGTGGCGCGGGCCGAGGCGAGAAGGTGAGCTTCCCCCGTCAGGGCGGGCGCGGGGTTTGGAGTGTTCAGGCGGCCGGGTGTTGTCATGGCGATTGTCCAACACGCTGGCCTGGATACCCAGCCCGTCCGGCCTGCGCCCGGCGTCACCATGAGCCACGCTACTCACCTTAATCAGGCCGACCGGCTGATCGAGATTTGGGGGCCGCTTCTTAGTGAATTCGGGACGGGTGTGTGCCGATAGGAGTTTGGGGTGATGCGAAGGAGGCCGAGGTGTCTGCCAGTGCGATGCGTTTGATCTGCCCGAACCTTCAGTGCCGCAAGATTCTCGCGGTGCCTCAGTCGCTGCGGGGGCGAACCATTCGCTGCAGCGCCTGCGGGACGACGATCAAGGTGCCCGATGGCCGGGCGGCGTCACCCGATGGGGCGTCGAGCACGTCGCCTGGCAAGTAGGGCGATCGGCCGCGGCGACGCCGATTGCCTATCGGCCATCGCGTTCGTACCGTATGGGCTTTGACCTGACCGTCCGAGAGGCCAAGGCCCATGTTCTACGGCGCCATCACCGCGATCGTCACGCCATTCCGCAACGGCAAGGTGGATGAGCAGCGGCTCAGAGACAACGTTGAATTTCAGATCAACGCCGGCATCCAGGGGCTGGTGCCCTGCGGCACGACCGGGGAGAGCCCGACGCTCAGCCACGAAGAGCACGACAGGGTGATCGAGGTGGTGGTCGAGGCCGCGGCCGGGCGGGTGCCGGTGATCGCGGGGGCCGGGTCGAACTCGACCGAAGAAGCCCTGCGCCTCAGCCGTCACGCGAAAGCGGTCGGCGCGGCGGCCACGTTGCAGGTCAATCCCTACTACAACAAGCCGACGCAGGAGGGGCTGTACCGCCACTTCATGACGATTGCCGATCAGGTCGATCTGCCGGTGGTGCTGTACAACATCCCCGGCCGCTCGGCTGTGGCGACCACGCCCGTGACCATCGCGCGGCTGGCGGCGCATCCGAACATCGTCGCGGTCAAGGAAGCGACCGGCTCGATGGACTCGGCCAGCGAGATCGCCACGCTGACCGATCCCCAGGCGTTTACGATTCTGTCGGGCGACGATTCGATGACGCTGCCGCTGATCGCCATCGGCGGGCGCGGCGTGATCAGCGTCGTCGGCAACATCCTGCCCACCCACATCCGCCGCCTCACCGACGCGGCCAACGCCGGCAAGCTCGACCAGGCCCGCAAGCTCCACCGCGAGCTGTTCGGCCTGTGCAAGGGCATGCTCTCGCTTTCGACCAACCCCATCCCCGTCAAGGCCGCGATGAAGCTGATGGGCATGGACACCGGCGAGCTGCGCCTGCCGATGTGCGAGATGGACGCGGAACTGATGAGCAAGCTCGAAGCCATGCTCAAACAAGCGGGCGTGCTCTGACGCACGCCCGTTCAGCCCAGAGCGGAAGCTCTGGGTTTCTCTGTTGACAAGCGCGATCCGATCACGTCACCGCAGCTTGTACGCCGCGAGCTCGGCTTTGTTGTTCCGCAGGTAGACGTATCCATCGCTGACGACCGGTTCGATCCAAGCGCGGCCCGCGATCACGTTGAGGTCAACGGTGGTCTTGAAGCCCGCCGGGTCGGCCTTGCCGATCACCAGGTTGCCGTTTTCGGACAGCGCGACAATCGTGCCGTCGACGATGGTGAGCGTGCCGTTGCCGTAGCGGCCTTCGGTCCAGATCGTCTTGCCGTCCGAAGCACGGATGCACACCATCGCGCCGCGGCGTTCGCCGGCGATGCCGTAGAGGTGGCCGTCGTAGAGCACCGGCGAGCAGTACTTCGCGGCGAAGTCGGGGTTTGACCAGACCTGTTGGCCGCCTTTTTCCAGGTCGAACATCGCGACCTTCCCGCCGCCGTACCCGTTGGAGAGGATCAGCTTGCCATCGGTGAACGTCGGCGTGCCGGAGTTCACATCGTACGATGTGGTCCAGGGGATTGCCGCGATCTGCTTGCCCGAGTCGGTTTCGAGGACGACGTAGCGCTTGGCCTTGGCCACGGCGAGGAAGGTCTTGCCATCGTGCTCGAACGGCAGGGGTGTGCCGTAGCTGGCGCCGTCCGAGCCGCTGCCCCAGACCTTCTCGCCGGTCTTCTTGTTCAGGGCGAGGGTGGAGTTGTCGTCGCCGCCGATGTTGAAGACCACCAGATCGCCCACGACGACCGGTGAGGCGGCGTAGTGCCAGCGGGGCAGCTTGCCGCCGAACTTGCCCGCGTGGGTCTTCCACAAGACCGAGCCGTCGTCGAGTTGGAGGCAGTGGATGTGGCCGCGGTCGCTGAGGGTGTAGACCAGGCCGTCGTCGATCGCGGGCGTGGTGGCGGTGCCGCCGTCGAATTGCCTGCGTGAAAAGTCGTTGGCGTAGTCGAACGCCCAGAGCACCTTGCCGGATTTCGCGTCGTAGCAGGTGACGTGGTCGCGGTCGTCCTTGTTGCCCAGCGTGACCAGCCGATCACCGACGACGGCGACGGACGAAGCGCCGCGGCCGGGGTCGGCGGCCCACGCCTTGGTGGGCGTGCCGTCGTAGCCGGCGAGGTCTTCGCCGGTGGCCGCCCCGTCGTGATGGGGTCCGCGGTAGTTGGGCCAGTCCCCGGCGGTCGCCGCCGTCGACAGCGCTGCGCCCAGCACGCCCGCACTCAGCATAGTCCACATCTGCTTGCCCATCGGCCGCTCCTTGAATCGTGTTTCGTGGTGTACCCTGACCTTGATCGAACACCCATGGTATGAGGTCAGACGTCGTTCGGGCCAGTGATGAGTCACATTCGAGCATCAGCACCGCCGTGCCGTCGATGTTGCTCGGCTTCATGTCTTCGAGGGCGAGGTTCGCGTCGAAAAGGGCGTAGGCGTGCGCCGTCGCTTCGACGCGGGCGCCGGCGGCCTCGGCCAGCAGGTTGCGGGCGTTGGCGCCTGTGATACGTCGGCCGGACCGTCGAGCACCATCGCCTTCATGCGTGATGGCTGCCGGGGCCTTCGAGGCAGATGGTGACCAGCAGGCGCGTCGGTTCCTTCGCGGTCACATCGTGCTTGACGCCCGGCGCCAGGCGCAACAGCTTGCCGGCCGACAGGTCATGTTCGCCATCGTCGGTCTTGATGATCGCCCGGCCGCTGAGCGCGTGGATCATCACCGGCCCGTCCACCACGTGGTCGACCATGTGGTCGTCGGCGTCGAAGCTGAACA
>CAZUHK010000027.1:5180-8112 GCA_964620345.1 uncultured Planctomycetaceae bacterium
GTCGCCGGGCCGTGCTTGAACAGCGCGATCTGCCGGTGACCGTTGGGCATGGTCGGCTCTTCGCGCTCAAGCTTGTCGGCCGCGGCGGTCAGGTCGAACACCTCCTGCGGCGGGGCGAAACGCTGCTCGGGGTGCGTGCGCTTGCGATCGGTTGGTGCGCTGCTCATGGCTGGGCCTCCGATGGGAAATGTGGACTGACCGTTTCGACAGTTCATCCTTGAGCCCCAGCCCGCGCCGATCCACCTGAAGCGGTCCGATCGCTCGTCTAGCATGCATTGGGCCGGCAACGGTGCAAGAGCCGACATGAGCTACCGCATCAAACGCAAGGAATCCGTGCAGGACGCCCTGCGGCGCATCGCGCACGAGCAGATCGATAAAGCCAGGGTCGAACTGACCGACGAAGGGATCGACCGGCACGAGGGCGTCCATTCAGCCCGCAAGCGCTTCAAGAAAGTTCGGGGCCTGTTGCGCCTGGTACGCCCCCAACTCCAGGCGTACCCGCAGGAGAACCGCTGGTTTCGCGACGTCGGCCGGCAACTCTCGCACGTGCGCGACGCCCAGGCCATGGTCGAATGCTTCGACGCCCTGATCGAACACAACGCCGATGCGATCGACCCCCGGAAGCTGGCCGATGCGCGGCGGTGGCTGGTGGATCGGCGGCAGCGCGTGGCACATCAGCAGGCCGATCTACAGCAGCGGGCGGCTGATGTTGTCGCGGGCTTGCGCGAGGCCAGGCACCGCGTGGAGCGTTGGGAGTTAGGCGATACCGGATTCGACGCGGTGCGCGGCGGGGTGAAAAAGGTGTACAAGCGCGGCCGCAAGGCGCTGGCCCATGCGTGCGACCAACCGAACGACGAGGCGTTCCACGACTGGCGCAAGCGGGTGAAGTACCACTGGTGCCACACGCGATTGCTGCGCAACGTCTGGAAGGAACCGATGAACGCCCGCCGGCGCGAAATCAAGGCGCTCAGCGATCAGCTCGGCGACGATCACGACCTGGCGCTGTTCATCGCGCTGCTGCGGGATGCGGGCACTTCGTTCAGCGACGGTGCGATGCGCCGGGCGCTGCTCGCGCTGGCCGATCGTCGCCGCGGCGAGCTGCTGGGCGCGGCGATCAAGCTCGGCCGGCGGGTTTATGCCGAGAGAGGGTCGGCCCATGCGCGTCGCATCGAAGCGTACTGGGATGCGTGGCGGCGCCGGTCGCAGCCGGTTCAGCCCGCCTCGCCGGGGGCCTAGCCGTCGCCGGCCGCGGCCTGACATGGCCTGGGCCGCCGGCCGTACGACGCCAGCGCCATCACGCCGAACATCAGCGGCCACAGCAGCCAGGGGAACTCGAAACCGCGATAGCCCGGATCCTCGAACGTGCCCAGAGCCAGGCCGTGCGGCACCCCAACGATCGGTTCGGCGAACAGGTGGAACGGGCCGGTGTGCAGAATCGTGTGACTGCGGAAATCGCCCGGGGCGTACCGAAGCCAATCGGCATCCAGTTCGAAGTGCTCGGCGATCGCCTGATGGCTCTTGCCCTGCGCCGCGGCGAAGATCAGGTCGTCGTCCCCGACGTTTGTGTACAGGTAGACGTTCCACCCCAGCCAGTTCACGGTGTAGGGCGCCATCGCCAGCACCGCGAGCGCGACGAAGAGGATGAAGCGGATGCGCATGGCTGGTTCGGCGCGGGGCAAGCCCCGCGGCTAAATGGTCGCAATCACAGCACGCGATGCGGATGCGGGCCGAAGTTGGCGTTGTAGTACTGCGTGATCACGCCGCCGGGGGTGGCGACTTCGTCGAGCGCCTTGCGGTCATCGTCGGTGACTTCGACGTTCAGCGTGCCCAGGTTGTCTTGGAGTTGCTCCATCGTGCGCGGGCCGATGATCGGGCTGGTCACGCCCGGCTGATGCATGCACCAGGCCAGCGCGAGCTGGCTGGGCGTGCAGCCCTTGGCCGAAGCGAGTTCTTCGAGCTTCTCGATCACGTCGAACGTCTGATCGTGCACCTTGCGCCATTCGGGGCCCTGCTTGCCGCCCTGCCAGCGGCCCTCGGCGGACATGTCGTCGCGCTTGTACTTGCCGGTCAGCAGTCCCCCGGCCAGCGGCGACCACGGGATCAGCCCGATACCGAACGTCTGCGCCATCGGAATCAGCTCGCGCTCGATCCGCCGGTCCAGCAGGTGGTAGGGCGGCTGCTCGCTGACGAAGCGGTTGAGGCCCAGTTCCTTGCTCACCCACAGCGACTCGACCACCTGCCACGCCGCGAACGTGCTGCTGCCCAGGTAGCGGACCTTGCCGGCACGGACCAGGTCGTCCAGCGCGCGCAGCGTCTCATCGATGGCGATCTCCGGCTGGGGGCGGTGAATCTGATACAGATCGATCCAGTCGGTCTGCAAGCGCTTGAGCGACGCCTCGCACTGCTGAATGATGTGCCGTCGGCTGTTGCCGCGCATGTTCGGGTCGTCGTCGTCCATCCCGCCGTGGACCTTGGTGGCCAGGACGATCTGGTCGCGTTTGCCGTTGCGTTTGAGCGCTTCGCCGGTGACTTCCTCGCTGCGGCCGCGGCTGTAGACGTTGGCGGTGTCCAGGAAGTTGAGGCCGGCCTCGATGGCGCGGTCGATCATGTCGTACGACGGCTGCGGCTCGGTCTTGCCGCCGAACATCATGCACCCCAGACAAAGCGGCGAGACCTTCATGCCGGTGCGGCCAAAGTTGCGATATTCCATGTGCGAGCTCCTCGAGGTTTGGCTGACGTCAGGGTCACAAAGGACACTAAGGACACGAAGGCCGCAAAGAAAATCTTCTGTGTTTTTTCTTCGTGATCTTCGTGTCTATGGCATGGTCGTCGTCTACCGCCGTCGGCGTTTGACGCGGCCGGGGCGTTTGGGCGGCGGCCCCTTGGGCACCACGCCGCCGGGGAATTTGCCGGGGTCGAGCGCGACCTCGAC
>CAZUHK010000027.1:8122-21737 GCA_964620345.1 uncultured Planctomycetaceae bacterium
CATCGGTCGGCCGCGGCTGTCGCGGTCCTCGCGCGGCGGGGGGGCGTCGGAATACGCGAAATCCGGGTACTCCAGCTTCTCGATCAGCACGCCGGTGAGCTTCTCGATCTCCGTCAGCCGCTGGCCCTCTTCGGGCGTGACAAAGCTCCACGCCACGCCGGTGCGACCGGCCCGGGCGGTGCGGCCGATGCGGTGCACGTACACCTCCGGGTCCTCCGGCAGGTCGTAGTTGATGATGTGCGTGATGCCTCCGACGTCCAGCCCGCGCGACGCCAGGTCGCTGGCGATCAGCACCTCCAGCTTGCCCTCGCGCAGGCGGCTGATGATGCTGTTGCGCTTGGTCTGGTTCAGGTCGCCGTGAATCTCGAACGCCTCGATGCCCTTGTACTTCAGGTGCTTGGTCACGTCGCGGACGGTGACTTTCATGCGGCAGAACACCACGGTAAGCGCCGGGCTTTCGTGCCTGAGCAGGTGCACGAGCATCCGCCGCTTGTCGTGTTTGGGCACCGGCACGTAGTGCTGGGTGACCTGGCTGACGGTCAGCGATTTGGCGGAGGTGACGATCTTCCGCACGTCGTCGCCCATGTGGCGCCGGGCGAGGCGTTCGATCTCCTCGCTGATCGTCGCGGAGACGAAGACGGTCTGGTGCTTCTGATTGATGCGGCCGAGGATCTTGCGGATGTCATCACGGAAGCCGATGTCGAGCATCCGGTCGACCTCGTCGAGCACGACCCAGCGGAGGTTGTCGAACGGCAGCTCGCGGCGCTGATTGAGATCCATGACCCGCCCCGGGGTGCCGACGATGATCTGGGCGCCCTGCTTGATGCCCTTGAGCTGCTGGCCGAACGAGGCGCCTCCGGTGATCGGCAACGCGCGGATGGGCGTGTGCTTGCCCAGCTCGTTGATCTCGTTGGCGATCTGGATGGCCAGCTCGCGGGTGGGCGCGAGGATGAGGGCCTGGACGGCCTTGTCCGGCTCGGCCAGGTGCAGCAGGGGCAGGCCGAACGCGGCGGTCTTGCCCGTGCCGGTCTTGGCCTGGCCCAGCACGTCGTGGCCCTCGAGGACCGGGCCGATGAGCTGGGCCTGGATGTGAGTGGGGTGCTCGAAGCCCGCTTCGGTCAGGCCGCGCATCACGCTGTCGCGCAGGCCCAGATCGGCGAAGCCGACCGTGGAATCGAAAACATCTTGCATGGGTGTCGCGCGGTGCGCTGGACGGGGCGAACGCTGCGCCGATGGTGTTCGGCCTGGCGCCGGCTTGGGCGGCAGGGCGGGCACGATGGGCGGGCAAGTTCGTTCGCCCCGAACGACGGCTAAAGTGCGCCTCCTTGATAATTCACGAGTGAACGGTCAGGATGCAATGTACCGACCCCGCGGGACGCGGGCAACCAACCCTCACGCGAGGCGGAGCTTCGCCGCACGATGACCCCCACAAGCCGGCTCGAGATCGACCTGGGCGCGCTGGATGAAAACCTTGCGAAGTTCCGCGCGGCCATCGGTGAGCCATCGCGCGTCTGTGCGGTGGTCAAGGCCGACGGGTACGGCCTGGGCGCGGTGCCCCTGGCCAAGCGGCTGGTCGCCGGCGGGGTGGCGCTGCTGGCCGTCTACAACCCCGCGGAGGCGCGCGACCTGGCCGCCGCGGCACTGCCCTGCCCCATCCTCATCCTCATGCCCGTCCGCCAACTCGATCGCACCGACACGCTCTACCGCGCCGCCGTCGCCGATCGTCTGCACCTGACCGTCCATAGCACCGACCAGCTCGAAGCCATCGAAACCATCGGCCGCACCTTCGGCCACCCCATGCCCGTTCACATCGAGATCGACACCGGCATGTCGCGCGGCGGCATGCCCCCGGACGATGCGGTGGCCGCGATTCGGCGTTGTGCCCAGCTCCGGTACACGCGGTTGGTCGGCCTGTTCACCCAGCCCGCTTCGGCCGGGATCGACATCGCCGCGACCAATCGCCAGCTTCACCAGCTCGACCGCGTGATCGACCAGGCCGGCCAGGCGCTCAGTGACGACGTGCTCATCCACTTCGCCAACACCTACGCGACGCTGCGCGACACGAAGTACCACCGCCGCATGATCCGCGTGGGCCTGGGGTTGTTCGGCTACGGCGAGTCGGCGATCACCGGCTCGATGAACGGCGGGATCGCGGGCCTGCGGCCGGTCGTGCGGTGGATCAGCTCGATCGTGCATCTTCAGCACGTGCCGGTCGGCACCCCGGTGGGCTACCGCGGCACGTTCACCACGTACCGCGACTCGAAGCTGGGCATCGTCCCGGCCGGTTATGCCGATGGGTATCCCTACGCACTGACCGGCAAGGCGTCGGTGCGCGTGGGCGGTGAGAAGATCGTCGCCCCGGTGCGCGGCGCGGTGAACATGGACCAGCTCATCATCGATCTGACCGAGGCGCCCGACGCGACGCTGGGCACGCCGGTGGAGATATACTCGGCCGACGCCGACGCGCCTAACGCACTGCCCGAGCTGGCCGAGGCGGCGCGGACGCACTGCTACGAGATGCTTTGCCGCCTCAGCCCGCGGGTCACCCGCCGGTACGTGACCAGCGCGACGTCCGGCCCGGGCGTGGGGCATGTCGCGACGCGCTGAGCGAGCGAAAAGGCCTCGGGCCCCCGCTTGACATGTTGCGGCGCTACGATTCGATCTTCACGGCTTGCGCACCCGGCAACGCCAGCGGGGCGAGCGGATTGTCATGGCGAGCTTCGCTCACGTCGCCGCGGGCGCGAGCTTGGCCATCATCGCGGCGGTGAAGCTCAGGGCCAGGAAGAAGCCGCACATGTCGGTCACGGTCGTAAGGATCGGCGAGCTGACCATCGCCGGGTCGAGCTTGAGGCGCTTGAGCAGCAGCGGCAGCACCCCGCCCAGCGAGACCGCGACGATCGTGTTGACCCCCAGTGCCGCCCCGACCACGACGCCCAGCCACGGGTCGCCCATCCACAGCCACGCGATCAGGCCCAGCAGCAGGCCCAGGAACAGGCCGTTGATGAGGCCCACCGACGCCTCCTTCCACAGCACGCGCGCCAGCTCGCGCGGACGGATCAGGCCCAGCGTCAGCTCGCGCATCGAGATCGCCACCGCCTGGTTGCCCGAGCAGCCGGACATGTCGCTGATCATCGGCAGGAACACCGCCAGGGCGATCACCGCCTGGAGCGTGTCCTGGTAGAAGGCGATGACCGTCGCGGCCAGAATGTTCAGGCCGATGTTCGGCGTCAGCCACGCCAGCCGCCGGCTCGAGCGCAGCCACGTGGGCATTGTGCGAAACTCTTCGCCGCCCACGATGCCGCTGAACTTCATGAACATGCTTTGGGCGCGGTTCTCGGCGGCCTGATCCACGTCGCTGCGCTGCACCACGCCCAGCAGCCCGCCCTCGGCATCGACCACCGGCACGCCGACGAACGAACGTGAATCGAAGAATTGCTCCAACGCCTCCAGCGACATGTCGTCGCTCACGCTGACCGGCTGGCGGATCATCACTTCTTCGAGCTGACGCTGGCGCGGGGCGAACAGCAGATCGCGCAGCGGCAGCACCCCCAGCAGCAGGCCCCGCGCGTTCACCACGTAGGCGTATTGCACGGCGTAGTCGGCGTATTCATCGGCCCGGGCGCGCAGGTCGTCGATCACGTCGCCGATCGTCAGATGGTGGTAGTAGGCCAGGAACTCGGTGACCATCAGCCCGCCGGCGGTCTGCGGGTCGTACTCCGCCAGGCGGCGCGCGGCCGCGGCCTGCCGCGGGTCGAGCTGGCCGAGAATCGCCTCGCTCTGGCCCTCGGGCATCTCGGCCAGCAGATCGGCCTGGCGGTCGGAACGAAGCTGGCCGATGATCGTCGCCGCCGCCGCGGGCTCGAGCTGCTCGATCAGATCCACCGCCTGGGTGATGGTGACGATCTCCATCAGGTCGGCTGCGCGGTCGGGCGGGAGCATCTCCAGCAGCCGGGTCTTGCCCGCTTCGCTCAAGCGCGACACGGCCCGGGCCTGCTCCCACGGCGGCAGGTTGTCCAGAAACGTGGTGATCGGCTCGGGATCACCGTCGTCGATCAGCAGCTTCAGCAGCAGCCACGGCTCATCGAGCGACGGCGAGTCAACGGCGGGGGTGGGCGTGGTATTCATCCGATGAGTGTAAGCGAGCCGGTCAAGCGTCACCGCGCCGCGGCCCCGGTGGACGCAGCCGCCACCCATCGATAGATTGCTCAGCGGCCAAATGCGGGGGTACCGATAACCGCGAGGCGATTAATGTGGCGATCGAAGCACCTGCGTCGGCTCGAACGTGCGCTGGCCGACCCGATCGGCACGCAGGCGAAGCTGCTGCGCGGACTGGTTCGAACGGCGAAAGACACCGAGTTCGGCAAGGCGCACGGCTTTGCACAGATCGCCGCGGCCGACGACGTGATCGCGGCGTATCAGAAGGCCGTGCCGCTGCACACCGATGGTGATTTCGCCGAGCCGATCGAACGGATGCGCCGCGGCGAGCCGGACGTGCTGTGGCCCGGCCGGGTGCGCATGTTTGCCAAGACCGCGGGCACGACCGGTCGCGATAAAATCGTGCCGGCCACCATGCGACGTTTGCGGGAAGGTCATTGGCTGGGCAGAACGATGGTGGCCTGGCACGAGCGTCGAATCGGGCGGCGGCTGCTCACCGGCAAAATCGTGACCAACGGTGCGCGCCGCTATCCCGACCCCGAGCATCGGGGCAATCTCTACGGCGACATGAGCGGCCTGATCGCGGCCGAGCGGCGTCGGGCGGTCGGCCCGGTCGGTCGAATCCTCTTCGACCTGCTCTACATGCCGCTGAGCATTGCTGAAATGAGCGATGTGAACGCACGGATCGGCGCGATCGCGGACTACGCGATCGGTCGCCGCGTTGGCGCCCTGGGCGGGCTGCCGTCGTGGCTGTTGCTGCTGATCGATCGCGCCATTGAACGACACAACCAACAAGCCAGCCGACCGGTGACCACCGCCGCGGAAATCTGGCCGAAACTCAACTGCGTGATCACCGGTGGATCGCCGTTGGCCCCTTACCGCGAACCCTTGCGCCGACGCATCGGCAGCGAAGATTGCGTGATGTTCGAGTCCTACATGGCCAGCGAGGGCGGCTACGCCTTTCAGGACGACCTGGATGATCCGGGGTTGCTGGTATATCCGTGCGGGTCGGTGTGTTTTGAGTTCGTGCCGCTGGAAGATTACGGCTCGCCTGACGCGCCGCGGTTCACGCTGGCCGACGTGGAGGAAGGTGTCCAGTACGTGATGCACGTGACGACCAGCGCCGGGCTGTGGGCGATGAGCGTGGGCGACGTGGTGGAGTTCATCGGGCGCTGGCCGCACCGCCTGCTGATCAAGGGTCGCGTGGCGGAAGTGATCCGCAATATCGGGCCCAGGAATATTCGCGGCCCGGAGGTGCGTGAATCGATTCGCGTGGCGGGCGAACAGTCCGGCCTGCGACCGCTGGCGTTTCACGTGACCGTCGAAGCCGACGATCGGGGCGTGGGCTTCCTGGGCCTGGTGGAGTTCGACGCGGTCGAGCCCGACGTCACGTCCTACGCGGTGGCGGCCGACGCGGCGCTGCGGCAGCGCAACGAGCATTATGAGGCGGGGCGGTGCGCCGGCAACGTCAAGCCCTGGCGGGTCATCTCGCTGCCGGTCGGCACGTTCCACCGCTGGCAACTGGCCAATGTGCCCCACCTGACCGCCGAGACCAAGGTGCCGGCGATGAGCGAACAACGCGAATTCGCCGACGCAGTGCTGAAGATGGCGGGAGTGCATCCGGCGTCACCCTCGACGGCCGGCTCAACCAATGCATAGGTTCCGCCCGTTGGTGGAAGATCAGTCGCCCGCCGCTTCGGTCATCAGGTGTTTGATCTCCGCCACGGCCTGGCGCAGGCCAACGAAGAGGGCACGGCTGACGATGGCGTGGCCGATGTGAAGCTCGCGCACGCCCGGCAGCGCGGCGACGGGTTTGACGTTGTAGTAGTTGAGCGCGTGGCCGGCGTTGAAGCGCATGTCGGCTTGCTGGATACGGCGGCCGGCGTCGGCGATGCGCGCCAGCTCCGCGACGACCGGGCCGGACTCCGCATCCCGCCCGTGCTCGTGAAACGCATGGGCGTACGGGCCGGTGTGGACTTCGCAGACGCCAAAGCCGACGGCCGCGGCGGCGTCGACCTGCCGCGGCTGGGCGTCGATGAACGCGCTGACGATCAGCCCCGCGTCGCGCAGCTTCGCCACCACGTCGGTCAGCCGTTGCTGCTGCCCGGCCACGTCCAGCCCGCCTTCGGTGGTGACCTCCAGTCGCCCCTCGGGCACGAGCATCGCCAACTGCGGCTTGATCCGGCAGGCGATGTCCACCATCTCATCGGTCGCGGCCATCTCCAGGTTCAGCTTCACGTGGCACATCTGCTGAATCCGTTCGACGTCGTGATCCTGGATGTGCCGGCGGTCTTCACGCAGATGCACGGTGATGCCATCGGCCCCGCCGAGCTGCGCCTCGACCGCGGCCCACACCGGGTCCGGCTCGTAGGTGCGCCGCGCCTGCCGAACGGTCGCGACGTGGTCGATGTTGACGCCGAGTTCGATCATGGTTGATCGGTTCATCAGTTAATCAGTAAATCGGTCAATCAGAACCTTCGTTGTCGCGGTTGCGCAAGTAGCGGATGTAACCATTGATGAGGCGGGTAACGGATCGAGCGTGCTGGCGAAGGTCGTTCAAGTGCTCGGGCTTGAAATACTCCTCATCTTCACAATAACCGATGTCGTCAATCAATTCGTTGGTGCTGGCTCGAGCGCGATAGAGGTAGCTGATGTTGTGCTTGTAGCTTCGACTGCCGTGGCCCTCGGCGATGTTGTTCGTGACCGAAAGCGCGGCACGACGGATTTGGTTCGCGGCGGCATATCTTTCTTCTTCTGGTAGCTGCCGAACCAGCTTCATCATGCGCCGCCGTAGTCGGCATGCTTCCTGGTAAACATCAAGTTGATCGAACTCCTTTGGCAAAGGTTCCGTCCCCACCCGAACAACTGATGAACCGATTGACCGATCAACCTTTTTCCGCGTACCGCGGAAAGAGCACGCCCTTGCTGACCGGGCCGCCGACCTGGAGTTGGCCCCATTGGCACCACCGCTCGAGGTCGCCTGATTCGATGTCGTAGTCGCAGCCGAGCATGAGCCACAGTTGCTGAATCTTGTCCGGCAGCACGGCGACCAGGGGCAGCGAGGCGATGCGCAGGGTCTCGGCGCAGTAGTAGAGGATCGTGCCCAGTTGCTCGTGCTTTTCGGGGTCTTTGGCGAGCTTGAACGGCTGCGTCAGTTCGATGTAGCCATCCACGCCGCGCACCAGTGCCATAGCCAGCTCGACGGCGCCGGCCAGGTCGACGCCGGTAAACGCCTCGTCGAGGTTGGCGGCGAAGTCGTCGGTCTGCCGGCGGAGCTTGGTCGCCGCGGCATCGGGGTGGCCGTGGTGGGGGATCGTGCCGTCAAAGTAGCGGACGATCATGTTCGTCACGCGCGCGGCGCAATTGCCCAGCGTGTTGGCCAGGTCGGCGTTGTACACATCGACAAACTTGTCGTGGGCGAAGTCGGCGTCGGTCGCGCCCAGCGGGCCCTGCGTGGTCAGGTAGTACCGCAGTGCGTCCAGACCGAATTCCGCGACGTACTGGTCGATCTTCTCCAGGTCGATGAAATTGCCCAGGGATTTGCTCATCTTCTTGCCCTCGCTGATCCAGAAGCTGTGGGCGTAGACCTGGTGGGGCAGCGGGCGGTCCAGGGCCATGAGCAGGGCGGGCCAGATGACCGCGTGGAACCAGAGGATGTCCTTGGCAATCAGATGATGCTGGGCCGGCCAGTAGTGGCGGCGGTCGTCGGTGTCGACGGTGGTGAGGTAGTTGAACAGGGCGTCGATCCAGACGTAGATCGTCTGCTCGTCGTCGCCGGGCATGCTGATGCCCCAACCGCCGGCGCCGGTGCGGGAGACCGGCACGTCGTTGAGCCCGTCGCGGACGCGGGCGAGCACCTCGTTCTTGCGGGCCTCGGGCTGGACGAACCGCGGGTGGCTGTCGATGTGCGCCGCCAGGCGATCGGCATACGCGCTGAGCTTGAAGAAGTAGTTCTTCTCTTTCTTCTTCACCAGCGGCTTGCCGTTGATGGGCGATTTGTAGTCGTACTCCTTGGCCTTGTTGTCGGGGATGTACTCTTCCTGGCCGGCGTCGTACCAGCCCTCGTACTCGCCCTGGTAGACATCGCCGGAGTCGATCAGTTGTGTGACGTATTGCAGCACGCGCGACTTGTGGCGGTCCTGGCTGGTGCGGATGAAGTCATCATGGGTCATGACCAGTTTCTTGAAGGTCGCCTCGAATGCCGCGGCGTTCTCATCGGCCCACTGCTGGGCGGTCTTGCCCCGCTCGCGGGCGGTGTCGGAGACCTTCGCGGCGTGCTCGTCGGTGCCGGTGAGGAAGAACACATCCCGACCGCGCAGGCGTTGGAACCGCGCCAGCACGTCGGCGAGCGTGGTGGTGTAGATATGGCCGATGTGGGGCCGATCGTTAACGTAATAGATCGGCGTGGTGACATAGAATGAATCGGTCGGCTGGTTCATGGCGGGCGATTGTAACGCCGGGCGGCGCCCGTCCCAAGCCGACCGGGAGGTGTCCGATGAGCCCGAAGGAACAACCGCGTCCAAGCGTGTGGCGTCGGGTCGGCCGTGCGTTGTCGGCCTGGCTGCGCAGCGGACCGCGGTGCGTGGGGTGCGATCCGCCGTTCGGCAAGCCCCCCGCGCCGCGGCCCGAACGCGGCGCCGACCGCGACCGGTCGAACGCCGATCACTCGTCGGAGGGGTCTTCGAGGTAGGTGTAGCCCGACAGGCCCGCCTCGTAATACTTCATAAAGGCGCGTGACTCGGCGAGGGTGATGCGTTTGGCCCGCACCGCGTCCTCCACCTCGTGGCGCATCTGCTCGGCCAGCTCCTTGCCGGCAAAGCCCACGTACGCCAGCACGTCGTTGACCGTGTCGCCGCGGACCACGTGGTTGATCCGCACATGGTCTTCGTCGTCGAGGCCCACGTGCACCGCGTGGGTGTCGCCGAACAGGTTGTGCAGATCGCCGAGGATTTCCTGGTAGGCCCCGACGAGAAACGCACCGATGTGATAGGGCGAGCCGTCGTAGGCGTGCAGCTCGAGCACGTCCTTGTCGTCGCGCAGGCCGACGAACTTGTTCACCTTGCCGTCCGAATCGCAGGTGATGTCGGCCAGGGTCGCGCGGCGCGTCGGCTTCTCGCCGTGGCGGTGCAGGGGCATGATGGGGAACAACTGATCGATCGCCCAACTGTCGGGCATCGACTGGAACAGCGAGAAGTTGCAGAAGTACGTATCGGCCAGGAACACCGGCAGCCGCTCCAGTTCCTCGGGCACGTGCGCAAGCGTGCGCGTGTGTTTTTCGATCCGCGCGCAGGTCGTCCAGTACAGCCGCTCGGCGAACGCCCGCTGCTCCAGTGTCAGGTGCCCCAGGGCGAACAGACTCAGCGCCTGGTCGTACGCGCCGGTCGCGTCGTGGTAGGTCTCGGTGAGGTTGCGCTTGTTCAGCGACTTGTGCGCGTCGGCCAGGTCGCGCAGCGGCTGGGGTGTATCCTCGTCCAGTGGCTCGGACAGGTCGGGCGCGTTGAACCGCTCCAGCCCCGTGGCGCCGATCACGTCGAACACCAGCACCGAGTGATACGCCACCAGCGCCCGGCCGGACTCGCTGATGAGCGTGGGGTGATCGACCTGGGCCTCATCGCACACCGCGCCGATGCGGTAGACCACGTCCGAGGCGTACTCGGCCAGCGTGTAGTTGATCGACGATTCGTAGTTGGTCTGCGACCCGTCGTAGTCCACGCCCAGCCCGCCGCCGATGTCCAGGTACTCCAGCCCGGCGCCGGCCTGCTTGAGCTGCACGTAGATCCGGGCCAGCTCGTTGACCGCTTCTTTGACGTTGCGGATGTTGGTGATCTGGCTGCCCAGGTGGAAGTGCAGCAGCGCCAGCGAGTCGGCCAGGTCGCGCTGCTTGAGGTAGTTCAGCGCATCGACCGCCTCGCCGACGAACAGGCCGAACTTGCTCCGCGGCCCGCCGCTGGTCTCCCACCGGCCCGACCCGTGCGTCGCGAGCTTCACCCGCACGCCCAGCTTGGGCTTGACCCGGTGGCGATCGGCGTAGTGGGCCAGCAGCTCCAGCTCGCTCCACTTTTCCACGACCGGCAGCACGTTCTTGCCCAGCTTCTGGGCGAGCACGACCATCTCGATGAACTCATCGTCCTTGAAGCCGTTGCACACGATCGGCGCGTCGGCCGGCGCCAGGGCGAGCACCGCGAGCAGCTCGGGCTTGCTGCCGGCCTCCAGCCCGAAGCCATGCTGGGCGCCGAAGCGGCAGATCTCCTCCACCACGTGACGCGCCTGGTTGACCTTGATCGGGTACACGCCGCGGTACGCGCCGCGGTAGTCGTTCTCCGCGATCGCCGCGCCAAAGGCCCGGGCGATCTCCGCCATGCGGTGGTGCAGAATATCGGTGAACCGGACCAGCAGCGGCGGGTGGATGCCGCGGATCGCCAGGTCGTTGACCAGTTGCTTGAGGTCGATGCGGCGCGACGGGTCTCTGGTCGGCTGGGCGACGACGTGGCCGGCCTCGTTCAGGTCGAAATAACCCTTGCCCCACGCGGTGATGCCGTACGTCTCGCGCGCATCGTCGAGCGTCCAGCGGCGGGAGGGGTCGGCCGGCGGGGCGATGGCGTTGCGGTCGGCGGTGCGGCTCATGTGCCGTAGCCCTCGGGGTGTTGCTCGAACCAGTTCCAGGCCGTCCGCACGACATCGTCGATCTGCGTGTACCGCGGCGCCCAGCCGAGCTCGCGGCGGATCTTGTCGGCGTTGGCGTAGAGCGTCGGCGGGTCGCCGGGTCGGCGGTCGGCCTGGATCACCTGGAAATCGCGCCCGCTCACCCGCCGCACCGCGTCGATCACCTCGCGCACCGAGTAGCCCCGCCCGATGCCCAGGTTGTAGAACCGCTGATCGCCGTCGGCCAGGGTGTTCATCGCGATGATGTGCGCCGCGCACAGGTCTTGCACATGCACGTAGTCGCGGATGCACGTGCGATCGGGCGTGTCGTAGTCGGTGCCGAAAATCTTGATCGCGTCGCGCTGGCCCAGCGCCGCCTCGATCACCACCGGGATCAGGTGCGTCTCGGGCTCGTGGTCCTCGCCCAGCGAACCGTCGGCGGCGCAACCGGCGACGTTGAAGTAACGCAGCGCCACGAAGCCGAAGCCCGGCGTGGCGTGGGCGTAGTCGGTGAGAATCCGCTCGACGAACAGCTTCGACCAGCCGTAGGGATTGATCGGCCGCTGCGGCATCGTCTCGACGATGGGCATCCGCTCCGGCTCGCCGTAGGTCGCGCAGGTCGAGCTGAACACCATTCGATTCACGCCCGCCGCCTTCATCGCCTGCAGCAAGCTCACCGTGCCGCCGGTGTTCTTCTCGTAATAGTCGAGCGGCTGGGTCACGCTCTCGCCCACGTACGCCAGGGCCGCGAAGTGCATCACGCAGTCGATCGCGTGCTCGTCCATCGCCTTGGCCAGCACGTCGGTGTCCGCGAGGTCGGCCTGGACGAAGTCGGCGCCGTCGACCACCGCCGCACGGTGTCCGCGGTAGAGGTTGTCGATCACCAGCACGTGATGGCCGGCCTCGAGCAACTGCTTGGCGGCGTGCGAGCCGATGTAGCCGGCTCCACCGGCGACGAGCACGTTCATGTTGCAAATCCCTTCAATCGCCCCGGTGCGGGCGACGGTTCGATCCGTTGACGAACTGACGATGCTACGGCGCGTCCGGCGCCTCATCAATCGCCCCGGCTTGTTTCTCGCGCCCCAGCCGGGCCAGCGCCGCGGTGACGATGAACCCCGCGGCGATCAGCCCGGCCGAGCTTGCCGCCTCACCGATGCCGCGCGGGGCGCGGGGGCGCGAGGGGTAATCGTCGGCTTCCACCGCCTCGCCCGTCCGCTCGTACGCCAGGGCGCCATCCTGCACCGTGACCGGCTGGTTCTTGACCAGCGCGATCTCCTCGACGGGCACCGCTTGCTGAAACGGCCAGAGCCCGGCCACCGCGCCGACCAGCAGGCCCAGCAGCGCGCCCAGCGTGGGCTTGGGAAACCGCCGCAGCAGCAGCTTCAGCACGTTGCTCACGCCCACCACGCCGATCACCACGCCCGCGCCGATCGGCAGGGCCACGCCCAGCAGCGGCTCCTGTATCGCCGCCCAGTCGCGCTCGCCCGCCGCTTGCTTCAACGCATCGATCCCCTTGAGCACCGGCACGTACACGCCCAGCAAGAGGAACATGTACCCGCCGCTGACGCCCGGCAGGATCATCGCGCCCGCGGCCACGACGCCGGCGAGGAACATGAACCCCGCGCCGCTCTGGCTGGTTCCGCCGCCCTCGCCGAAGCTCTGCACCCAGGCCAGCGCCGCCATGACCGCGAACATCACCGCCGCGGCGATCCACGCCCCGATCGTCGCTGTGCCCAGCATCCGCCAGATCAGCGGCACGCCGCCGAGGGTCAGCCCGATGAACAAGCTGAACATCACCATCGGGTGGTTGGAGACCAGCGACACCATCAGCCCGGCCAGCAGCACGATCGCCGCCAGCGCCGAGCCGACGATGCACACGAGCGTCACGATCGACCCGAGCCGAAACTTCAGCGTCGACAGATCAGCGATGGCGTCGATGAAGCGCGTGTAGACGCCGGTGGCGACGAGCATGGTCCCGCCGCTGATGCCCGGCACGAGGTTGGCCAGGCCCATGAAGGTGCCGCCGATCAGGCCGCGCACGATCGCCCCGGCGGTGGGGCGGTCTTCGGTCGGTACGCGTTGAGGCGTGTGGTCGCTCACAAGAGCGTGACATCATCCTCATCCGCCGGTTCGCTGGCAACAGGGGCTTGGGCGGCAGCGGGGCGGGGCGAGGGTGCGTCAAGGGCCTGCGTGTGGCCGAGCATGAGCAGGCCGTGGGTCATCGCCCAGCGTTGGCCGGCCGGCTCGTCGCCGCCCAGCGCCGCCGACCAGTGGCGGATCAGCCGCTCGACCATCGCCGGCAGGGCGGGCCGGCCGTCCGGGCCGTGGGTCTGCCCGGCCAGCCAGAACATCAGCCGGTACAACTCGGCGTGCTCGGTAGCGCACTGTACGTACCGTTGAATCGACACCTCGACGCTCGCGCCGTGCTCGATCGCCTGCACCGCCGGCCGCATCGCCCATTCGGCCACGGCCAGCAGCAGCGTCCGCTTATCCTCGAAATGCCGATAGATGCTGCCGACTGCGCAGCCCAGGCGCGCGGCGATGATGCGGATCGTCGTCCCATCGTAACCGTGCTCGGCGAAGCACGCGGCGGTCGCCTTGACGATCTGCTCGGGCCGCAGCGGCCCCGGCTTGACACGGTCGTGGCCATCAGTGCGTGGCGCGGCGGCGACCGTCGCTGGCAGCTTCACCTCGACCGACGAGAAACCGGCTTTGGCCAGAACGGTGCGGCGGACGCGGGTGGGGGGTGTCGACAAGGTCACCTCCGTGTGAACCTCTAGTCCTTAAACCAGCGTGATGTTTGCGGTTTGGGGGATCG
>CAZUHK010000028.1:0-21627 GCA_964620345.1 uncultured Planctomycetaceae bacterium
GCGGTCGTCGGTCAGCCGCACGCCGGTCACCGAGACCAGGCCTTTGATGCGCGGGTCGGCCAGGCCCTTTTCGAGCAATTGGCCGACTTCCCGGCGGAGGGTGGCTTCGATCTGTTCGGTGCGTCGGGTCATGCGTCGGTCGGTGCGGCCGTTAGTGGCCGGTGAGGATTTCGGTCGCGTGGTCGCTGAGCACGAAGCGGCGGTCGAGGCGGAGCTGCTCGACGATCCGGTCGAGCATGCCCTGAACGTGCGGCACATCGTTGCTGACCGTGGCCAGGCCGAGCACGGCGTGCTGATGGGCGTCGAGCCGATCCACCTCCGCCACGGCCACCAGGTGCTCGCGATGGAGGCGGTCCTTGAGACTGCTCACGACGCGGCGCTTGTCCTTGAGCGAGCGGGCGTCGCCGATGAGCAGTTCGAACTGAAGCAGGCCGATGACCATGGCAGTTGTCAGTCGCCAGTCCGTACGTCGTTGGTATTCATCGCTGAGGCCCAACGACCTTTTCTACAGCGTCGCCTTGACCTCCGAGGTGGTGTAGCACTCGAGGATGTCGCCGACCTGGATGTCGTTGTAGCCGTCGATGCTCATGCCGCACTCGGTGCCGCCGCGGACTTCGCGGGCGTCTTCCTTGAAGCGTTTCAAGCTGGACAGCACGCGGTCGTGTTCGATGACGATGTCGTCGCGGGTCACGCGGATCAGCGCGTTGCGTTGCACGATGCCGTCGGTCACGTAGCATCCGGCGACGGCGCCGACCTTGCTCACGCGGAAGACCTCGCGGACCTCGGCGTGGCCGAGCACCTGCTCGCGCCGCTCGGGGGCGAGCATGCCCTCCAGGGCGTTCTTCACGTCTTCGACGATGTCGTAGATCACGCGGTACAGTCGGATGTCGACGTTGCGCCGCTCGGCCTCGGCCCGGGCTCGCTGGCTGGCGATCACGTCGAAGCCGACGATCACCGCGTTCGACGCCTCGGCCAGCAGCACGTCCGATTCGGTGATGCCGCCCACCGCCGCGTGCAGCACGTTGACCGTCACCGCCTGGTTGTCCTGGCCGACCTCCGCGATCGTCTTGCGCAGCACCTCGACCGAGCCCTGCACGTCGGCCTTGATGACCACGCGCAGCTCGCGCACGTCGCCGGCCTGCATCTGCTCGAACACGTTCTCCAGCGAGACCTTGGTCTTGCTCGCCAGCTCCCGCTTGCGCTCTTCCTCGCGGCGGGTGGTGGCGATCTGCTCGGCCTGCTTGAGCGTGCTGGTCACGTAGAACTTGTCGCCCGCGTCGGGCACGTGGTCGATGCCGCTGATCTCGACCGGCGTGGCCGGCCCGGCGATCTCGATGTTGTTGCCGCGGTCGTCGATCATGTCACGCACACGCCCAAAGGCCCGGCCCATCACGATGAAGTCGCCGATCTTCAACTGCCCGCCGCGCACCAGCACCCGCGCCACCGGCCCGCGGCCCTCGCTCAGCTCGGCCTCGATCACCTGCCCGTACGCCGTGCCGCCGTAGTCCGCGGTCAGCTCCAGCAACTCGGCCTGGTAATCCAGGATCTCCATCAGGTCGGTCACGCCCTGCCCGGTTTCCGCGGAGGTGCGGATCACTTCGGTCTGGCCGCCCCACTCAACCGGGTTGAGCTCGTGCTCGGCCAACTGACCGAGAATCCTCTGGATGTTCGAGTCGGTGGCCTGGGGCACGTCGATCTTGTTCAGCGCCACGACGATGGGCACGCCCGCGGCTTTGGCGTGGTTGATCGACTCGAGCGTCTGGGGCATCAAGCCGTCGTCCGCGGCGACGACCAGCACGACCACGTCGGTCAGGTTCGCCCCGCGGGCGCGCATCGACGTAAACGCCTCGTGGCCGGGCGTGTCCAGGAAGACCACGGTCTTGTCTTCGCCATCGGAGCCGGGGATCGTCGCGCGGTAGGCGCCGATGTGCTGCGTGATGCCGCCGGCCTCGCCGGAGACGACGTCGGCCTTGCGGATCTTGTCCAGCAGCGAGGTCTTGCCGTGGTCGACGTGGCCGAGCACCGCGACCACCGGCGGGCGGCGGCGGACATCGACTTCCTCGCGGTCGACCAGTTCCTGCTCGACCGCCTGTTCGGCGCTGCGGGCCTGCTTGACGACCAGTTCGATGTCGTATTCGAGGCAGACCTCCTGCGCCAGCTCCGGGCCTATCGCGTGGTTGACGGTGGTCATCACGCCTTTGCTGAACAGGTACTTGACGATGTCAGCGGCCTTGATGCCGGTGGTGGCCGACAATTCCTTGATGGTGAACGGCTCGGCGATTTCGACCTTGCCGCCGACCTCGGCCGGGCTCAGCGCCGGGCCGCCGGTGGTGGCGCGCTTCTTCATGTCGCGCTGGCGTCGGCGAACAAAGCCGCCGGCGCGGTTGAGCCGTTCCTCGCGTTCAATCAGATCCTGCTCGCTGACGGTGCCGCGGCGCCAGACCTCGGCGTCGCCCTGCTCGCGACTGCGGCCGCCCGAGCTGCGGCCGGCGCCGCCGGTGCCGACGCCACCAGTTCCACCACCACCACCGCCGCCGCCGCCACGCCGGCGTCGGGGTGAGCGGCTGGTCGAATCGTCTTCGAAGCCCCCGCCGGCGCCGCGTCCGCGGACCGGGCCGCGGGCGGGCACGGGCGCGTCGCTGGGCGGGCCGGACGGACCACTGCGACGCGGGCGTGGCGGCGCGACTTCCTCGGCCCGCTCCACGCGCACGACCTTGGGTCCCTTGAGCTGGGCCTGCTGGGGCCGCTGCAACTGCGGGCCGACCGGGCCGACCTTCTCCGGCCGGCGCGGCACGTTGGGCACGGCCCGGGGCGGCGCGGTATCGGGTTCGGCCGGCGGCGGCTCGGCCGGTTCAGCCGGGGCCTGGGGGCCCTGTTCGGCCGCGGGTTCGTCGGGCGATGGTTCCTGCGGCGCGGCCGGCGCTTCGGGCTCGGCCGGCGCCTTGGGCTCCACCTTGCGACGCCGCGCCTTGGCCGGAGCGGACGTGGCTTGGACTTGTGCCTGTGCTTCGGCTTCGCCCTCCGCCTGAGTCACGGGCTGGGCCTGCGTTTGGGGTTCGGATGCTTCAGCCGGCTCAAACGGCGGTTCGCCGGCCTCAACGGCCTGGGCGGGCGCTTCAACCGTGTCCTGCGGCGGCTTGGCCTTCTTGCGCGGCTTGGCCTTGCGGACCTTGGCCAGGTCGACCTTCTGGGCCGTCTCGACCGCGGTGCCGCCGGCGTGTTCTTCACTGAACCACTCGCGGATGGTCATCTCCAGGCCGACCGACACCGTGGCCATGTGATTCTTCATCTCAAGACCTTCGTCCTGACACTTCTGAAGGATCGCCTTGGATTCGACGCCGAGTTCCTTGGCCAGGTTGTGCACACGTTTGGCTTTCGCCAAGAGTCACGCTCCTCGCCCGTGGGCGGCTTTGCCGCGCTGCGGGCTCTGGGGGTCTCACGCCGACTCACCGGTCGGCGGGATGGGTTTGACTTCGCCTTGGTAGCCCTCGGCATCGCCGCGGGCCAGGCGGGCGACTTCGCTGTCGTCGCCGCTGTCGGGTTTGTCGTCATCGACCGGCTGGCTGTCTTCATCCGCGTGGGCCTGTTCGTCGGCCAGGGCCACGTCACGCGGCGGGTCGGTGGTGTCTTGATCTTCGGCCTGCTCCTGCGTGTCGGCCGTGGCGGCGTCGTCCGACGCGCCCGCGGCGCCGCCGAGCAGGTCCATGATGTCGCCGCTCTGGTCGGCCTCGGCCGGCGGGGATGCAGCGGGCTTGCCGGTCGCGCCGC
The DNA here is from genome assembly GCA_964620345.1 of uncultured Planctomycetaceae bacterium. GTDB lineage: Bacteria > Planctomycetota > Phycisphaerae > Phycisphaerales > Zrk34 > CAZUHK01. The sequence goes on from CAZUHK010000028.1 coordinate 3,769, forward strand.
CCAGGTCGCCCAGGATGGCCGCGGCCTGCTGCTCGTGCTCGTCCAGCGCGGCGGCGGCCTCCTCTTCCTGCCGGCGAAGCTCGGCCTCTTCCTTCTCCTGCTGCTGCTGAATGGCGACCTCCTTGGCCTTGGCCGAGCAGGTCTCGACCGCGGCCAGGGCCACCTGTTCGGAAATGCCGAACTCGCCAAGCTGCTCGACCAGCACTTCCGCGCCGATCTCTTCGACGTCGAACACGCTGATCAGGCCCAGGGCGCCCAGGCGGTCGATCATCTCCTCGGTGAAGTCCTCGACGCCCTGCAGCGTCTCGGCCATGATGTCCAGGCCCTTGGCGAACTCCGCGGGCGTGAGGATGTCCACGTCCCAGCCGGTCAGTCGCGCCGCCAGACGCACGTTCTGCCCGCGCTTGCCGATCGCCAGCGAGAGCTGGTCTTCGTTGACCACGACGGTGGCGCGGCCCAGCTCGAAGCACAGGGAGATTTCCACCACCTCCGCCGGCCGCAGCGCGTTGGCGATCAGCACCTGGCTGGACTCGTTCCAGCGGACGATGTCGATCTTTTCACCGGCCAGTTCGTCGACGATGTTCTTGATGCGGCTGCCGCGCACGCCCACGCAGGCGCCCACGGCATCGACCTTCGAGTCGATCGAGCTGACCGCGACCTTCGTGCGGTGCCCGGGTTCGCGGGCCAGGGCTTTGATCTCGATGATCCGCTCGGACACCTCGGGCACCTCGACCTCGAACAGCCGCTCGATGAACTCGGGCGCGGCGCGGGACAGCACGATCTTCACCTGGCTGGGGGTGTCGCGGACGTCGAGAATCATGCAGCGCACGCGCTCGCCGGGCATGTGCTGCTCGCCGGGGATCTGCTCGGAGCGGGGCATGAAGCCCTCGGCCCGACCGATCGAGATCACCAGCGCCCCGCCCTCGTACCGCTGGGCGGTGCCGGTGAGGATCTCGCCCTTGCGCTTGGCGAACTCCTCGAAGATGCTGGCGCGCTCGTCCTCTCGGAACTTCTGGATCATGACCTGCTTGGCGGTCTGGGCGGGGATGCGGCCCAGGGCCTCGAGCGGGATCTTCTCGCCTTCGCGAAACACCTTGATCTCGCCGGTGAAACGGTCGACCTCGCAGGTGAACTCTTCGGTGTCCTCGGCGTTGAAGTGCTTGCGCGCGGCCGAGACCATCGCCTGTTCGATGTCGAAGAAAAGGGATTCCTTCTCGACGTTGCGCTCGCGGGCGATCGAGTCGATGATCCGCAGCATTTCCTGGTTGTTGGTTGCCATGATGATTCCAAGTTGTCGGCCGCGCCTGGCGACCACCGGGTTGTCGACCACCGTGCCTTGAAAAAGGACAAGGCCACGGCGGCCCAAAAAAGGGCCCGTGGCCTGCGAGTCGCTCACCCGGGGATGGCGGGCGAACCGAGCGGACTGGTGTTCAGTCCGGTCAGGTCATTGCCGCCTCCGCGCCGCGGTCGCGGCGGTGGTGAGACGCTGCCTGCGATGGAGCCGGGGGTGGCTCATCGCAGACGGTCCGACTCGTAGGCCATACGCTTCATTCTGCCCAGCTCCTTACTGCGCGGGCTTGCCATCAGCCCGATCGAGTTCGGTGCGCCGACACCGTGCCGGCAACTGGTCGTAGCCCGGTATTATTTCGCGATTCGCCGTGGCGTGTCAAGCTGGGCGTCGCGGGAATCGCCCGATTCGGCCGCCCGGGTTCACCGGACCCCGCCGCGCGGTACCATACCGGCGATGCGCAAGCAGTTGCCCAATCAACTGACGATGGCCCGCCTGCTGCTGGCGGTGGTGTTCTTCGCGGTGCTCAACCAGTACCGCTACCAGCCCGGCGACCACCAGACCGCCCTGCTGGCCACCGCCATGGTCCTGTTCATCATCGCCGCGGCGACCGATGCGCTGGATGGCTACCTCGCCCGACGCTGGAACGCGATCACGCTGTTCGGCCGCGTCATGGACCCGGTCTGCGACAAGATTCTCATCCTCGGGGCCTTCATCTACCTGGCCGGCCCGCGCTTCGCCGTGCCCGGCAACGCGCTGGACCAGGCGACGGGGGTGTACCCGTGGATGGTCGTGGTCATCCTCCTGCGCGAGCTGCTGGTGACCAGCGTGCGCGCGGCGCTGGAAAGCCGGGGCATCGATTTCTCGGCCAAGTGGTCGGGCAAGCTGAAGATGATCCTGCAGACCATCGCCGTGCCGGTCGTGCTGGGTGCGGTGTGGCTGGGCCCGGCCGACCACACATGGGTCCGCTGGCTGCGGGACGGTTTTGTCTGGGCGACGGTGCTGGCGACGATCGCCAGCGGCGTGCCGTACGCGATCAACGCGATCCGCGCGGTCCGCGGGACCCGGGTGCAGCGCGATTGAGGTGCTGGGGCGACGTCCTCTTGGTCGTTGCCTGGAGCACGTGCATCTGCCACGCCCAATCCAGACGCTCAGCGGGCGTCATGGATGTGATCGGAAACTCAAGATGACCGTCGAAGTCCGGATGCGGCTTGCCTGATGGCTTACGGCTTTTGGTCACGTTCAACCATCTCCTGCAAATCATCGATATCCCGAAGATCGGTCTTGCGCGGCGGTTGCACGGCCCGCTTGGCCGCGATCAGGTGTCGCTTGCAAGATACGTCCACCTCCCGCCCGTCCATTTCCATTGTATCGGCATGCGCGACCAGCTCGTCGTAGCCGATCGGGTACGCCAGGAAGCAATCGATCTGCAGCAGGCCCGAGGCGTCGTTGAGCGTGAAGACAACCGCACCAGCTCGTCGTGTCGAAGCCCGCTCCCGTAGAGCAGCTTCACCATCAACTGGAACGCGGGATCGACCGCCGAAAGCAGCCGCTGCACCTGGGCCACGGACAATACCGTCGGCAGCTTCGGACCGCGCCTGGCTCGCACGGTTTGCGCCATCTCCTCCAAATAAACACGCAGCACTTCGCGGAACAGAAGCAGCAGAGCACTGAAAGCCTGGTTCTGCGTCGAAGCCCTCACCTTTTCGACCATGGCCAGATCCGTCAGGAAGGCCTGGGCGTCGGCAGCGGTCGGTTCGCCCTCCGCCCCGGTATCACGGCGGTACGCCAGGAACGGCGATTCCAGTGCAGGTAGGTCTTTTTTCGTGCTTCTGGCATAGTGGCGAAGGCGAATGACCTCCCGCAGCCGCTCGAGCCTCGCGGCATCGTCCACGAACGCCTGAGCCGTCGGCAGGTCGTCTTCCCCCGTCTTGGCTCCACGATACTGGTAGCGGTAGATTCGTATCGCGTCCGACGCCTGCTGAAGCTGCCACGGCTTCGTGCCCACGCACTTGCCCACTTCGGCCAGAAACAGGTCCAGCGTCTGCTCGAAGCTGAACCCGGTATGTGCCCGGGCGAACAGCAGGAACTCCCCCACCCAGCGCACGAGGTGCGAATGGTGCTTGTCTAGCCCAAAAGATTCACCACTGAGAACACTGAGGACACAGAGAGATCGAAGATTTTTAATATCAGCCACTTACGTCATATTTCGCAGGCCGTTTGACCCACCTGAAAATACAGACTGTCAGAAATCACACAAGGCAAGGCGTATTGTAAATCATTGACTCAGATATCCTTCTGTGTTCTCTGTGTTCTCTGTGGTGAATAATCCGAGCTAGCGCCAAGTTCTTGCCTTGAAGGAACTTGGCGTATCCGTGGAGCACTTCGCGCAAATGGACGTCGCGTTCCGCCATATTCGGCTTCCGGTTTATCCAGATCTGGATAACACCGGTTTCTCCGTGGTTATGCATGGCCGGTCAAGCGGCGTTTTCGCCTCTGATGGCGTTCACCGCTCGATAAAGCATTGACGACGACTGGAAGCGTCGGTACACTGGCGCTAAATGTCCCGAAAAAGCAGATTTCTGTAGAAGAACAAGTTGTGCTTACGAACCTGAGTGACCAAAGGGGAATCATGGACATACCAGAAGAGGATCGGTGGCGTGCCGTTGATGGTGTCGTTAATGAAAAGGTCTACAGTAGTCAGCGGCCCAAGATTCTTTGGGTGCTAAGAGAGCCCAATGGCGAAGGCTTTGATTTTCTAAATTACCTCAGGGATGTGACTGCCTATCCAAAGTGGAAGCAGTCCTATGGGTTAGTTGTTAAGATAAGCCGTGTTGTCCTCGAAGGGCATTTTGATGACCCTGAACAATGGGATGTTTATTGTCCGGAAGTGATGCACCGAATTGCATTGATCAATATAAAAAAGACTGGCGGTGGCAGGGCAGTAAACTGGGATGCGCTTAATCAGGCATTTGCAAAAAATGAAGACCTTCTTCGGAGGCAGATAGTAGAAATAAAACCCGATTGTATTTTCTGTGGCGGCACTTGTAGCTATGTAAATGCACTCGCATTGAACAATATTCCAATAATCAGTCTATATCACCCTGGGCAGACAAAGGTAACCCACAAGGATTACATCAAGGATGCAATAGCTCAATACAAGAAGCACAACAAGGCGATTCAGGCGGACGGCTTCGCCGCCGCTGATCTTTGACGTTAGGACGTAGGCCAAGCCTTCGAGGCTGGCGACCTCGCCCGGTTTCATTCGAACACGGCCAGTGTCCCCCTCGCCCACTTGAACTGGATTGTTGTCAGGAACCCGCTGCGCGCGTTCGCGTGCCATGGCCGGAGCATACCGCCCCGCCCCGCTGCGAGCCACACGGGGCGTTACAATGCGGCCCATGAGCGATCAGGGATGGATCAGCCGGCTCGCGGGGAAGTTCATCGTGTTCGACGGGCCCGACGGCTCGGGCAAGACCACGCAGTTCCGCCGCATGATCGACGCCGCGACCGTGGCGGGCCTGGGCGTGTGCGAGGTGCGCGAGCCCGGCGGCACCGCCATCGGCGAGCGCATTCGTTCGGTCCTGCTCGACCCCGACCACGATGAGATGGACGTGCGCTGCGAGGTGATGCTCTACATGGCCAGCCGGGCGCAGCTCGTGGCCGAGAAGATCCGCCCGGCCAAACAGCGTGGTGAGCTGGTGCTGGCCGACCGGTTTGTCTCCAGCACGCTGGCTTACCAGGGCACCGCCGGGGGGGTGGCGATGAGCGACATACTGGCTGTCGGCCACGTCGCCATCGGCGACTGCTGGCCCGACCTGATCGTGATCTTCGATGTCGACGAGCCGACCGCGGCGAAGCGCCTCAACCCCCTGCTGGACCGCATGGAGCGCAAGGGCGCCGAGTACCACCGCCGCGTCCGCCACGGCTACCTCGATCAGGCCCGGGCCGACCCCGCCCGCCATCTGGTCATCGACGCCCGGCCTGAGGCCGACGCGGTGTTCGGCCAATTGTGCGAACGCCTCCGAGAAAGGACGACGACCAACGCCTGATGGAACACATCCTCGGCCAACCCGTGGCGGTTCAGACGCTCAGCGATGCGCTGGCGAGCGATCGGGTGCATCATGCGTGGATTTTTCACGGGCCCCAGGGCGTGGGTAAGCAAACGACCGCCCGGGCGTTCGCGAAGGTGCTGCTTTGCCCCGACGCCCAGCCGGACCTGGCCGGGCGGATCGTCGCGTGTGGGGCGTGCAGGTCGTGTCACCTGGCCGACTCGCCCGACGCGGCCCACCCGGACCTGCACGTGATCGCCAAGGAGCTGGCGCTGTACAGCGACGACCCGGAGGTCCGCAAGCGCAAGCAGATGACCATTCCGCTGGACGTGCTGCGTTCGTGGCTGCTGGGCCCGGCGTACCTGCGGTCGGCGATGAACCACGGCAAGGTGTTCATCGTCGATGAAGCGGAGCTGCTCGACTTCAACGGGCAGAACACGCTGCTGAAGGTGCTCGAAGAGCCGCCGGCCGGCACGTACCTGATCCTCGTGACCGCACACGACGAGCGGCTGCTGCCGACGATCCGCAGCCGCTGCCAGCGCGTGGCGTTCGGCGAGCTCAGCGACGAACAGGTGCGGCAGTGGGTCTGGCAGCAGGACGTGGCCGCGGCGCGCGCCGACGGCATCGTGCGGTTCGCGCGCGGCAGCATCGGGCGGGCGGCGCTGGCGATCGAGTTCGAGCTGGACGGCTGGCTGGCGACGGTCGAGCCGCTGGTCGACGACCTGGCCGCGGGCCGGCCGAGCCCCCAAGCGGGCGCGACGCTGAGCACACTGGCCGACGACTACGCCACGGCGTGGGTCGACAGCCGCAAGAACGCCTCGAAGGAGGCGGCGAACAAGGCGGCACTGCGGGCGCTGATCGGCCTGATGGGCGAGCTGTGCCGGCGTCGCGTCGCCAACACCGCGGGCGACTGCCCCGCCGACGCCCCGGCCTCGGGCGAGGCGGCGCTGGCGCCCTGGTTCATCGGCATCGACCTGCTGCACGAGGCCGAGGAGCAGATGGCCAGCAACGTCGCCCCGGCATTGCTGCTGGACAACCTTGCGGTACAATGGGCTGGTCGCGTCGCTCAACACGACGCGCTCGGAATGACCGATGGCCAATGACCCATCGCCATATTCCGTTCTTCGTTGGATGTTGGTTATTGGTCATTGAGCATTCTCTGCTGTGTTTCGTGAGACGCGGTCGGCGGTCAGGGCCGATCGCGGCGTACAAAAAACCGCCTGACGACAAGCCCGCCCGCCGGAGGTTCACTCGCGATCGAGTGACGGTGGTGTGGTGCCCGGAACCTGAAAGCGAAACACACCCATGCCCATTCATCCCCTGCCCGTGATCAGCGAAGAGGAAGAAGCCAAGGCGATCGATCGGCTCAAACCGCCCGAGACGATCGTGGTGCGGTTCGGCTACATGCGCAGCATCGGCGAGTTCAAGCACGGCGGCAACGAGATCCCCGGCTGCGGGACGAAGCTGGTCGTGCGCACGCCGCGCGGCGTGGAACTGGCCGAGATGCTCACCACCACCTGTGCCAACGGCGGCTGCGGCCACTCGGTCACCCGCAAGCAGATGCTCGATTACATCGAGCAGTCCGGCGGCAAGCAGTTCCCGTTCACCACCGAGGGCAAGGTGCTGCGCGTCGCGACCGCCGACGACCTGATGGAGCAGAGCCGCCTCGACGCGGCCAAGGGCGAGATGATCGCCGCGGCCAAGCGGCAGATCAAGGCGTTGAACCTCGACATTAAGCTCGTCGAGGCCGAGGTGCTGCTCGGCGGCGAGCGGGTGGTGTTTTACTTCACCAGCGAGGGCCGGGTCGACTTCCGCGATCTGGTCCGCGCCCTCGCCGGCGAGCTGCACACGCGGATCGAGATGCGGCAGGTCGGCGCCCGCGATGAGGCGCGGCTCGTGGCGGACTACGAAAAGTGCGGCCAGCACTGCTGCTGTCGGCAGTTTCTCAAGGTGCTCAAGCCGGTCTCGATGCGCAACGCCAAGATCCAGAAGGCCACGCTCGATCCATCCAAGATCAGCGGGCGCTGCGGGCGGCTGATGTGCTGCCTGCGGTACGAAGAGGTGACCTACGACGACCTGCGCAAGCGCCTGCCCCACCGCAAGACCCGCGTGCTGACCGACGATGGCCTGGGCACGGTGCTCAGCACGCAGATCCTCACGCAACTGGTGCTGGTCGAACTGGACGACTCGAGCCAGCGCAACGCCTACCCGGTGGAGAACATCCGCAAGGTCGGCAGAGACGAGGAGCAGCAGATTCGACAGGACACCGAGCGTCAGGCCGCCGAGGCCCGCGAGCAGGCCGAGCAGGCGGAGAAAGAGCGGCGGCGCGAACAGAAACGCAAGCGCCGCAAGGACAAGAGCGCCGGCGAAGAACCGCGCCGCCCCAAGCCGGGCCAGCCCCTGACCGATGGCGAGGTGCAGAGCAAGGAAGGCGCGCCCTCGGCCAACGTGGACGATGGCTCAGGTGAGGGCCAGCCCAAAAAGAAGCGCCGCCGCCGGCGCCGACGCAAGGGCAAGGGCGGCGGTGGCTCGGGCGGGGGCAATTAACGCCTGGCCGAATCAGGTCAATCTGCGGGCCATGCGCCCGTTTTCGCGCGAATCCAGCGGATTGTGCCTTGCGGTCGCACTTCGCGCCTCAAGCCGGCCGCCGCGCCTTGCCGACATAAACGTTAGCCATTGCTAATCCGAATCAACTCGTCGTTTTTCGGGCCAGCGCCCGTCGCCTCAATCCGACCCCCGACCCCGCAGGCGACGGTGGCCCGAATATTGGGGGGAAAGGCGAAAGCTTTTCCTCCCGTTTGCGTGTTGACCCCGGCGAACCCGACAGCACACAGATGCGCCGCCGTCTGAGGATGGCGTTCAAGGCGATTTGATGATGGTCGGTGCTGCGCCGGCGGTCAGGCCACGTCGTACACATCGCCGCCGTGCAGCAGGTCTTCCAGCGTGCCTTCGCCGCGCGTCTTACGGGCCTCGGTGACCTGCTGGTTGACCATGTCTTCGTAGCACTCATCGTCGATCTGGTAGAACACGCCCATCGGTTCGGGGAAGCGGTGGTCGTCGGGCTTGTCCGCGTCGTGGCGCATGCGGCTGAGCATGAAGGCGTGTGCCTCATCGTGCACGTTGTGGAACAGCAGGTCGTCTTCGGTAATGCCCTTGCCCAGTTGGACGACCGCGGGCTTGCCGCCTTCGAGGCGGATGCCCTTTTCGCGGTCCTTGCCGAAGACCATCGGCTTGCCGTGCTCCAGCCAGAGCGTGGCGTCTTCCTTGGTGTCCTTGTCGGTCGCGAACTTAAAGGCGCGGTGGTTGAAGACGTTGCAGTCCTGGTAGATCTCGACGAACGCCGAGCCCCTGTGATTCACCGCGGCCTCGATGACATCGCCCAGGCGTTTGTCCACGTCGACGGCGCGGGCGACGAAGCTGGCCTCGGCCGCGACGGCCACGCTGATCGGCCGCAGGGGCATGTCCAGCGAACCCATCGGCGAGCTCTTGGTCTTCTTGCCTTCCTCCGACGTCGGCGAGTACTGCCCCTTGGTCAGGCCGTAGATCCGGTTGTTGAACAGCAGGATCTTGACGTTGACGTTTCGGCGGAGGATGTGGATCAGGTGGTTGCCGCCGATCGAAAGGCCGTCGCCGTCGCCGGTGATCAGCCAGACGTCCAGGTCCGGCCGGGCGACCTTGATGCCGGTGGCCAGCGCCGGGCCGCGGCCGTGGATGGTGTGGAACCCGTAAGTATCCATGTAGTACGGGAAGCGGCTGGAGCAGCCGATGCCCGAGACGAACACGGTGTTTTCCTTGGTCGCGCCGATCTTGGCGCAGACCTTTCGCACCTGGTTGAGGATCGCGTAATCACCGCAGCCCGGACACCAGCGCACATCCTGGTCGGAGGCGAAGTCCTTGGCCTTGAGTACGGGCAGCGATGCTTTGGTATCGGTTGTGGAAGCCATGTCTCACCGTAGGTTCGTGTTCGGCAAACTTCAGGAAATCGACGCCAACTTCCGAGATTCTTTTACATCCACCTCGTGGTGGCGCGGCGTCAGGGCCACCCGGCCCTCGGGCCAGTCGCCGCCGAGCAGCAGGTCAATGGCCTGGGCGATCTCGTCGACCAGGAACGGCTGGCCGGCAACCTTGTTCAGGCCTCGGGCGTCGACCAGGAACTGCCCGCGGATCAGCAGGCGAAGCTGGCCGGTGTTCAGCTCGGGGATGAGCACCTGCTTGTAACGCTTGAGCACGGCTTCGAGGTTCCTGGGAAACGGGTTGAGGTAACGCAGGTGCGCCGCGGCGATGGAGCGGCCGGCCGTGCGGGCGCGGGCGACGGCGGTGGTGATCGCGCCGTACGTGCCGCCCCAGCCCAGCACGAGCAGGTCGGCCTCGTCGGGGCCATCCACTTCGAGTTCGGGGATGTAGTCGGCCACCTTCGCCACCTTCGCGTGGCGCAGGTCGGTCATGTTCTGGTGGTTGTCCGGCAGGTAGCAGACGTCGCCGGTGTTGTGCGCTTTTTCCAGGCCGCCCACGCGGTGCTCGTAGCCGGCGTGGCCCGGCGCGACCCACGGGCGGGCCAGGTCGTCGTTGCGTACATACGGCTCGAAGGGCTTGTCGTCCTGCGGCGGCGGCGGGTCGGACAGCTCGATCTTCTCCAGCGAATCGGCCGCAGGAATCTGCCACGGCTCGGCGCCGTTGGCCACGTAGCCATCGGAGAGGATCACCACCGGCACGCGGGCGCGGATGGCGATGCGGGCCGCTTCCATCGCGATGTCGAAGCAGTCGGCCGGCGAGCGCGGCGCGATCGCGACCACCGGGCTGTCGCCGTTGCGCCCGAACAGCGCCTGCAGCAGGTCGCTCTGCTCGACCTTGGTCGGCAGGCCCGTCGATGGCCCGCCGCGCTGCACGTTGACCACGATCAGCGGCAGCTCGGCCATCACCGCCAGGCCCATCGCCTCGGCCTTGAGACACAGGCCCGGGCCCGACGTGCCGGTCACGCCCAGGTGCCCGGCGTAGCTGGCGCCGATCGCCATGCACACCGCGGCGATCTCATCCTCGGCCTGCACCGTCTTTACACCGTAGTGCTTCATCGTCGCCAGGTTGTGCAGGATGTCGCTGGCCGGGGTGATCGGATACGTCGCATACACCAGGTCCAGCCCGCTCAAGCTGCCCGATGCGACCAGCCCGATCGCCAGCGCCTCGTTGCCGGTGATCCGCCGGTACCTGCCGGGGGGGATGTCGGCCTTGGCCACCTCGTAGCGGTGCAGGATCATCTCGGTCGTGTCGCCGAAGTCGTACCCCGCCCGCAGCACGCGGATGTTGGCCTCGGCGACCTCGGGCATCTTCTTCTTCTTGCCGAAGAAGTCGTTGAGGAAGTCGATGGTCGGGTCCAGCGGCCGCTCGTACAGCCAGTACACCAGGCCCAGCGCGTACATGTTTTTGCACCGGCCGATGTCCTTGGCCCCCAGGCCGCTGTCCTTGAGCGCGTCCTCGGTCAGTCGGGTGATCGGCACGGGGTAGAGCTTGTACCCGGCGGTGATGACCTCGTCGACGATGGGGTTGTAGCCCTCTTCGTAGCCGGCCTTGCGGAGGTTGACTTTGGTGAACTCCGATTCGTTGACCACGACGATGCCGCCCTCGCGGACCTCGGGGATGTTGGCCTTGAACGCCGCGGGGTTCATCGCGATCAGCGCGTCGACCTTGTCGCCGGGCGTGTGGATGCGCTCGGCGGCGAAATTGATCTGAAAGCCCGAGACGCCCGCGACGGTGCCGGCGGGGGCGCGGATTTCAGCCGGAAAGTCCGGCAGGGTGGCGATGTCGTTGCCGAAGATCGCCGAGGCATCGGTGAAGCGCATGCCCGCCAATTGCATGCCATCGCCCGAGTCGCCGGCGAATCGAACCGTTGCGGAAGGAATCCGCTCCAACTGCTTGTCAACAGACGCCATCGTGACCGCTCCCGCTGGTCCGGCTCTTGGGGTGTATCGGCGATCGTTCGCCACGAATCAGGCCATGATATGCGGTATCGGCCGAATCGACCACCGCGCCAAAGCGAAAAACACTGCAACTGTTTGCGAGGCGCGCGCGAACCCGATCCGGGCGGCCCGAAGACCGCCCGGATCACGGACGCAGGGGGTTGACTTCTCAACGTGGCGTTCGGCCTACACCGACGCCCCGGCCCCGTCTCGATGGTGTCGAATCAGCCCGGCGCCGATCAGGCCCAGGCCCACCGCCACGATCGGCGAACCATGCACCAGCCCGATGCCCGGCGCGAAGACCGCGCCCAGCACCAGCGCCGCCGCGGCCAGCCACAACATGTAAATCAGTGCCTGCCTCATACTTCGTGCCCCTGAATCGTGGATCGAACCTGCAAACCGGGTCAACGATGCGATATAACCCCGGCAGACGCAAACGAAATCCGCCCTCGCCGATGAAGTTTGGAGTGATGCATGACTCGAGCCCGCCACAGCCCCCTGATCGCGTTTGTCGCCGCATCGCTCGGCGTCGCGGCCGCCGCCCAGCCCCAGCCGACCGCGCACCAGCAGTACGCTTTGGCGCTGCGGGCGATCGAGCAGGGTAAGGCCGACCAGGCGGCCCAATCGCTGGCCGAGGTGATCGAACGTGCCGACGCCGAGGCGATCAAGCACGCCGCGGGCGTGGTGCACAGCCAGATCACCGGCGCATTCAACCGCCGCCACGCCGTCTGGCTGAAGCGCGACGTGGCCGACGTGGTCGTGCTCGTCGACAGCCCGGCAGACTTCCTCGCGGCGATCGAGCGCTGGACCGACGAACGCTGGTTTCCCGTGCTGATCGACGACGGCTGGTACTCGGCGATGTTCATCCGCGCGTTCAAGCCGGCCAGGGTGGTGCGCTTCGACGCCGATGACGCCGCCGAGCCCCCCGCCACGGCTGACGCGGTTCGCGCCGCGATCGCGGCCCACAACAAGCGCCTTGGCGACCGGCCCGCCGACGCCCCGGGCCTGGTCGTCATCGATCCGGATCACCCCGGCGCGTTGGCCGCGCTGGCCCTGGCGATCGGCCGCGGCCAGCCGGTGTTCACCTACAAGCCCACGCCCCTGGCCCAAGGCGAGCCGAACGCCGAGGCGCTGGGCGAGGTCAATCAATCGATCATGGCCCACGCCACCGGGCGCGGGCTGGTGCGCGTCGGCGAATGGTTCGGCCTGACGCTGGCCGGCGATTACCCCGTCGGCTTCACCGCCAACAAGCAGAAGCTCGCGGTCGACGATGCCTTGGGGCGACGGGCCGGGGGGATGCGGCTGGCCGTGATCGGCCGGCTGCACGGTTACGACAGGCAGATCATCTACCACGCGATGGCTTCGCTGTTCCTCCAGCCCGACGCCGCCCTGCTTGTCGACGATTACACCAACCGCGGCGGCGGGGCGTTCGAGAGGTACGTGCAGGAGGCGGCTCACAAGGCGCTGGCCCAGGTGATGAAGGTCACGCGGCTCAGCGGCACCGACGTGACGCCCGTGAACTTCCTGCAAACCGCCCAGCGGCTTGAGCCGGGCATGATCTGGATCAACTCCTCGGGCCACGTGAAAAAGTTTGACCTGCGCGGCGCCGGCTCCCCGGACGAGCTGCCGATGGGCTTTGCCACGGTGTACCACTTCATCCACAGCTTCTCGGCCCAGCGGATCGATCGGGACTGGTCGCTGGCCGGCCGGGCGATCGCCAATGGGGCGTACTGGTACTTCGGCGCGATCGACGAGCCGTACCTGCACGCCTTCGCCGCACCCACCGGCATGGCGATCAAGTACGCCTCGGGCACGCCCCTGGCGTTCGCCGCACGCCAATCGCCGGGGCATCCCATGAGCCGACCGTGGAAGCTGATCTGCCTGGGCGATCCGTTGCTCAGCCATCGCAAGACACCGGCCAATCGCGTGGCGGTCGATGATCTGCCCGATGGTTTTGCGCCGCTGGCCGCGGGGGATGACGTGGTCAGTCGCTTCCGCCGCGCGATGCACCAGCCCGGTCAAGCCGCCGACGCCGCGCTGGCGCTGCTTCGCGCCACGGCGGACAAGCCCGCGGTGCAGGCCAAGCTGGAACCCGGCGAGCTGGCCACCGCGATCTGGCTGGCGCGCGACAAACCCGAGGCCCGCCAATGGATTGTCCAAGCCAACCCCACGGTGGTGAATAAGCTGCCGGCCGGGGGGGTGATGCTGCTAGATGCATCGTCCGCGCACTTCAACGCCACGGTCGACGAAGACCACGCGGCCGCCCTGCCGGCGCTCAAGACACTCGTCGCGGCGCATCGCAACCCCAAGGCGACCGTACCGCTGATCCGCCGCTGGATCGCTTCGGCCGCCAAGCACGGTCAGGACGGCGCCGCCGCGGCCGCCCTTCGCCAATGGGCCAGACAAGCCGCCCCCAATCACGCCCGCAAGGCGATCAACCGGGCGCTGGCGCCGGCCCAGTAGCCGCGTTGGGCTTCGCGCCGCGCCGGTGGCCAATACTGACGATTCCACAGTGATATCGCCGATAACCCGCTTCGGAGGCACCGCGCGCCCATGGCGACCCAGAGCAAGAAGCAGACGACCGACCCGCAATCCTTCGGCCCGCTCAAACGGCTGGCGTGGATGCTCGCCGCCGCCGCGTGGCTGTTTGCCACCACCGCCCTGATCGGCTACGTCCCGACCGACTGGCCCAGCCACGCCGTCGCCCCCCAGGCCTGGCCGGTGGCCAACTGGTGCGGCCCGGCCGGCGCGTGGCTGGCCTATCAACTCTACTTCACGCTGGGCCCGGGCATCTGGCTGATCATGGCCGGCTGGCTGGTCGTGCTCACCACCAGCGGCGCCGGACGCGCGATCGGCCACCTGCCCCTGCGCATCGCCGGCGCGATCGTCTGCGCCCTCGCCGTCAGCGGCTTCATCGCCATCCGGTTCCCCCATGCCGGCGCCATGCCCGAGGGCGCCGGCGGCCTGGTTGCCATCTGGCTGACCGACCTGATGCGGACCCACTTTCGCGAGGTCGGCACGATGGTCATGCTGCTGGCGATGTTCGGCGTGGGGCTGGTCGTCGCGGTCGACGAGCTAGTCGCCGCCGCGCCGCACGCCGCGGCCCGCGCGCTGCGCCGCCTGAGCGCCATCCGCGTGCCTCGCCCGCAACTGGCCGGCCTGGCCGGCCGGATGTTCAGCCGATTCCGCGAACCGGCCACCGGCACCGTGCTGCGGCCCCGCGCCATCCCCGTCCGCCACGGCCACGCCGAAGAACCCGATGAAGAAGTGATCGACGAAGCCCAACCCGTTGAACCGGCGATCGAAGCGGACGACGAAGACGACATCGAAGCCGAAGCGGCCGGCGAGCAGGTGCTCGACGAGGACGAGTACGTCCAAGCCGAGCAGCAGGACGCGGCCGAGCAGCCCACGGCCCAACAGAAGAAGCAGCTCGACACCGCGACGCTGCGGGAGAAGATCAAGAAACTGCCGATCACCTTCGCCAAACCGACCGGCGCCGCCCCCCCGGTCGCCCCGCCGCAGGATCTGTCGGGCTACCAGTTCCCGCCGCTGGACGTGCTGGCCGAACCCGAGCAGAACTTCAGCGAAGAGATCGCCGGCCACGTCCGCGAGCAGGCGGAGATCCTTGAACGCGCGCTGCAGACCTACCGGATCGACGCGGAGGTCGTCGCCATCGACGCCGGGCCGGTCATCACGCTCTACGAGGTGGCGCTGGCCCCGGGCACGAAGGTCAGCCAACTCGGCGCGATCGCGTCCGACGTCGCCCGCGAGCTCAAGGCCCAGAACATCCGCATCGTGCCCAACACCGCGGGCAAATCGACCGTCGGCATCGAGGTGCCCAACCTCAAGAAGGAGCGCGTCCGCCTCAAAGACCTCATGGCCCTGGGAGGCGAGGAGGCACGCGACGAGATGAAGCTGCCGATGTACCTGGGCAAGGACGCCAGCGGCAACCCGCTCGTGGCCGACCTGGCCACCATGCCCCACATGCTCATCGCCGGCACGACCGGCTCGGGCAAGAGCGTCTGCCTCAACTCGATCCTGATGAGCTGGCTGTTCACCCGCCGGCCCGATGAAGTGAAGCTCATCCTGGTCGATCCGAAGATGGTCGAGATGAGCATGTTCAAGGACGTGCCGCACCTGATGTGCCCGGTGATCACCGAGATGGGCAAGGCCACGGCGATCCTCGAATGGGCGGTGACCAAGATGGACGAACGGTACGAGCTGCTGGCCGAGGCCGGCGTCCGCGACATCGACAGCTACAACCAACTCTCGCTCAAAGAACTCTACGAGATATTCGATCCGCAGAACGAAGCCGAGGAAGCGAAGATCCCCAAGAAGCTGTACCGCATCGTCTTCGTGATCGACGAGCTGGCCGATTTGATGATGACCAACAAGGAAGTCGAGAGCCACATCGTGCGGATCGCGCAGAAGGCGCGTGCGGTGGGCATCCACCTGATCCTCGCGACCCAGCGCCCGCAGGCGAACGTGGTGACGGGGCTGATTAAATCGAACATGCCCTGCCGCGTGGCGTTCAAGGTCGCCAGCGGGATGGACAGCCGCATCGTGCTGGATTCCAAGGGCGCCGAGCTGCTGCTGGGCCACGGCGACATGCTCTACCTCTCGCCGCGCTCCAGCAAGCTCACCCGAGCCCAGGGCACGCTGGTGGACGACGCGGAGATCCGCAAGACCGCGCGGTTCCTCAAGGACGTGGCCGCCCCGAGCTTCGAGCCGCAGCTCATTCAGATCCGAAGCGCCGACCAGGCGGACGTCGACGAAGAGGCGGTGAGCGATCCGCTTTTCGAGGACGCCGTGCGCGTCGTGCTCGAAAGCCAGCGCGGCAGCGTCTCGCTGCTGCAGCGCCGGCTGACGATCGGCTACTCCCGCTCCAGCCGCCTGATCGAAGCCATGGCCACCGCCGGCATCCTCGGCACCCACAAGGGCAGCCAGGCCCGCGAGGTGATGATGACCCTCGAAGAGTGGGAGCAGATGAAGGCCCACATGCAGGACGCCGCCGTCGAGGTCCACGGCAACGTCGTCGACCAAGACATCGACGAGAACGCGGACGACGACGAACTGGTGTACGAAGACGACCCCGAGGCCGCCGAGGAGGCGTGGGACGAGCAAGAAGACGAGGATGATCGTTGAACCAAGGGCCTGTCGCCCACGGTCAACGCGGCGTCAACCGATCTTCCGCCGCGTCATCGCGCGGCGCATGTCCTTGGCGGCCTGATCCTTTTTCAAGCTCTCGCGCTTGTCGTGCTGGCGCTTGCCGGTGGCCACGGCGAGCTCGAGCTTGGCGATGCCGCGGGTGTTGAAGTAGAGCGTCAGCGGCACGAGCGTCGAGCCCTTGGCGCTGGTCAGGCCCTGCAGCCGCTCGATCTCGCGGCGGTGGGCGAGCAGCTTGCGCTTGCGCTTGGGGTCGTGGTTGGTCACCGGCGCGTTTTCGTAGGGGCTGATGTTCACGTCGTACAGCCACAGCTCGCCGGTGCGCGGCTCGACACGCGCGAAGCCCTCGGCCAGCGAGACGCGGCCGTCGCGGATGCTCTTGACCTCGCTGCCCTGCAACCGGATACCGACTTCAAACGTCTCTTCGATGTGGTAGTCGTGGCGGGCCTTGCGGTTGGTGATCCGCGGGGCATGATCGGATTTGAGCTTCTTCTTGGCCATGGGCGTGTGGGGACTAAGAGACGTAGAGACTAAGAGACGAAGAGACGAAGTGAAAGCCCCTGCGCCGCCGATCCCGCTCCTGCTGCGTCTCTTTCCCCCCTACTTCCCCACACAGAACGTCGCGAACACCTTGCCGATCACATCGTCGGGCGACATGCGGCCGCCGACCTCGCCGAGGTGATCCAGCGCGGTGCGCAGCGCCGCGGCGATCATCTCCGGTTCGCTCTGCTCGCGTGCCCGATCGATCTCCGCAGCGCACCGCCGCAGGCAGTCGCCGTGGCGCGGCTGAAGGCACAATACTTCCCCGCCCACCGCCACGAGCCGGTCGGCCAGACGCTCGGCGATGCGCTGACGCAACGCGCCAAGCCCCCGGCCCGTCGTCCCGCTGACCGCCACCTCGGCGTCACTCGCCACGGCGACGGGTTGATCGGCCTTGGAACGCACGCGGATGATCGGCACATCGTCACGCGGCGGCGAGAACGGTTCGTCGTCCTCAGCCAGCACCACCAGCAGGTCCGCACGCTGCACCGCTTCATCGGCGGCGCTGCGCATCGCGGTTTCGATCAGGCCGTCGGCCTCGTCGAGGCCCGCGATGTCGACCAGCATCACCTCGGCGCCGCCCAGCTTCAGCGGCTCGGCCAGCACGTCGCGCGTGGTGCCGGCCACGGCGCTGGTCACCGCGCGCTCGCGGCCAAGCAGCGCGTTGAACAGCGTGCTCTTGCCCGCGTTGGGCCGGCCCACCAGCACCACCCACGCCAGCGACTGCACGTCCGCCCACGGCCGGCTGTCGGCAAGCATCCGCGCGATCTGACCGGCGATCTCTTCCAGCGAAGCACGCAACTGCCCGGGCGTGATCGCAACCACATCGTCCTGGTCGGTAAAGTCGATCCCCGCCTCGACC
>CAZUHK010000029.1:0-21293 GCA_964620345.1 uncultured Planctomycetaceae bacterium
GAGTGCGACTTCGTGCCCGAGCCGTCGGCCCCGGTGTTCTCCGAACTTTCACAGCAGGCCAAAGCCAGGCCGAGGCCGAGGGCCAGTGCCAGAAACAATGTGGTCAAACGCGTTTCTGCCGGCGATGGTCAATGTCGCGGTTTGTGAGGTCATGTGCAGCTACCGTCAGAACCATAGCGGTTTGACGTGAGTCGGGCCTATCCGGCGATCCTTACACCGCCTTTCTTTGGCGATTTCAGCGGTACTCGGGGTTCGGGTAGTCCAAGCGGCAGCCGGCCTCTCCACACATTTTCCACCCGCGAGAGACCGCGAGACAACTTATCGAAATCTTGGGCGCTGAACAGGCGGCGCAAGCTGTACGAGACGTGGGTGCGGGATCAATGGGTTTACATCGTGACTGGCGGCCGAACCTTGCACTCACTGATCAGGAATTGTTCAATTCGGAATGGCCCGTCGCTTACACCGATCACACCCGCACGTGGCCGGCCTCATCGTTTCACCGGGAGGATCGCGATCGGGTTTCATCAACCGGTGGCATGGCGCTGTCCAAAACGGCGATTGTTTGATTCGGCTTCGTCAGACCAATCGCCGCCTCCGCCACGACCGTTGTCGAGGAGTCGCCCATCCCGGGATGGGCGGACTCGGTCAGGTTGGTCAGAGCAGCCCGGCCGACGTGGCCGTGCGCGAGCAGCGCCGCGGCAAGCCACGATTGATGCTGGTGTTCTTCAGACCGCTCCAAGGCGTGTTGCAGCAGCCGCACCGATCGAATGTCCGGGCGTTCGGCAAGGCGGCGGACGGTCCATTGTTCCATTCGATCGGCGCTGACATGCTCATCGAGTCGCTGAATCAGCGACGCCACAGGATCGGGCTGCTGGAGCAAGGCGATGCGTTCGATGGCCGTGCGGGCGATGTCGCGTTCGGCGGCGCGGGACGATTCGGCCGCCACTTCTTTGAAGAACGCCAGGGTCGTCGGGTCGGCGATGCGACTCAGTGCGTTCAATGCCGTGGTGCCCATGATTCCTGACCGGTGTGCTTCGATCAGTGCTTCGATCGCCTGCCGTGATTGGAGGTCGCCCAGAGCGAGTGTCGCGCAGACGCGCAGGTCGGTGTTGGCGCGTTGTTGCACGGCGGCCACGAGTGTGCCGGTCCAGTACTCGTCGCCGAGCTCGCCAAGCGACTTGGCGAGCTGGCAGGGGCGACGGGTGAGCGGATCGTCCATCGCCGCGGCGATGTTGCCGCCGCTGTCACGCACACCGTGCGAGGCCAGCCAGGCGGCGGCCTGAACCCGGACTTCCCCGTGTGGGCTGCGCAGGTCGGCGATGCGGCGATCCACTTGAGCCGATGACACCGGAAGCTCCAGCCCCTCGACCGACAGCCCCCAGCGAACCAGCGTCGCGGCGATCTGCTGTTGTGTGTCCGGAGCCGCACGCCGCGAGGCGATCACCTGAGCAAGGCCAACCACCAAAACATAACCCGCCAGGATCAGAACAATCCCGCGGCTGCCTCTTCGATATCGCCTGTTGGCTGTCATTCGTCTCTGCCCGGTCGATCCGGGTGTGCCTATGTAAGATGTGCCCGAACGACACGGAATTGTTCGTCGAAAATGACGATCGGTCGCACTATTTTTTTATCGTTGGCCACAGATCGGGGAATAATGATGATCGTTTCAGGCACATCCATCGTGAGGAAGGCGGCGTGCTTGTGCGCATCCTCGCGTTTGTTGCCTTACGGCCCTGATTGGTGACCCATGGATGGACCGTGCGACAGTTTGTGGCATCATCGGACGCAGGCGAAGCGGCGGACGTTGTATGAAACGTGGGTCCGGGGTCATGCCGCCGACCTCTACCGCATGGCCTACCGTCTGTGCGGTGAGGCCGAAGCCGCCGAGGATTTGGTACAGGAGACGTTCTATCACGCATGGAAGGACATGGCGAAGCTGCGAGAGACGGCCAAGGCCCGGGCGTGGTTGTATCAGATTCTCCGACACCGTTACGCCCACTGGGTACGCGGCCGCACGAGAAGAATCCCGGCCGCATCGAGCGATCAGGGCGCGGAACGACTCGATCCCAGTCCATCAGCGTTGACGCGCCTGAGCCATCAGGAACAGCTTCAGCGGGTATTGGATGAACTCGACGATACGGTGAAGGTGCCGCTGCTGATGGTGTTTTTGGAGGGGATGACCTGTCAGCAGGCGGCCGAGTCGCTGGACATCCCGCTGGGCACGGTGCTGTCCCGGATTCACCGCGCCCGGCAGCGCTTGCGACCCTGCTTGGAATCTCCCGCCGCGCCGCCCGCGGGCCAGATTGATCACAACTCATCCCAATCGCTTCGTCTGGGAGGTGGGGCATGAATCTGCAGGAACGCGAACAACTTTGCCGCGACATGGCCGACGCCGTGCTATTGCCCGAGGAACATCCCACTCGAAGACATGTGGTGCGGCGCGTTCAACAGGCCGACGACTGGGCGGAAGAACACTGGGTGGAGCTGGTGGCGATCAACGAACGGATGCGGCTGGAACTGCCGCAGGTGACACTGCCGACGGGGTTGACCGAACGTCTGTTGACCCTCACCGCGACCACGCCGGATCGCCGGAGTGCCTCGGCGAAGCGGCGCGCGTTCGCCGGAGCGATTGCGGCGATGCTGGCAATCGGTTTGCTCGTCTGGCCATGGCCGACGGGGCCGGGCGATGGCGCGACGGCGGCGCAAACCCTGGCGCAACTGGCGGCGGCCGACCACCTACGCGGACCGGCGATGACGGTGCGTTCATCGAACCCCGACAAGGTGGAGAGGACGCTCGATGTCGCGACCGCCCTGGCCGTTCGCATGCCCGATCTGGGCGAAAATTACCGGCTCGAGGGCGGCCGCATCTGCAAGTTTGATCGGCGCCAGGTGGTTTACACCTGCTGGTGGCGCGACGGACAAACGCACTCGCTTTACCAGTTCGAACCCGAGGCGTTCGGCCTGAAGCCGGGATTCGGCCGCACGCAGACGATTATTCAGCCGTCGCCGGATTCACCGGCCCAGCGCGTGGCGATCTGGTCGGAAGGACCGAACGGCTACGCCCTCGTGTGCGAAGAAACAAACGATGCCAGCGAAGATCACACAAACTCACGATCATGATCAGCACGTGGCTGATCGAAGGCAAACCCCCTTTACCACAGGAGCAACTGATATGAACACCCCCGCCTTCCACCGTTCCGTCCTCGGCCTGACCCTCGCGATACTCGTGGCGTTGGGAACCTGGACGACGTGGTCGTATGCCCAGTCGGGCTCGGCGACGAAGGGCGCGGCCGCCAAGGCCCAAGCCAACGAAGCCCCCGAGGTGGCGGGCCCGAAAATCATCGCGGTGAAGTTTCACGCCGACTGGTGTGGATCATGCAAGGCCATGGGCGACGTGTACGAGGAAATGCAGGCGAAGTTCGACCAGCAGCCGGTGCTCTGGATCACGCTGGATCAGACACGCGAGCATGGCAGGACGCAGGCCGAGTACCTGGCCCATGCCCTGAATATGAAAGACATCTGGGCCGAGTACGGCCGCAAGACCGGTTTCATTCTTCTGGTGAACGCCGAAACCAGTCAAGTCGTCGAGAAACTGACGCACGATCAGACGCTCAAGCAAATTGGCGCGAAGCTGGTCGCGGCGGTCGAGCAGGCGGCCGGATGACCGCCCGGGGGATCATCAGGATGGACGCCATCAAACCCAAAGAGCCAACGATATGAAAGATCAAACGATTCAGCGACCATCGCGTGCGCGACGGCTCACGGGCCTGGTGGCCTTGGCGATCGTGCTGCCTGCGCTGAGCGTGTGGGTATGGGGCCAACAGGCCGACGGCGACCGTCCGCAGCGGGAGCCGGCGAAGCAGGCCGCGGACAAGCAACCGACCCAACACAAGCACACCAATCACCTGGTCAACCAGACCAGCCCTTATCTGCTCCAGCATGCCCATAATCCCGTGGATTGGTACCCGTGGGGCGAGCAGGCGTTCAAGAAGGCCAAGCGGGAAGATAAGCCCATCTTCCTATCGGTCGGCTATTCGACCTGTTACTGGTGCCACGTGATGGAAAAAGAATCGTTCGAGGACGAGCAGGTGGCCAAAATCCTCAACGAGCACTACGTGGCGATCAAGGTCGACCGCGAGGAGCGGCCGGACGTGGATAAGCAATACATGCTCGCCACACAGTTGATGACGCGACGCGGCGGCTGGCCCAATTCGGTCTGGCTGACGCCCGAGGGCAAGCCGTGGATGGCCGGCACCTATCTTCCAAAGCCGCAGTTCATCGCCGCGCTCAAGCGGTTGGCGGAGATATGGGATCAGCAGCGCAAGCAGGTCGATCAGCAGGCCGATCAGATGGCCCAGGCCATCGCGCGGATCAGCGCCGGCGGTGTTCAAGCGGATGGCCAGCCCCTGAGCATGGAGTTGGTCGATCAGGTCGCCACGCAATTGGCTCAGCGCTACGACCAGCGCCACGGTGGATTCGGCCCGGTGCCCAAGTTTCCCCCGCACGGCACGCTGGCGGTGCTCATCCAGCACCATCGCCAGACCAGGAACGACGCCATGCCCAAACCGATCACCCACACGCTCGACGCGATGTGGCTCGGCGGCATGCACGACCACGTTGGCGGCGGGTTCCACCGCTACTCCACCGATCAACACTGGCTTCTGCCTCACTTCGAGAAGATGCTTTACGACAATGCCCAGCTCATGCGCCATTACGTCGATGGCTACAAGCTCGCCGGCCACGAGCGATATCGCCGCGCCGTGGCCGATATCTTTCGATGGGTCGAGCGAGAGATGACCTCGCCGCGGGGTGCGTTCTATTCGGCCATCGACTCCGGCGAAGTGGGCAAGGAAGGCGAAACCTACGTCTGGCATATCGACGAACTGCGCGAGGTGCTCGGCGAGGCCGATGCGAAGCTGTTCGCAGAACTTTACAACTTCGACAAAGCCGGCAACTTCACCGAAGAAGCCACCGGCGAACGGCCGGGCACCAACATCCCCCATCTCCAGAAGCCGATCCGTGCGATCGCGCAACAGCGTGCTGAGGATCCCGAGGCCTTTGCCACGCGAATCGATCAGATGCGCGACAAACTGCTGGCTCGCCGACAGACCTGGGTTCAGCCGCACAAGGACGACAAGGTGCTGACAAGCTGGAACGGGCTGATGATCGGCGCGCTGGCGTACGCCGGCCGGCAGCTCGACGAGCCGCGCTACACCCAAGCCGCTGCCCGCGCCGCCGATTTCATCCTCGACACCCTGGTGCGCGACGATGGCATGCTGCTGCGGACCTACCGGGCCGGCCAGGCCAAGCAGCCGGGCTACCTCGATGATTATGCGTACTTCGCCCGGGGCCTGCTCGAGCTGCACCGCGCGACCGGCGACCGCCGCTGGCTCAAGCACGCCGACCGCCTCGGGGCGGTGATGGTTCGAGATTTCCAGGACAAATCAGCCGGCGGATTCTTCTTCACGACTAAGAATCACGACGGCCTGCTGGCTCGATCGAAGCACCTCAGCGGCGGCGGCAACATCCCCAACGCCAACGGCGTGGCCACGCAGGCATTGCTCGCACTGGCCGACGCCACCGACAACCCGACCTACCGCGAGGCGGTGAAGAAGACGCTCCAGTCCATGACCGGCCGCATGGCCCAGCAGCCGTTCGGTAGTGAAGCCCTGCTCGTCGCCGCTTCGCAGTTCCTGACGGATCCGCCGCGCCCGCAGAACGCGACGGACGCCGCGGCGCAGGATGAACCGCCCGCCCCCGTCGCCGGCAAGGAATCCGACCCCGATGTGAGCAAGCGCGTCGAGCCGATCACCATCGACGTTCACGCATCACGGCTCAGCGTCGAACCCGGCGAATCAATCGAGCTGGCCGTCGCCCTGACCATCGACGACGGTTGGCACCTGTACGGCCTGAATCCCGATATCGAGTTTCTCATGCCCGCCGCGGTTTCGGTCGAAGCCGGGGATGCCCTGACCATCGGCCAGGTCAAGCGGCCCGAGCCGCACCGCATGGTCGATCCGATCCTTAAAAAACAGTTGAACACCTACTCCGACCGCATCTGGTTCCGCATCCCCGTGACGGTCAAGCCCGATGCGTCGGCCGAATCGGTGTCCCTGACGGTGAAGGTCAAGACCCAGGCCTGCGACGACAGTCGGTGCCTGCCACCGCAGACGACGACACTGCGGTTGCCGTTGCAGGTGGGCTCGGGCGTCTGACGCCGGCGGACTCGGTTCGCAGGCGTGCGTGACGATCTGCCGCTCAATCACTGGCCGTGACATCCGGTGATTTCGGGCGGCGCATCGCCCCGACGCTGGACAGCGTCGAGACGATGTAGGGCACCAGCACGGTCAGGCCCATCCGCCATGCCCGGCAGGCGGACACTTCGCCGCGCCACAGCGCATCGCCGTGGTTGATCACGATGAGAATCGCGCCCACGATGACCGCGTAGGCCAGCCCGCGTCGCACGACCGAGGGCGTCAGGGCGAGCCGCAGCCATGCGCGGCAGGTCTGCATCATCGCGTTGGTCTCCTGGCATGCTCGTCACACGGCGACCCGGTTGCCCGATCGTCGCCTTCGATCAGCAGCGAGGCGATCAGGGATGTCCAGCCAAGTTGATGGCTCGCGCCCAGTCCCTTGCCGCTGTCGGCGTGGAAGTATTCGTGGAAGAAGATCAGGTCTCGCCAGCCATCCCGGTCGGCCAGTGCCCGCAATGACTGGTTGCAGGGGCGGGTTTCCGACTCGCCGGACACAAACAGGCGCAGGCAGCGCGAGGCGATTTCGTCAGCCGCCTGGTCGAGCGTGAGCGGCGCGCCTTCGGACTCGGGGCTGGCAACGGTCAGTCGGTCGCCGTAGAAGTACCCATACTGTCGCAGGGCGTGGATGAACAGGTAGTTGATGGGCAGCCAGACCGGTCCTCGCCAGTTCGAATTGCCGCCGAACATTGCCGACTGCGATTCACCCGGCTCGTAGGCCACGCGGCACGACGCTTGGTCCATCTGCATCGTGAACGGGTGCTGCTCGTGCCAGCGCGACAGCGACCGGACGCCGAACGGCGAGAGAAATTCCTGCTCGCTCATCATCAACCACACCGCACGCCGCAGCCGATCTTCGGACGGAATGGCCAGGAGTCGATGGGCACCGCTGCACTCGTGTTCGGTGTCCAATTCGAGGTAGCTGACCTGTCGGGCAAGATCGGCACGATTCTCAAGAAACCAGTTCAAGCGTTTCTTGAAGCCCGGCAGACGGTCGATCGTGGACTGTTCGAGCACCTCCACCGCGGCGATCGGCAGCAGCCCGACGATCGAGCGGATGGGCAGCGGCATGCTCCGGTCGTCGATGTGCATTTCGTCACGATACAGGCCCGCCCGCTCATCCCACAGCCCGTGGCCGCCGATGGTGTTGATCGCATCGCAGACCGCGATGAAATGTTCAAAGAACTTGGACGCCAGGTCTTCGTAGACCGAATCGACCTGGGCCAGTTCCAGCGCAATACCAAGCATGTTGGCGCAGTAGAAGCCCATCCAGGCGGTGGCGTCGGCCTGCTCGAGCCGCACGCCCGGCGGCAGTTCTGACCGGTCGATCACGGCGATGTTGTCGAGCCCCAGAAACCCGCCGGAGAAGATGTTGCGGCCCTCGGCGTCTTTGCGGTTGACCCACCAGGTGAAATTCAGCAGCAGTTTCTGGAAGCAGCGGGCGAGGAAGTCGTGGTCCGGCGTGCCCCGTCGGGCCGCATCGATCTCAAACACCCGTCGGCAGGCCCAGGCGTGCACCGGCGGGTTGGCGTCGCTGAGGTTCATCTCGTACGCCGGCAGTTGCCCATTGGGATGCATGTACCACTCGCGAAGGAACAGCACACACTGCTTCTTCGCGAAGTCCGGATCGACCAGTGCCATCGGGATCATTTGGAATCCCAGATCCCACGATGCATACCAAGGGAATTCCCATTTGTCGGGCACGCTGATCACGTCGCGGTTGAACAGATGCGGCCAGTCGGCATTGGGGCCAGCGCGGCGCTGCGGTGGAGGTGTTGGCTCGTTCGGATCCCCGTCCAGCCAGTCCGCGACCACGTAGTGATAGAACTGCTTGCTCCACAGCAACCCCGCGAGCGCCCGATGGGCCACGTCTTGATGTTCCGCGGGCAGCGCCTCGGGAATCACCGTTTCGATGTATTGGCGCGCTTCCCGCCGGCGGCGCGTCATCGTGCTTGCGAATGAGCGGCCCAGCGCTGCATGTGCTGCGTCTACTTCAGTCGAGCGCAGACGCAGACGCACCTCAACCTGCCCTCCGCCGGCCGGCGCACTCAGCTCGTACAGCAGACCGGCCTTCGTTCCCGTCCGTTCGGGATTCACCGCCTCGTGGTTGCCGGCAACGACGTACTCATGAAACGCGTCCTTGACGTACCGCGTCGAGTTGTCCGCCTCGAACAACCGGCGTCGGTTGGTGTGATTATCCGTGAACAGCGCCACGGGCGTTTGGCCATCCGGGCCGTCGGTGAAGTGCAGGTCGAATCGGCCGAGCGTTTCGTGCTCCGTTGCGATCACCTGGTCCTCCAGCCACAAATGCGGCTTGAGCGTGCATCCCTCGTGCCCACACCCCCAGGACCAGGTGTTGCGGAACCACAGCGTGGGGATCAGGTACAGCGTCGCTTGCTCGGGGCCGCGGTTGGTCACGGTCAAACGGATCAGGATGTCGTTGGGAGCGGCCTTGGCATACTCGGCTTGAATGTCCCACAACCGGTCGTCCTCGAACACGCCGGTATCGACCAGTTCGTACTCGGCCTGCGTACGATCGCGCCGTCGATTCTCGTCGATCAACTGCGGATAGGGGAACGCCGCCTGCGGATAGCGGTACATGGCCCGGCAATACGAATAGGTCGGCGTGGCGTCGAGGTACTGATGGATTTCCTTGACGTCTTCGCCGTGGTTGCCTTGCGGGTTGGACAGGCCGAACAATCGCTCTTTGAGGATCGGGTCGTGCCCGTTCCACAGCGCCAGGGCGAAGCAGAGGCGGCACTGTCGATCGCACCAGCCCAGCAGGCCGTCTTCGCCCCATCGATAGGCCCGACTGCGTGCATGATCGTGCGGGAAGTGGTGCCAGAAGGCGCCGTCGGCCGAGTAGTCTTCGCGGACCGTTCCCCACTGGCGTTCGGACAGGTACGGACCCCATCGCTTCCAGTTTTCCCGGCGGTCTCGCTCCCGCTGGAGTCTTCGCCCCTCAACGGTCATCGCGATCCTCTGCGTGTGTGACCCGGGCGGTGGATTGCGAGGGCGCCATTGCATCTTTCTTTGGGTTTGCCGGCATGTCCCGGTTGACGACTTCAGGTTGTGCCGACTTCGCATTCGTGGACGATGCGGACAGCATACAGCAATAGGCGATCGGATCGATATCATCGCGGCGCACACACTGAACAAATGCGTCCACCACGCATGGCTGAAACAGCGTGCCGGCGTGCTCGGTGAGGTAGTTCACGGCCCGGTCGGTGGGCCATGGGGCTTTGTAGGGACGTGCGGACACCAGCGCATCAAACACATCGGCAACGCGGACGATACGGGCGGCTTGAGGGATCGCTTCGCCGCGCAGGCCGTCCGGATAGCCGCTGCCGTCCCAGTTCTCATGGTGGCTGCGGGCGATCTGCCGGGCCAGGGCGAACGTCGGCTTATCGGGGAACATGCGTTCGCCGGCGAGCGTGTGCTCCTCAACCCGCCGCCGCTGCTGAGCCGAGAGCGGGCCCTCCTTCTGAAGAATCGCGTCGGGAACGCGCAGTTTGCCCACATCGTGCAGGATGGCGGCCGAGGAAATGTCGTCGGCGTCGGCGCCACTGATGCCAAGCGCGGTCGCGACCGCCCGGGTGTACGCGGCGATTCGCCTCAGGTGCGCCCCCGTCTGCTCATCACGGGCTTCGCTGGCCATCGCGAGCATGTAAACCGCATCGAAGTAGGCGTCGCGCAACGCCATGGCGGTCTGCACGTCCGATCCATCGGTCATCTGCAACTGATGCCGCAGACGCAGGGCTTCTTCGATCACCGTATCCGACAGCCGACTGATATGCGTACACAACTCATGCCATCCCTCCTCGGAGCGTTTCAACGCCGTGACATCCGTGAGCGTGACGATAGCCAGTTCGCCCGAAGCCGCCGGGAGGCCGCTTTGGGATCGGCTCTCGATCACCAGACGAATCGTCCCGCCTCCGCACCGTATGACATGCAACTGGTCCGTCTGCGCTTGGCCACCTTTGCCCTGGGCGTACGGAATCTCCTCGCCAAGGACAAACTCTGTCAGTTGGCGACCGACAAGATGGTCCATGTCCCGGCCAACCAGCTCGCACATCGCTTCGTTGACCGCATAAATGGCATCGTCGTCATCGATCGCCAGAGCGGGGCATGGAATCATCGTCAGCAGCGACGAGGGAGTCACAGTTTGGGTCTGACGTCCGTTCATTGGCCCGTCCTCACATGCGTTGCTTTGCATCCGCTACTTGCGCTGTATGCTCGTGAAGCAACTGTCGCTCGGCCTGTAGCCAGCGTTTAAGTTCCCGCCCGCCGGACATCGCTCGTCCACATGGATCGCTTATGCATGCCCGAGGCGCGATAACTTCGTGGTCCACACCGTTGTTGTCCTGCGTTTTCTTCCGTGCTGCCATGGGGGCGTTCCTTCATCGAGATGCCGCGTGCGACCCGCCAACGTAATCCGTTTTATCCATGAGAGACGTCGCGACATGGATATCGCTGATCAGCGTCCGGTGAACCGGGCATTTGTTCGCGATCTCCAACAGCCGCTGTCGCTGGTCGTCATCCAGGGCGCCGGCAAGGCCGACCTGCCTGTGAATTCGATCGAGCTGTCTGTTCCGATCATCGCACCCGTCGCAATCGTCGGCGTGGACACGTTCGTGACGCAGCGCGATCTCGACGTGTTCCAGCGGCCATTGCTTGCGATCGGCGTACATCCGCAGCGTGATCGCGGTGCAACTGCCCAACGCCGACAGCAGCAGGTCATAGGGCGTGGGCCCGCGATCGCCGCCGCCGATCGATTCGGGCTCATCGGACATCCACACATGCTCGCCGGCCCGGATCGCCTGGGCATATGGGGCCTGGCCCTCGCTCACCACGACTGTGTCCTGGGGTGTTTGCTCGTGCTCGGCCGGCTCAATGTAGCGGCGGGTCCAGGCGGCCAGCATGTCGGCGATGAAGCGTGCGTCCCGGTCTCGCGTGACCAGGTGGTCGGCGTCATCCAGTGAAACGAAGCTCTTGGGGTGCTTGGCCGCCTCGAAAATCTCCCGTGCGTTGTCAACCACAACGATCTGGTCGCCCGGGGCGTGGAAGATCAGCAGGGGCCGGCCGAGTTGACCAACGCGCTCGGTCAGCGACTGGCTCTGCAGATCTTTAATGAACTGCCGCTTGATGGTGAAAGGCCGACCGCCGAGTTGGATCGTCGCCTCGCCGTGCGCCTCGATCTGGTCGAGGTGTTGACCGAGCAGGTGCGCGACGTGGGCTGGATCGCTGGGCGCGCCGATCGTGGCCACGGCCTTGACTTGGGGCAACTGCTCGGCGGCCATCAGGACCGCGGCGCCACCGAGACTGTGTCCGATCAGCACCTGGGGTGCCGCGTGGGTCTGCGCCAAGCTTCGCGCCGCGGCGACCAGGTCGGCCACGTTGGAGGAAAAGTCGGTGTTGGCGAAGTCGCCCTCACTGTCGCCGAGTCCGGTGAAGTCGAAACGAAGCACCGCCATGCCCAGATCACACAACGCGCGACTGATATATGTGGCGGCTTTCACCTTGCTGGTGCAGGTGAAGCAATGGGCGAACACGACGAACGCCTTGGGCGTTGTGATGGGCGACTCGAGCCGACCCGACAACGTCTGGCCTTCGGTGTTGCGGAACTGGTAGCGGCTGCTCGGCATGGTCGTGCGATCCTGTTCCCGGGCGCCGCGCCCGGTCGGCATGGTGCGATCTCACCGCAGCGTATTCTGGCCCCAGCGCGGCGCGATCATGGGCGGTTCGGCCGCGTCGACGACCGACTCGGTCGGGGGCGGTTCGAGGCGCGGCCATCGCTCGGGCCGCTCGAAATCCTGTCCACGTTGGAGCACCATCGCGTGCGGATATTTCCCCACGATCTCGCCCCACGTGGTCTGCGACCAGTGCGCCTTGTCCAGCAGCTTGAGCGGCCGATCGACCAGGGGCCCGGAGACCGCTTTGCCGATCGGCGGCCACCACAGACTTTCGGTTTCTCGATCCCACAGGACGAACGCATCGCGACCATCCCAGACGTCCGCGTCGGCGTAGGTGTAGCCGCTCAAGGCGAAGGTCAGCGCATGCTCGCCCAGCCGGCGGTCGTACACCGCGCCCAGGTCCGCGAGGATGCAGTACGCGGCGAAGATCGGCACGCCGGCCACCACGTCGTTGACCACTTCGTGACGGATCAGCAACTCGACCGGATAGACCCGGACCTCGTTCTCGATGCGAACCGTGAGCACGCGATCGTCCGGGGCCAGCCATTCGCCGACCTCGTCCGCCGCGACGAACATCGGCTCGATCAGGGCCGGGAACGCCTCCCGCCCGATGCCGTATTTGAGCTGAGCGGGGTTGAGTCGGAACGTGGCGATGTCGAAATGCATCGACTCGTCCTCGCCGCCGCGCAGCAGGCGGGCGCCATCGTCGCGTTCGATCACGTGCGACGCGGGGCGCGGCGGCGCAAACCGGCCGCTGGAAAATCCGCGGACGCGGCCCCGCGAATCGTGAAAGTAGCCCGGCAGCAGATACACCAGAGCGAAGTGGCCAAGCAGCAGCACGAACACGATGTGGTACATGATCCGCAGGCGTCTGCGGCTGGCATCGCTCAGGCCGGCGAATCGGCGTGATGCACGCGCACGATCGGGGTCAGGCGTCATGGCTCGTTCTCATCGGCATCCGTGAGGCGATTCAGTACGGATCTTCAGACGCCGGGGGGTGTTGTTGATCGGTCGATGCCGGGGCTTGCGCCTGCGCCAGTCGCTTTAGCGCTTGCAGCATCAGTCGGCCATCGTCGGTGTCCTGATACTCGTAGCGTTCGATCAGCTTCTGAACAATGGTCTGGGCAACCGGTGCGTGCCGATCGAGCACATCGGGTTCGTACTTGAGCACCCGGCGCATGGCGTAGGCGGCTTGACCATCATCGCCGCGCATGGCCGCGGACAGGGCATAGCCGAGCTTCGGCTCCCCGTTCTTGGGCTGCGCCACGGCGGCGCGGGCAAAGGCGTTGAACGCACGGTCGTAGTGCCCGTCCTCGAACAGCCGCCAGCCGTCACGGACAGTGGACGCCGTGGCGTGTTCCTGTGTATCGGAGGCCAGGGCCTGCGTGGTCGGATAGTCCGAAGCCCCGGTGGTCGTGCGCGGCGCCACGATGATGCGCGCCGTCGAGCGCCGATACCGGTAGGGCGAGGCGTAACCGTGGTGGTAATAGCGCGATCGGGCGTGTCGATAAGCGTGATGCCCGTATCCGTGATGGCGCCCGTAGCGGTGGTAACCGTGGTGGCCGTGGTGCGAGCGGTACCGGTGGTGTCCGTGATGTCCGTGGTGCCCGTGATAACCGAAGCGCAGGTGTACCTGCCCCGGCGTCGGGTCGGTGAGGATCAGCGCGGCCGCCAGCGCGGCAACGGCGAAGACCCATCGATGGCTCATGCTTGTGTTCTGGTTCTGGCTGAACATGGCGTGCTCCTTTCGGGGTCCATCGCGGCGGTTGAACGGGCCGCAGGCCTTAAGCCGCGGAGGCGGCCGAGCGGTGCACCGTGCATGCCCGACCGACTGCTCCGCGGCCCTGGAGCGACCGGTTTCAACCGCACGGGTTGCAGGGGTTCGCGGCCTTGCCCCCGCACGGGTTGCAGGGATTGGCGGCTTTACCGCCACAGGGGTTGCACGGGTTGGCCGCGGCCTCGGGGGCCTGGTCGCTGGCGAAGATGCTCACCTCCACCGCGATCGACTCGCTGATCTTTGAGCCGACCACGCCTTCAAAGCCCTTGATGGCGTGATCGTTCAGCGGCACTTCGAACTCGGCGCGGATCGCCAGCAGATTGCCCGGCGCCCGGCTGCGAGTCTTTCGGCTCTCCTGGAGATAGACGATTCGCGCAGGAATCTCACGCTGTTGGGTCACGCCCTTGACGGTCAGCGGACCGACCAGCGTCACGTTGTAGGTCGTAAATCCGTCGCCACGCTTCACCCGCTCCAGATCCTTTGAGCCGTTGATGGTGAACGTGATGTGCGAGTGTTCCTCGGCGTGCAGCCAGGCCGGGCCCTGCATGTGCTCGTCGCGCAGCGGGATGCCGGTGTCCATCTTCTTGACCGGCACCGCGATCGAGCCGCGCAACCCCTTCGACGGGTCGGCCGGGTCGAACACCACGTAGCCGCTGAGCGCGCTGACCGTGCCCACCATGTCTTCCAGCGGGGCCTCGCTGGTGAACGTGATGGTGTTGCGCTGCATCGGATCGTTGACGTGGAACACGGTGCCCATCTTCGCGAAGCAGGGGTTCATCGCGACCGGGGACTTGTCGCCGCAGGGATTGCAGGGGTTGGCGGCCTTTCCGCCGCAGGGGTTGCAGGGGTTTTGCTGGGCCTGCGCGCTGAAGGTCATCATCGCCAGCAGCGCGAGCGATCCGGTAAGCAGTGTGAGGGTTTTCATGTCTGTTCCTTTCGTTAGGGTACGTGTGACGGGGATGAATCGATCAGTTTTCCGGTCCGGGTGCGGGCGTGAACGCGCCGGCAGGCCCCTGTGTTTGCAGGGTCGGCGGTTTATTCCTCCGCGGCCTGGGCGTTGTCCTTTCCTGATGGCTGGCAGCAGGCGCAGCCGGTGATCTTCCGCCTGAGCCACCAGCCGCCGATGAACAGAACCCATGCGGGCCCGACCACGCTGGCGACGGAGATCACGTGCTTGTCGAACAGGCCTTGGGGCGTGGGCAGCAGGCCCAGGCGAAACTCATCGCGCCGCTGGGTCTGGTAGCGCCGCTCGCCTTCGTCGAACATGCCGGTGCCGGCCAGCGGGTCGTCCGCTTCGGACTGCACTTCGACACGCTCGACGACGGTGAACTTCGTGTAGGCATCCCCGCCGGTCGCCTGCCAGGCGATCAGCATGGCGATGGTGATCGCCATCGGAATGGCCCAGTAGATGAGGGTCAGCTTGCACATGCTTTGATTCCGATGCTCCTGGCCCGGCTTAGTCGATGTCTTGCACGCAGCGAAAGCCGACGTTGTTGAACGCATGGTTCGGCGGGCTGGCGCCGCG
This sequence comes from uncultured Planctomycetaceae bacterium, assembly GCA_964620345.1. GTDB lineage: Bacteria > Planctomycetota > Phycisphaerae > Phycisphaerales > Zrk34 > CAZUHK01. The sequence continues at coordinate 15,247 of CAZUHK010000029.1, forward strand.
GTAGTGGCTGTTGTAGGCCGCGCAGTAGTCGGGGCTGCAGAACCAGCTTCCGCCGCGGGCGACGCGCTTGTCGCCGCTCGCCGAGCCGGTCGGATTGTCGGTGGGGCTGTTGGCGTAGTAGTCGCCGGCGTACCGGTCGGCGGTCCATTCCCAGACGTTGCCGATCATGTCGTGCACACCCGCCTCGTTCGCCGCGAACGTGCCGACGGGCGTGGTCGTGAATGATCCGTCGATACGCTTGCGGGTCTTCGGAAAACTGCCGTGCCAGACGTTGGCATGGATGATGCGTTCGATGGCCGGCGTGTCTCGCGTGCCGTGCGCGTGGTGCGGGCCGTGGTCGGTCGCGCTGGGATGCGAGGCCCGTTCGCCCTGCCCCGCGGTGTCGTGCGATTGCCCGGCCAAGGCATGGGCGTGAGCGTCGTCGTCTTCACCGGCGGGCTTGGGCTGCTGGTCTGGCGAGGGGTCGGCGGTGACTTGCCTGCCGCCGCCGGATCGCGCGGCGTATTCCCACTCGGCCTCGGTCGGCAGCCGCTTGCCCGCCCACTTCGCATACGCCACCGCGTCGTGCCAGGTGACGTTGACCACCGGGTGATCCAGGCGTTGGGCGTAGGACGATCCGGGGCCGTCGGGGTGACGCCAGTTCGCACCCTTGATCTTGCGGAAGTCCGAGTCGCCCTCCACAAAACCCCACGCATAGCCATCCCGCTCGGCACGGGTGACGTGACCGGTCGCCTCGATGAACGCGGCGAACTGGCGATTGGTCACCTCGTGCTTGTCGATCAGAAACGGGTCGAGCCGCACCGCGTGCGCCGGCTTCTCATCATCGTGGCCGTGCGCGCTGCCCATCACGAACCGCCCGCCTTCCATGCGGATCATGCCCGTCGCGTCGTCGCCCGGCGCTTTCGCTTCATACACATCGGTCTTGGGATGGAACGCCACCCACGCGAACCAGAAGGTATGGACGGTCCGGGCCTCGGCCGGCGCTTCGATGACCGCGACGTTGCCCGCGTCGTCGGCCTCGAGCGTGATCGTTTGATCGCCGAATCGATCGGTGACCTCGCCGCCGGCCTTGACGATCTGCGCAACGGGGTAGGCCCGGCTCTCATCGCCGATCCGCACGCCGACCACCGGCTCCTTGTGCTTCATGCGATGGTCGTGGTGGGCCACGGGGAACATCAGCCGATCGTTGGAAAAGTACCGCGCGTACGGATTGCGCGTGTAGTCGCGGCGGTGGCCGGTCTGCGTGGTCACGACGCTGGCTTTGGGGTGGTTCTTCTTGAGTTTGCCGAACGTCGTGATCGACCACGGCAGGTGCTTGAGCGCCTCGCCGGCGTGCGGCCCGCTGACCGCTTGAAGGCCCACCTGCGACCACAGCGCGTTGTGCTTGCGGTCGTAGAGCAGGACGTTGGAGTTGTGCAGCAAACCGCTGATGCCGAACTCCAGCGTCGCATCGCCCATGCGGCGATCGACCACGCTGACCGAATCGCACAGAGGGCAGTAGATCACCGCGATCGGCACGTCGCCGAGCTTGTCGTTGATCGCTTCGTGCCAGTTGAGCACCTTGATCGGGTAGGCGCCGGTCGCGTCGCCGAGGGTGACGACGACCATGCGGTCGCCATCGGCAAACTTCGTGTCGCTGGCGGCCGCGGTCTTCGGGTCGGTCAGCGAGGGGATGCCATCCTTCGGCGGGCCGCCGGCGCGGATCTGGTCGCGCGGGATCGTCAGGCCCCGGGTGTTGAACTGCGCAAGGGCATCGGCTCGGCCGGTCCGCTTGGTGCCGGATTGGGCGAACACCGTTAGCGTCATGGCCAGTGCGGCCACGCCAGCCATCGCCGCGGTCCATTTCGCCATGTTGCCAATGGCTTTGCTGTGTGCTGCGGTCATGCCATCGCTCCTTAGGGTCGATGGTCATGGGTCGCACAAAACGGCATTCACCTTACACCGCAGCCCGCGGTTTTCTGGCGCGGGTAGAAGCTCAGCACGTAAGGTCGGGCGACTTCGTGCGACTCACCAGCACATGTCTTCCCACAATCCGAGCCAGCCCGACACCCCGCACGCCGCGGACACGACAATGGTCATCGCACCTGATCGGCCCGAACAGCGGTTGGACTGCCTTGAAGTCTGGGGCGGCAGCAGCGGCATCGACAGCGCCGTCGGCGTGACCGGATTGGACGTGTGGGCCTATTCGCAACCGGCGGACGACGTCGCCGGCGGCGATCTCTATCTGGTCTCCATGTGCGCTTGCGCCGAGGTGTCCCGATTCCTCGTGGCCGACGTCACCGGCCACGACGCCCAGGCGGCGCACGTCGCCATGCGGCTGCGAAAGCTCATGCGAAAGCACATCAACAAGCCCGATCAGACCCGCCTGGCCTGCTCGCTGAACCGGGACTTCGACGGCATGACCCGCCACGGCAAGTTCGCCACCGCCATCCTCGCGACCTTCTTCCCGCCGTCCCGCCATCTGATCGTCTGCAACGCCGGGCATCCCCGACCGCTCTGGTACCAGGCCGCCCGCGACCGGTGGTCCGTCCTCGACCCCCGCGAAACCGACGCCGCCGAGGACGTCGGCAACCTCCCGCTGGGCATCAGCGATGACGCGCCCTACGAGCAGTTCGCCGTCCGGTTGGCGCGCGACGATCTCGTCCTGGTCTACACCGATGGCGTGACCGAAGCCCGCACCGCCGATGGCAAGATGCTCGGCGAGGCCGGCGTGCTCGACCTCGTGCGGCAACTGGACTCAAGCGACGCGCCGCGGTTCATGTCATCGCTGCGATCGTCACTCGCTCAAGCCGTCAGCGAAAGCTTGCGGGCCGACGATGTCACCCTCCTCCTGCTCAAAGCCACCGCCGACCAACCGCCGCGACAAAGCATCACCCAGAAACTCCGCGTCACCGCCAAGATGCTCGGCCTGCTGCGGTCGTGACCGACGCACCATGCATCGCGCCCTGTCCCTCCTCGCCTATGCCCTGTTCACGATCGACTGATAGGAATTGATTCCAGGCGGGCCGGGGTCAGGGGCTTGGGGGGGTGAGGGGTTACTGATAGACTGATAGGAACTGATAGGAAATTTGATTTCAGGCGGGCCGGGATCGGGGGCTTGGGGGGTGAGGGGTTATCCGCGATGGTGGCAGATCTTCCGCCGCCAGCATCAGGGGCTGGGCGAGAAGGGCGGCCAGTGCCGCCAAAATTGTCGTGGCTTGGGTCATAATTCGTTCTCCTGGTTTGTTGCTCATGGTCTTCTCTCCTCGTCGGGTATGGCGTCAGACAGCGTCAGTGGCGCCACCTCCAGCCAGCCATGGTCATCGATTCCGCGCATGCTGGCGTGGGTCACTCCGCTGACGCGGACGACGTACAACCGACCGGCGTCCTCGACGATCTCCGGTGCCTGCAGGTCGGGGAAGATCGCCAGCGGCTCGGCGGATGAATCAAAACAACAGGGATCGCTTGAAGCATACACCACCGTCGGCGCGGGCGTCTGGACACCCTCGCGCTGCCGGTCCCGCACAAAGAGCCAATAGGTATCGCCCTGCCGACACACGGCAACCGCGCGTGCTCGAAGGTGCGGGCGCTGGTCGAGCATCCCTTCGCGTGGATGGAGCAGATGGGCTATCGCAAGGCGAGGTATCGGGGCCTGACGCGCAACGGCCTGGACTTCGGCCTCACGGCGTTGGCCTACAACATCAAGCGGAGTCTGAGTCTGCTGGGCATGGCGTTATGCCCACTGCCCAAGGCGGCGTGAGCGCGATCGCTGCGCGCTGATCGCGGCCAAACGGCTCGAAAACGACCTCAAACCACCACGGCACAAGCCCTCCGCGGCTCGCCAACCGCGGCAAAACGTCGCCCTAACCCCATCACGCCGATACAGCAGATTATTCAGAGGACCCAGAAGTAAAAAACCCGGCCGATGGGCCGGGTTTATAAGGAGAACGCGGTTCGAGTCAGAGGAATCGCTCACGCACGCCGGCGTCGCAGCAGGCCCAGCCCGCCCAGGCCCAGCAGCGCCAGGGCGCTGGGCTCGGGGACGATGCTGTAGACCGCCGTGTCGCCGGTGACCTCATAGCTCACGACCAGCAGCGCCTTGCCGGTCGGGCTGTCGGCCGCGTCGATGAACAGCAGCCCCTCCGGGCCGGTGAACGAGTTGGCGAAGGCGGCGGCGAGCTCGGCGTCGGTCGGGTCGTCGGAGTCCACCGCGGCGGCGAGGGTCGCGACCTCGAAGGCGAAGTCGCGGTCGTTCAGGTAGCTCTGGAACTCCACGGCCGTGGGATCGGTGATGTCGAAGACCATGATGCCGCCCACGTCTTCCATCCCCACGAACACGAGCGTTCGGCCGTTGACGGTCCCCACGGCGATGCCTTCGGGTTCGGGGCCTTGCGCGTCGCTCTTGCTGTCGAATTCGGGGCTGTCGCTGTCCGAGTTGAAGTTCGCGGGGATCAGCTCGGCGATCTTCTGCTCGATCATGTCGCCGGAGTCGAACACCAGGTTGCCCGCGGCGTCGCGGATCGTGAACGAGCGGGCGCCGAAGCTGAACAGCTCCTCGAACTCGCCGTCGCCGTCGGTGTCGCCGTCCACCTTCGAGACGTTGAGCCGACCGAGCTGATCATTGTCTTTGAGCGTGGGGTCCGTGAACACGCCGGTGTCCAGCGTCAGGTCTTTGACCCGCTCGTCTTCGCCGCGGTCGTCGCCCTCGTTGGCCATGACCAGGAAGGTATCGCCGTTGGCGGTGAAGTTGGCGATGGCGTCGGACATGAACATGCCCTTGACCGGGTGGGTGGTGATGTTGATCGCGCTGTCCTTGTCCGAGGCGTCCAGACCCTGGCCGGAGATGCTGTGGTCCTTGGTGCCCAGCGGGACGACATCGGTGATCGTGTCCGTGTCTAAGTTGAGGATCGCCAGCGCGTTGTTCTCCTGCAGCGTGATCCACGCGGTGCTGGAGTCGGGCGAGATCGTGATGAACTCCGGCTCGAGGTCCTTGGAGACGGTGGTGTCAGCCTCGGTGAAGCCAGCGGTGTTGTCCGGGTCGCCGAAGATCCGCACGCCGCTGGTCTGCAGCGCGGCCTTCTGGCCGTCGAAGGCGTTGAACGAGGCGGTGATCATGTCACCGGTGGTCAGCGCAGCGACGTTGGTCGTGTCGACCCCGCCGACCGGGGCGAAGATGCCGATCGCCCCCTCGGGGTCCAGCGCGTTGTCATAATCGGGCTCGCCCTCGTGGGCGATGAGGATCTTGCTGCCGTCGGGCGTGAAGGTGACCATGTCCGGCGTGGCGCCGACGCCGATGGTAGAGCCGAGCTGCGCGAGCGTGTTAGCGTCGAAGAAGCTCAGCGTGCCGTTAACCCCGTCGCCGAGGCTGGCGACCACCGCGACCACGTCGCCGAACACCGCCGAGCTGGTCACTTCACCGCCGCCGACGGTCAGCGTGGAGCCGAACTTAAAGATCGACGTGGGGTCGTTGATGTCCAGCACGTCCAGGCCCCCGGCCTCGCCGTTGACCACGAACAGCCGGTTGGAACCTTTGTGGAACGAGGCGATCTCAGAAGCGCTCTTGTCGAAATTAGGCGAATGCGAAAACTGACCGATGCGCGAAAGCTCGAACGCGTTGCCATTGGCCAACGCAAGGGTCGACGACAGGCCCACGATCAAGGCCAAAGCGGCGGGCGTCCATTTTCTCAGTTCAGTGATCATGCGAGTCTCCTTGAGTTTGAGCTGACCTGACGAATTCGGCCGCCCGGCATCAACACCAACCGGCACGGCCCACAACTGAGGTGGAGGTTATCGCCGCAGCATTAACAGCCGATTAGCGGACCTTGAGCTTACCGTTAATTAATTCCGGGCGGCGCGGATGCTCGAAATGCTCAAAGCAGAGACATTTACGGTGTCGGGGCACACACGGTGTCGAATACCGGTTTGCGATCAAGCGCGAGGACCACAAAGAGGAAGCGGCCAAGCAAGCGCTCAGCGTCAGTCTGTTTCTCGTTACTGATAGGGAATTTGATTCCAAGCGGGCCGGGGTCAGGGGCTTGGGGGGTGAGGGGTTAACTGATAGGAAATTT
>CAZUHK010000030.1:0-20251 GCA_964620345.1 uncultured Planctomycetaceae bacterium
AACCAGAACCGCTTCCTCACGCTGATCGGTTATTATCAGCAGTAAAGAAGATTTCGATCCTCCGATGTGTCGGCCGTGCTGAAATCGGAGAGTAGAAATCGCCAATCCCAGATTCCGCATCGGCCCGGCAGTTCATAGAGATGCGATTGCGCTGCGACCAGACGCGCGATTGGCAGGGCGGGATACGACCGCGCCCAAAGCATATCCGCTACCGGCTGCGCGGAGGTCAACCCGCCTTGGCCGATTGCCCCAGCTTCACACCGCCCTCGGTCAGCCGACGCTGCAGCGCGGCGATGTCGAGTGATTGCACGGGGGCGTCGGCTGCGACCGCGCCGACCGCCGCGTCGCCCGCGGCCTGGCCCAGCAGCATCCACACGCTCTCCAGCCGGATCGAGCAGTACGCCACGTGGCTCGCACTCACCGCCACCGGCACCAGCAGGTTGCTCACCTGTTCCCGCGATGGCAGCAGCACGCGGTAGGGAATGTCGTACGCCCGCTCGACCTGTTTCCAGATCCGCCCCTCGTTGCGGAAGTGGTTCGCATCGACCGCGATCCGCTGGACGTGGTGGCAGTCGATCCAGTGCGAGCCGCGCATGATGACATCCGACTTATCACGATCATCGAGGACGTCGCGCTGGGTCATGACCCAATCGCCGACCATCCGCCGCGCCTCGCGCACGTAGAGCTGATAGGGCCAGTGATCGTTGTCGGCGTACTCGTCGGCGGCCAGGCCGTAGCGCCGGGCATCTTCGCGCAGTTTCGCGGGCACCGCCGCATCGCTGGCCAGGAAGTAGAGCAGGCCCAGGTTGTGGCGCTTGTGCTCGGCCCAGATCGCGCGGCGCTGTTCGTGCGTGCCATCGGGCCAGCCGAACTGCGCCCCGAAATGCCCCAGCGACCACACCGCCGCCTGCTTGTTGTTCAGCTCCCACTTGTGGGTCTTGATCGGGCGGGCAAAGCCGTCGGGCGTACGGTGGTACTGGCCGCTGGGGTGATTGTATACGTCGATTACATCGCCGAGTACTTTGCCGCCGGCACCGGCCAGCCATGTCGCGACGTTGGCGAAGTCGGCCGGGTCGTAACCCTCGGGTGCGGTGAACGGCACGCGGTCGTCCGCGGTGCTCACCGTCACGCGAAAGTTGTAGTTCATCACCCGACCGTCGCCAGCGCCGAGCGTGATCTCCGACATCGGCGTGAACAGCGGCAGCAGGTTGCCATCGGCATCAACCGTGCGCGCCTCGATCAACTCATCGACCTTCTGGTAGTCGCCCTTGGTGTTGGCGACCTCGTCCGGCCGCTCGATGAAGCGCTGGCCGGCCAGCGATTCGCCGTAGGCGTCGATGGCCTCGCGGCCGAACGTCATGCTCACGCCGGCACAGTGGGCCAGGTCGCCTTCGTAGCTGCAGTCGATGAACACGCGCCCGGCGAACGTGCGACCATCGGTGGTGGTCAAAGCGGTGATGCGGCCGTCTTCGACCGACGCCGAATCGATCCAGCCGTCGTACACCACCTCGACGCCGGCCTCGTCGAGCATTTCGAGCATCACCTGCTCGGCGACGTGGCTTTCCCAGCGGTGCAGCGGGCCATCGATGCCATAGCGCCCGCCGATCCGCCTATACAACGCCTCCTGCACGCCGCCCCAGCTCTCGGGCAGCATGTGCTCGGCTTCGGAGGTGTTCAGCCCGCTGGTGCTCAGGCCGCCGACGTGACGGTGCGGTTCGATCAGCACCACCTTGGCGCCACGTTGGGCCGCGGTCACTCCCGCGGCCACGCCCGCGGGCGTGGCCGCGTAGACCACCACGTCATGGGTTATTGGGTTCATCCCGTCACCATCGTGTCCGCAACCCAATCGGTCAAGTCCGCCGGCTTACTTCGGCCAGCCATCGCGGAGGATCTGCTTGGCCTGATTCAGTGAATCGACGTCGATCCGTCGCCGCCAGCCATAGCCGCGAAGGTACTTGCCATCGGTCACGGTCAGCTTGGGGCTGTTGTGCAATTCGATGGATTGAAACTGGTCGATCGTCGCGCCGTCCTGCAGCCGAAGGATGATCTGGCGGACGTTGACGTTGCGCATCACGATCCGTCCGGCTTTCTGACCGGGCAGAAGCGCGATCTGGATGTCGTTCTTCGGCGCTTGGATGTTTTCGATCAGGGTCGTGCCGGTGAGGTTGATCTTCCAGATCGACAACACCGGGCCGCCGGGAACCCAGTCGAACATGGTGACGTTGCGGACGGTGAGGTTGTGGCAGACGTTCTGCGCCTCGGTCACGCCGTGCTTGTTGACCATGCCGTGCACGAGGATCGCCTCGCGGGTGTTCTCGCTGCCACCGCGGTTGAGAATTCTGAAGCCGTCGATCGTGATGCCGTCGATCGTGACATCCTTGAGCGCCGGGGCGATGGAGTTGTTGCGATTCCGGTTGAACCGGTGAAACAGCACCGCCCGATTGACGTCGCGCATCGTGCAATTGCGGACCGAGGCGCCGTGGGTGAACCCGAGAAACTCGATCGCCGAGTGGCCGCTGACCCAGCGGGGGGCCTCGGGCACCACGTAGCTGTTCCAGCGACGATCGCGGATGTGTGTGTCGGTCGAGCCCCCGAAGATCGCGATCGGCTCATGGACCAGTTCCTGCTCGGCGGCGCGTCGGGACCGGGACTGGACGCTTTGAGCGGCAAGCGTCGTGCCCCGGTCGACCGCGGCGTCGTGGCCGGTCAGCACCGGATCCGTCATCGCCTGTTCGACTTCAACCTGCCGATCGACATCGGCACGCTTGACAAAGTCCGCGGCGCGGCCCACCACCGGTCCGATCGCCGCGGTCAGAATGATCAGGATCACACCGATCATAATCAATTCGACGAGACTCACGCCGCGCCGGTTCGCTGCGGCGCGAATATTTGCAGGTCGCGTCGTGAAAGGCCGGGCGGGAGACCGGGCCAATCGACGCAAGTCGATCGCGGGGTGGTGATAGGCGCGGCCATCGCTCATGGTGAACTGCACTCCGGGGCGTTCGGGGGTTGGCGGGCACCTTTTGTTTCGGATCGGCCGGCGTTGAACGTCAGCCGCGCTGATGAGTTCGGCGAGATTTTGCCTGCCGCGGGGTGGGGCAAAAGATGCAGATGCCACAGCCGTCAGAGTCGGCGAATCTCAACCCACTCAACAGGCCAGGCGCGCGGCCGCGGTCGGCCAAAGCGTCCGGCGGCGCGGCAGGGAGGATGTTGGGTGGGGCGATCGCAGCGGCGGGGCCGATCAACGCGACCAAGGCGTCGCCCGCTCTGTCTCAAACGCCCGGTGTCAGCCCCGCGCCTTCACGGCGCGATCTTCGCCAGGTCCACGCACGCCCCCACCGCGGCCAGCGGGCCGGACGTGTGGCGCTCGGCGCGCAACCGATCCAGCACATGCCGCATGTCCGGCTTCAGCGGCGCGGCGATGTCCACCGGCTCATCGGTCATCGGGTGGGCGAACCGCAGCACCGCCGCGTGCAGCGCCGGGCGCTTGAGCAGCATGTCCTCGCGGGCCATCAGCTTGTCCCAGATCTTCACGCCCTCGGCCTTGGATCGCGCGAACGTGAGCATCGGCTGCGCGCCTGCGGCGGCCGGCGGGGCGGCCAGCGCCGGCTCGCCGAACGGCTCGCCGCCGTAGATGATGTCGCCGATGATCGGAAAGCCCAGCCACGTCAGGTGTACGCGAATCTGGTGCGTCCGACCGGTCTTGAGTTCCAGCTCGACCAGCGAAAAGCCGTCGAACACCTCGCGGACGCGGTAGATCGTCACCGCGTCGCGCGCATAGCCGCCGCCGTCGTTGCGCACGGCGTACGCCTCGGCGACCTGCGGGTGCTTGCCGATGGGCTGATCGATCACGTCGCCGGGCGGGCTCATCTGGCCGTGCACGATGGCCAGGTAATACTTCTGCACGTGGCGCTGCTCGAAGCGCTTGCCCAGCCGCCAGTGCGCCTCGTCGGTCTTGGCCACGACGATCGCACCGGTGGTGTCCTTGTCCAGCCGGTGCACGATGCCGGGGCGGAACTCATCGACGCCGACGCTCGACAGCGCTTCCAGGCCGTTGTCGTTGACATCCTGGAAGTAGTGCGCCAGGCCGTTGACCAGCGTGCCGGTGAGGTTCGAGCGAGCCGGGTGGACGACCAGGTCGGCCTGCTTGTTGATCACGATCAGGTGCTTGTCTTCGTAGAGCACGTCGAGGGGGATCGGCTCGGCGGGGATCTGCTTGATCGGCGGGGGGGGCACCACGATGTCGATCACGTCGCCCTGCTTGACGACGGTCGAGGCCTTGGGCAACTGACCGTTGACGGTCACCGTGCGTTCGTTGATCAGCTTCTGCAGCCGCGAGCGCGAAAGGCCTGGCAGGCGGGTGGTGAGGTAGCGGTCGAGCCGGCGCTTGATGTCACGCTGCAGGGTGTACCGGCGGTGCTGGGCGCCGTCGGATTCGGTCAGCGCATCAAACTCATCGGTCGGGTCGGGGCCGGCGGGGTTACTCGCCATCGGCCGGCGGATCGGCGGGGACATCGGCGTCGGCTTCGCCTTCGTCCGACTGGACGGGCGCTTCGGCACCGGCTTCGGGTTCGGCGTCCGCCTCGGCCTGGGGCAGCGGGGTCAGCGTCGGCGGATCCTGCAACTCATCCAGCCGCAGCTTCGCCAGGGCCTGGTGGTTGGGCAGGCCGATGGCTTCTTTCTGGACCCGTTGATACTGCTCGCGGGCCTTGTCGAACTCGCCGAGCGTGGTGAACGCCGCGGCCAGGCCCAGCCGGGCGTCGACGCGGGCCAGTGGCGGGTCGGCCGGCTGGGGCGCGGCGACGACCTGCTGGTAGTAGCCGATCGCCTGCTCGATCATTCCGCGGCTTTCCTCGGGCACTTCCGCGACGTCGGCGGGCAGGCCGCCGGCCTGCGGCTCGACGCCGAACACCGCTTCACGCATCAGTTGGTCCGCGGCATTGAGCAGCGCCCGGTTGTGCACGGCCGGCATGTCGGTGTACGTCGCAGCGATCTGTGCCAGCGACTGGGGCAACGCGGTGCCCGAGACCGCGTCCCAGGCGCTTTCCTGGGCCGCGATCGCCGAGGCGTTGGTGTACCACCGCCCGCCGAAAAACGCGACCAGCACCAGCACGATCAGGCCCGACCAGATCAGATCTTTCTGATGCCGCTTGCACCAAGGCCCTAAGTGCGTGAGAAACTCCGCCAGGTCGTTCTGGCGCAGCTCGTCCTTGTGCGTCTTCTGCTCGGTCGGGGCGGCCGGGGGCGTCGGGGGCTTGGTGTCGTTCATGGTGGTGGCTCTACTGCCCGTTGGCGGGAGGCGCGGTGCGCGGGTTGACTTCGATGTGGATTGTCGTGCGCCGGCCGGCAAAGGTCAGCTTGTCGCTGATGTTGATCGTCGCGGCGTGGCCCTGCTTGATGAACCGCAGCATGTGCTGGCCCGCGGCGTAGCGGGCGTGGGTCTGTTCCCAGTCCTTCAGCGGCATCTGCATCGTGTAAAACCGCTTGACGTCCACCGGCTCGTCCCGCCCCTGGTAGATGTGATCGATCACCCGACGCTCGGGCGACTGGTCGTGACGAGAGATCTCATCGATCAACTTGAACCCGATCGGCACCGGCAGATCGCGGATCGGCGGATGGGTCTGCGGAATCAGCCCGACCGAGTCCATCGCGGCCTCGGCGGCCTCGGCCGCGGCCCGCTCGTCGGCGACTTCGGTGTCGGACTTGCCGGCGTTGGACATGCAGCCGACCGAGGCGATCGCTCCGCAACATAAGATGGCAATCCGGGCATTTTTCATGGTTCGGTCCATAGCCCGATCAGTGTAATGGGGGGGGCGGACGCGGGCAATTGGCGGAAGAAGCGGGGGGATGTTCATCCCGGCCAAGCTCGAAGACTCGCATGACCGGGCTTGGGACTCGCATGACCGGGCTGGGATTTGTATCACCGGGCCTGGGGGAAGAGGTAAGGCGATAGGTCGATGGGGGTGGCCAGAGATTGCTTGAGCGTGTCGCTGAAGGCCCATGCGGCGTCCGGCGGGACGCCCGTCAGGCCTAGGCGGTCGGCGATGGCGTTTGCCAGAAGCTCGATGCCGCGGCCATCGCGCGCGGCCAGGCCGATCGCGCCGGGCGCGTCGCGCAGCAGGGCCGCGGCGGCCGGGCGGTCGGTCTTGTTCACCACGCGCAGGTCCGCCGGCCGCGGCAGAGTGGGCCAGTCGCACGCATCGTCGCGCATCGCGATCAGCAGGTCGGCGTTATCGATCACCCGTGCCGCCAGCTCGATGGCGCGTTGCTCGATCGGATCGTCGCTGAGGTGCAGGCCGGGCGTGTCGAGCCATTGCACGGCCACATCGCCGGCGGGCGTGGGCAGCTCGATCAGCGTGCCCACCCAGTCGCGTGTCGTGCCCGGCAGGTCGGCCACGATGCTCGCGGCCCGGCCGGCCAGGTGATTGGTCAGCGTGCTCTTGCCGACGTTTGGCGCCCCGGCGACCACGATGCGCGGCGGCTGCATCAACCGGTCTAGTGCCCGGGTGTGTCGATCGATGGCGTGTGGCTTCGTTGCATCCACGGCCGTACCGCTGGCCACCAACTCGCGCCACAGCACCGGCTGGGCGAGCAGCCGGTCGATCGCGGCGGGGCTTGGGCAGCGCGACAGCGCGGCGAGCATGTCCGCCTCGACCGGCGCGTCGGCTTCGGGGTAGAGCACGCCGGCCGGCACATCTTCGTGGGTCGGCGTCGCGCCAAGCTCGGCCAGCCGTTCGACCAGACGCTGCATCACCCGCACCCCACCGTGGGGCATGAGCTGGCACCAGTCATCGCCCAGCGACGCTATCAGCCCTTCGTCGATGTCCTCGAACCGTGCGAGGCGCACCCGCCGCGTCGGCCGCACGCCGCACACTCGCTCGGCCAGGTCGCACGCGCCCGCGCCGTGCAGTTGTACGATACCCACGGCCCCCGGATGCGAGGCGGTCATGACCCCGACGCACGGGCGACTTGCCGACGCGGTGGCGCTCATCGCTGCATCTTGTAGGGGTTGTCGTCGTGGGTACCCAGCCGCGATTCGACCGCGGCGGCTTCCAGATCCAGCGCGTCGGCCCGGGGGAAGTGCGCGAGCAATGCCGCGCTCGCCAGGGCCGCGCCGATCAGCGGGCCCAGCCCATCGGCCAGCAGCCACAGCACCAGGCCCGCGATCGCGCCGCCTTCGCACATCGCCACGGACACGATCACCGCCGCGCCGAGTTGACCCTTGTTCGAGGTATGCACCGCCCGCCGACGCAGCGCCCGTTTAACGAGGAACGAAGCGCCCGCCGCCGGGACCGCGATGGCCAGCGCGATCAGCGTGTACAGCGGCTGGCCCAGGCCCCACGCATCACCCTCGCCATCGGGCGCCGCCGCGGGCGCCGAGCCGAACTGAAGCGCGGTCAGCACGATCGCGATGATGCCGATGCCCCCGAGCTGCGCCGCCCAGATGATCCGCAGCGTCGTCAGTGACGTGGCCTTTTGGATCGGGTCTTGGCTGCCGGGCGCCTGGCTCATCCTACTGCTCCATTGCCTGCACCTGGTGGCGTCGGGTGACGAGGATGCCGCGCAGCGTCAGGTCGTCGACGATGGTTTCGATCAGCGCATAGCCCTCGAAAAGCGTGCGGGCATCGCCACCGGTGGCGATCACGCGCGGGTAGGCGCCGTACTGCTCCGCGTACTTTTCGGTCAGCTCGCGCACCGCGCCGCGGAGGCCGTGGTACACGCCGGCGAGCATCGCCTGGGCGGTCGAGTGGCCGATGGTTTCATCGGGCCGGGCGAAAGTGACGTCGGGCAGGGCGGCGGTGTGTTCGTGCATCGATCGCATCATCATCGCGGCGCCCGGCAGGATGGCCCCACCGTGAAACGTGCCCTCGCCATCGATGAAATCGACGGTGACCGCGGTGCCGGCGTCGATGACGACGCACGCCTGCCTGACGGCGTCGAACGCCGCGGCGGCGTTGAGCAGCCGATCCACGCCGACCAGCGTCTCGGGGTCCAGCCGCCGGCCGATCGGTGCGTTCACATCCCGCTCGATCACCAGCACCTCGCGATTCATCACGTCGTGCGCATCGGCCAGCACCTCCTGCGCCGCCGCGTCGTTGACCGACGCCAGCAGCACCGGCGCGTCGGGCGCATCGCTCAGCGAATCCGCCGCGGCCTTGAGCTGCGCCCGGCGATCGTCGCGGTTGCCGTGCATGACGCGGTGCACTTCGTCCAGTTCACCCTCGACCACGCTCGCCACCTGGCTCCGCGTGTTGCCGACATTGATTGCCACAAGATTCACTGCCATGGAATTAGTATACCGGCCCGCGTGGGTCATTCGGTGGCTTCGAGCACCTGCCAGCACCGCTCGAGCAGTTCGCGGCAGCCGGCGCCGGTCGCGGCGCTGACGGGCAGGACTTGCACGCCCAGCGCGTCGGTCATCATGTCACGCGCGGTCTGGTGATCCTCCGGGCCGCCCAGCAGATCGATCTTGTTGAGCGCGACGATCTGCGGCTTGGCCGCGAGGATGGACGAGTGGCGATTGAGCTCTTCGCAGATCACGCGGTAGTTCTCGACCACATGGCTGCCATCGGTCGGCTCGGCTTCGAGCAGGTGCACGAGGATGCGCGTGCGCTCGATGTGGCGGAGGAACGCGTGGCCCAGGCCCGCGCCGCCGTGCGCGCCTTCGATCAGGCCGGGGATGTCGGCCAGGACCGTGCGGCGGTGGCCCGGCAGTTCGGCGATGCCCAACTGCGGCTCGAGCGTGGTGAAGGGATAGTCGGCGATGCGCGGCGTGGCGCGGCTGAGACGCGACAGCAGCGTGCTCTTGCCGGCATTGGGCTTGCCGACCAGGCCGATGTCCGCGATAAGCTTGAGCTCCAACCGCAGCCGCCGGTGCTCGCCCGCTTGCCCGGGCGTGTGTTCGCGGGGCACCTGGTTGGTGGCGCTTTTGAAGTGTTCGTTGCCGTGGCCGCCCCTGCCGCCGCGGGCGACGAGCACCCGCTTGCCCTGGCTGTCGAGGTCGTCGATCAGCGTGTTGTTCGCATCGTCGTACACCAGCGTGCCGGGGGGCACGGGGATGACCAGGTCGTGGGCATCGGCGCCGGTGCGGCTTTTGGTTCCGCCGGGCCTGCCGGACTCGGCTCGCCAGTGGTGGCGGCCGGCCATGTCCAGCAGCGTATCGACGCCGGGGCGGGCCTGAAGATAGACCGATCCGCCGCGGCCGCCGTCGCCGCCATCGGGCCCGCCCTTGGGCACGAACGCCTCACGCCGGAAGCTGAGCATCCCATCGCCGCCACGCCCCGCGAACACCTCGATGACCGCCTGATCGACCAGCATGGGAATCTGTCGCCTTTCCGGGCAGAATGTGGAACGGGGCATCTTACACGCAGCAAGGGGGTTGCGCGATAACAGAAATTTCGGATAGACAAATCGACTTTAAGTTGATATTGTTCGCACAATGCCCGGCGTTCGCCGGTGCTGACTCGCTCAGGCGGCCGCGTATTTGCCATCGGGCCCCAAGAGAATTGAGGTACCGCCCAGATGATCTCCCAGACGACCGAGTACGCCCTTCGTGCCGTGGTCTATCTCGCCCAGCACCCTGACCTGTCGTGGACGACCAAGCAGATCGCCGCGGCGACGCGTGTGCCCGCGGGATACCTGTCGAAGGTGCTGCAGGGCCTGAGCCGCGCAGGGCTGATCAGCTCGCAGCGCGGCCGGCACGGCGGGTTCCAGATCGCCGGTGACCCGGAAAAAGTCTCCGTCCTCGAAGTGGTCAACGCCGTCGAGCCGATCCGACGCATCACCCGCTGCCCGCTCAACCTCGTGGGCCACGAGATGGACCTGTGCCCCTTGCACAAGGCGCTGGACGAAACGATCGGCCTGGTCGAAGAAGCGTTCGGCAACAAGAAACTCGCCGACCTGCTGGGCCGCGATGATACCCTCGAGCCGCTGTGCGATTTCCCCACCGGCCTGCGCATCACCGGCCGCAAAGCCGCGGAGAAGTAGTGCCCGCGGGCGTCTTCATCGTCGTCCTCGTCCTCGAAACTGCAAGCACGCAGGCCGATTACGATTACGAGTGGGAGTAGCAGGACGAGTACGGTTGAGGGACCACCGGGGCTCTGGCCCTCCAACTATGCGGGGGATACAATCACCATTCTGCCGGGCGCGTAGCCAAGTGGTCTAAGGCGTTGGATTGCAAATCCAATATTCGTGGGTTCGAATCCCACCGCGCCCTTTCGCTCCGCCGCTCGCGGCTTCGTGAGAATGCCGGCCCCGTGCGGGTGGACCGAACTGCCGCGTTTCGACAACTACCATTAGATCGGTAGTCCGGGCCTGTAGCTCAGTCGGTAGAGCAGCGGCCTTTTAAGCCGTTTGTCCTGGGTTCGAGTCCCAGCGGGCCCATTCGCCTCTCGGGAGCCACGAGGCATTGAGCGCTTCGAGGAAGTTGAATATCGGGCTGTTGACGTTGGAGGTGCCCGGGCATCTGAATCCTGTCTGTGCGCTGGGGGTCGCGCTGCGGCGGCGCGGTCATCGCGTGGGCCTGATCGGCAGCGCGCGCGTCAAGGACTTCGCCTGGCGGTTCGGGCTGGCGTGGCATCCCACAGGCACGGATGAAACATACCGCGCCGCGCCGCCCGGCCGTATGCGGCGCGTGAGCTCGACACGAAGGTTCAGGCGGTGGCAAGCGATCAGGGCGTTTGGTCGACAACTCGAAACCACCCTCAAACGCGACCTGCCCGCGGCCATCGACGAACACGAGTTGGACGGGCTGGTGATCGATCAGACGTGCGCGGCGGGCATTCACATCGCAGAGCGGCTGAACATCGACTTCGTCGTCGCCAGCCCGGCTCTGGCGGCGCTGTGGCCACCCTTTGATGCCCCGTCCATTCGCCCGCACCGCGGACCGGTCCGCCGACACCTGCGTCAGTGGACGTACGAGCGCCTGCTGCCCGAGGTTGATCGGCTCCTTTTTCGCCGGCCCGAACGCTCGATACTTCGCGGGATGATCGAAAACGATCGCGGCCTGGCCTGGGTCGCTCAGCAGCCACCGTGGTTCGAAGTCGCGGCCGATCGGGCGCCCGATCACCTTCATCTGACCGGCCCGTGGTTTCGCGATGCCATGCTCGACAAGCCCGGTGAGTTCGATGTCGACCAACTCGATGATCGGCCGGTCGTTTACGCCAGCATGGGCACGTTGTTCAACCGTCACCCCGCGATGCTGCGAACCATCCTTCGTGCCGCCCGGGACCCGGGGGCCCAATTCGTGCTGAGCACCGGCGGGGCCGACGTGGCACTGCCCGCTTCGCTGCCGCCCCATGTGTACGCCACGCGCTTCGTCCCGCTGGAGGCGATGCTCGATCGCGCCGACGTGATGGTCAGCCACGCCGGCGTCAACTCGGTCCTGGAAGCCCTGGCTCATGCCACGCCCCTGGTCTGCCTGCCCATGGCGTTCGATCAGCCCGCGGTCGCCCGGTATGTGGAAGCGCTGGGCGCCGGTGCGCGGCTCGACCCGCACCGAGTCGACCCGGCGCAACTGCGCTCGGCCATCCAGCGGATCTTGGACGATGCCTCGCACCACCGCGCGGCGCAGCGACTCGCGGCGAAACTGGCCGAGCGTGCGGGCGCGACGGTCGCCGCCGAGGTCATCGAGCGTGCGCTGACGACCGGCGAACGCGTCATCGCCGGCCGGCCGATGGTGCGCGCCGCCCACGCGGGTATCATGTCGCCATGACCAGCAAACCCTGGGAACACGCGAAGTCCGGCGGCAGCGAGGCCGACGATCTGGCCGCGCGGTTTGTCGAATCGCTCAGCTACGACACCCGGCTGTACAAGCACGACATCGCCGGCTCGATCGCCCACGCGCGCATGCTCCAGCACGTCGGACTGATCGGCGACGACGACCTGGGCGCCATCGAGCGTGGCCTCAAGGAGATCGAAGCCGAGATCGAAGAACAGGGCCAGCGGTGGGGCGGCTGGAAAGTCGAGCTCGAAGACGTCCACATGTGCATCGAGGCGGCGTTGATCGAAAAGATCGGCGAGCCGGGCAAGAAGCTGCACACCGGCCGGAGCCGAAACGATCAGGTCGCGCTGGACCTGAAGCTCTGGGTCCGGGATGCGTGTTTGGCGGTGGAACACCAGATCGACGCGCTGCTCGCCGCGCTGCTGGAACTGGCGGAGCGGCAAGGCGGCATTGTGATACCCAGCTATACGCATCTGCAGCGAGCTCAACCGATCGTGGTCGGCGGAGAGATGGTGGCGTGGGCAGCGGCGATGAATCGGTGCAAGCAGCGATTGGTCGATTTAATTCGGCTCGATGACGATCACCCGCTTGGTTCCGGCGCGATCGCCGGCAGCGGGCTGCCCCTCGATCGGGACTTCTCGGCCCGCGCGCTGGCCGTAGACGAATCGGATGAGCCAAGGGTTTCGTCCAGCGCCATTGAATCGACGGCCTCACGTGACGTCGCCATCGATTTCACCTATGCATTGTCGATGACTTCGCAGTGGCTCAGCCGCTGGGCCGAGCAGTGGATCATCTACATGACCGCGGAGTTCGGTTTTCTGACCATCGGCGACGCGTACACGACCGGCTCGTCGATGATGCCGCAGAAGAAGAATCCCGACATGCTCGAGCTCATCCGCGGGCGCTGCGGCGGGGTGTACGGACACCTGATGGCGCTGTTGACGATGTGCAAGGGCATCACCATCGGCTACAACCGCGACCTGCAGGAAGACAAGCGCCACCTCTTCGCCGCGTACGACACGGTCAAGGATTGCCTGGAGATGGCCACGCGCATCGTGCGCTCGGCGAAGTTCGATGAGCGGCGCATCAAGCAAGGCCTGGACCGCGGCTTTCTCGACGCGACCTCGCTGGCGGAGTACCTGGTGACCCGCGGCGTGCCGTTCCGCACGGCCCATCAGATCGTCGGCGCCGCGGTGCGCCACTGCGAAGCGACGGACCGCTACAAGCTCGAACAGTTGTCGGTTGACGAGTTGAACGACATCGCCGCCCGGCACGAACACGCCGGGACGGTCGCCGACGATGTGTTCGAGTGGCTGGGCCCCGAGAACGTCGTCAAGCGCTACCAGACCTTCGGCAACGCGGGCGTCAGTGGATTCGAGCAGCAGTTGACGCAATGGAAGCAACGCCTGGGCGACGAAGGCGATTCACTTAGCGCCGCGGCTCCGCCGCGCTCATCCGACGCACTGTTCGCCGAAGATAACACGAACACGACCGACCCCGACCAAGCCATCATCGCCGCGTACGCGACACAGAAGCGTACCCTCGACGACCTGCCCTACACCGAGCAGTTCGAGGCGATCGCGCAAACGGTGGGCAACGACGATCGTGCGGCGCTGTTTCACCGCCTGCACAACATCCGCAAGGCCGGCCGATTGCCCAAGGTCGGCAAGGCGTGGGAGGCCGCGCCGCTCATCACCGACGAGCAGGCCGGGCTGATGACGCAACTGGTCGAGCGAGCGGTGGGGCGGTTGTCGCTGCGGGACCAGTTGCCTTACACCCCGGCGTTCGATGAAATCGTGCAGCGCTTCAACGCCCAGGCGGGCCTGCACTTCTCGCCGCACCGGGTCTGGCGCGTGATCGCCAAACTGGCCAAGTAGCGGGGCGCCTCGATGCGAGAATCCGACCTGCTCCAACACATCTACGCCAATGCCTCGACGCTCAGCGAACGGATCACCATCCCGCCTGGCGACGACATGGGCGCGATCCGCTTCGGCGACCGCGAGTTGCTCGTGACCGTCGACCAGGTGGCCGACGGGGTGCATGTGAACACGGCGAACACTTCGCTCGACCTGATCGCCCGCAAAGCGATCGCGCGAAATGTGTCGGACGTCGCGGCGATGGCGGCGCTGCCGGTGGGCGCGGTGGCCAGCGCGTGCCTGCCGCGCGACTTCGGCGAGAGCCGCGCGAAGGAACTGATCGACCACCTTCGCCGGCATGCCGCGGCGTTTGGCTGCCCGATCGTCGGCGGCGACATCAGCATGTGGGACCACCCGCTGGTGATCAGCGTGACGGTGTTCGCCGAGGCCGCGGGCGTCCAACCGGTCCGGCGCGGCGGGGCGAAGATCGGCGACGGCGTGTACGTAACCGGTCGCCTCGGTGGGGCGTGGGATAAGCAGGGCGGGGGGGCTCACCTCACCGCCGAGCCGCGGATCGCCATCGCCCGAGCGCTGGCGACGGCCCCGGCCATCCAACTTCACAGCATGATCGATCTGTCCGACGGTCTGGGGGCCGACCTGCGGCGCCTCTGCGCCGCGTCGGGCGTGGCCGCGGATGTCCAGGCCGCCGCCGTGCCGTGCCGTGAGGGCGTCACGCTCGACCACGCGCTGAGCGATGGCGAGGACTACGAACTGTGCTTCACCGCGACCGGCGACGTGCTGCCGAGAATCGAAGGTGTGCCGATCACACGCATCGGCCGCATCGTTGACCCCGGCGAATCGAAGGCGACAATGACCCTCGTGCACCCCGACGGCCGGCGTGAACCGTGCATTGTGACCGGCTGGGACCACCAGGGAACGGCATGATCGACGACCGCCCTTTTGGAATATCGGACCTTCCGGCGCGCACCGTCGAGTGGGGCCAGCGCTTCGCCGCGACGCTCAAGCCCGGCGTGGTGGTCGCGCTGGTCGGCGAGTTGGGCGCGGGTAAGACGCAGTTCGTCCGAGGCGTGGTCGCGGGCCTGGGCGGCGATCCGCGGGCCGTGTCCAGCCCGACGTTCGTGCTCATGCAGGAGTACGACACCAAGCCGCCAGTGGTGCACATCGACGCCTACCGCATCGGCGACCTGGACGAAGTGCGCGAGATGGGCTGGGCCGACGAGGTCATCGAAAGCTCGATCACGCTGATCGAATGGGCCGACCGGATCGAATCGCAGTTGCCCCCAGGCCGCATCACAATCGACTTCGAGCACGCCGGCGAAAGAGAGCGGCGGATCACGCGGCGTGGCTCCATCGCGACGCCAACCACGCCGTGCCCGATCTGCGAGAAGCCCGCGACGCCGGACGATCGGCATTACCCGTTCTGCTCACCGCGCTGCAAGCAGGTCGATCTGGGCCGATGGTTCGACGGGCACTACCGATTATCGCGCGAGCTGAGATGGGACGAAGACGAACTCGACTCGCACGACCCCCAATAGATCGGCTGGCCGGCGCGGCTGGGTGGGGTTTAATCGGACGCCGATTCGGCGTCATCGCGGCTCGGGCGGGTGGCGTAGATGATCAGCCGGTGACCGACCGCTTCGAGGCCGTGCTCGCGGCAGATCGCGTCGCGCAGCTCGGCGAGCTCGTCGCTGTGGATCTCGATAATTTCGTCGCGATCGACGTCGATCAAATGATCGGTGTGCTCGCGGCCGTACGCCAGACGATAATGGGCCTGGCGGCTGTCGAGCAGGACTTCCTCGATGATGTCGGCTTCGACAAGGTGCTTGATCGTGCGGTACACCGTGGCCTTGGAAACCCGATGGCCGGTGTCGCGCATCTCGTCGAGCAATTCGTCGACCTCGAAAACAGACTGGCGGGCGAGCACCGCGTCGAGGATCATCGCGCGCTCGGTCGTGAACTTTAGTCCCTGACGCTTGAGGAAGCCACGAAAGATGGCGCACAATGGCGCGGTAACTTTGATGTTCGGAGACTCGGCGGCTTGGGTGGGTTCGTCAGACATGGCGAGCAGAGCATTTCAAAATGAAGGACAGCCCAAAGCGGATTGTAGCCGCGCCGTCGCTTCAGCCCAACCCGGCACCGAATCAAAAGTCCGATAAGGTCGATTATGTTATGTTCACCGGTTTTCGGAGTCCTTCGTCGTGAAGATCGAAATCGAAGCCAAGGTTCGGGCGGACGATCTGACGGTCGTCGTCGCCCGGCTGCAAGAGCTTGACGCCGAACACGTCGGCGGTATGCGCGAGGTCAACATCTTTCTCGATTCAGCCGAGCGTCGGCTCAACACGGCCGACCGCGGCCTGCGGGTCCGCACGATCGATCACGCCGACGGCCGCCGCGGGACCGCGGTGACCTACAAAGGCCCACGCAAGCCCGGCAAGCTCAAGGCCCGACGCGAGATCGAGTTCGCCGTCGACGACGTGGACGCGACCATCGCGCTGTTTGCCGAGCTGGGCTATCGCGAGGTGATTCGCTTCGAGAAGCGCCGCACGCGGTATCGGCTGGATGGCTGCGTGATCGAGCTGGACCGGTTGCCGTACCTGGGCACGTTCGTCGAGATCGAAGGCCCTGGCGACAAAGCCGTCGTCGCCGCGCAGCTGAAGCTGGGCCTGGGCGAGCACCCGCTGATCAAGAGCAGTTATGTCGCGATGCTGGGCACGTACCTGGACGAGCACGGCATCGCCGAGCGGGATATCCGCCTGGAGCCGCCTGCCGAATGATCAGTCCGCCAGGCCGCACTGGCGGACGACGTGATTTCGATATGCCCCGGCGAGTCGCGAGCAAATCGGCCCGGCGTTGCCTTCGGCGATCGACTTGCCGTCGAGTGTTACGATCGGGCGGACTTGCGTGGTCGTGCCGACCGCGATCAACTCGTCGGCGGCCCGCATGCGTGCAACGTCAAACGGCTGCTCGTGGACCGCGATGCCCTGTTGTGCCGCCAGATCGATCACGATCTGGCGCGTAATGCTGCCCAGCACCGTGCCGTCAAGCGGGTAGCTGTACAGCTCGCCGCGGTCGACGATAAAGATCGACCGCGCCGTGCCCTCGGTGACCGTGCCGTCGTCGCGGACGAAGACCGCCTCATCGCAGCCGGCCTCGTGCGCCGCCTGGCGGGCGAGCACGTTGGGCAGCAGCGCGATCGACTTGATGCCGCAGCGGGTCCAGCGGATTTCCGGGTGCGTAATCGCGCTCATCGGTTTGGGCGGGACGGCGCGGTCCAGCGGCGGCTGGGGCTTGACGGTCGCGTAGATCGTCGGGCGGACCGGCGGGTCGGGGAAGCGATGGTCGCGCACGGCCGCGCCGCGCGTGACCTGCCAGTAGACGTAGGCGTCGGGCAGCTCGTTGCGGCGGATCAGCTCGTCGCTGACCCGGTCGAGCGGCGTGGCATCCGCGGGCCACTCGATGCGCAGCGCCTTCATCGAAAAGGCGAGCCGATCAAGGTGGGCAGCCATGCCAAGCGGCCGGCCGGCGTAGTAGCGGACGACCTCGTACACCCCGTCGGCGAAGACGAAGCCGCGATCGTTGGCCGGGACCAGGGCCTGGTCTTCGGGCAGGTAGCGGCCGTTGAGAAAGGCGGTCGGGCACATGCGATTCAGGATACGCCCGCCCCGCCGCCGGTCCAAGTCGTGTGCTAAACGGTGAACCGCCGATTACAATACTGGCCTTCAAGGATGGACCTCGCCACGCACCGGAGCGACGACGATGAACCCACGGAGCAGATGCATCACGATGGTCGGCCTGGCGGCGCTGGCGTTGACGCTGGTGGCGTGTGGCCGCGGGCAGAGTCCGAGCAATTTTCTGGCCGATCAGTTCGAGAAACTTTCGCCGCCCTCGCCCTCGGAGGCGGCGCGCGATGCGTTCAACGTTTACGACCCCGATCGCCGGCGTGAATCGGTCGCGCTGCTGGCCAACGCAAAGTGGGGCGGCGAGGCCCCCTACCTCAAGACCTACCGACTGCTGATCGACGACCCGGACCCGACGGTCCGCGCCGCATCGATCTCGGCCCTCGGCCGGCACGGCACCGTCGAGGACGTGCCGGAAATCCTGCGATACCTCAACACCGACGACAGCAAGATCGTTCGTTGGGAGGCGGCCAAAGCATTGCAGAAGCTCCACCGCGAGCAGGCGATCGACCCGCTGATCACCGCGATGACCAAGGACAAGGACAAGGACGTTCGCATGGCCGCGGCCAACGCGTTGGGCCAGTACCCCAAGCGTCGCGTGTTCGATGCGCTGGTCGGCGCGATCGAAGACTCCAACTACGGCGTATCGCGTGAGGCGGTGAAGTCGCTGCAGACACTCACCGGTGAAGACTTCGGCGACCGCGGCGAGAAATGGTGGGCCTGGGCCGAGGCGAATCAGCAGATCTTCACCGGCCGGCAGACGTATCACTATCCGATCTACCAGAAACCGCCGAGCTGGTGGGACAAGGTGAAGTTCTGGTCGGACGATCAACCGCCGGCGCCGGCCGAGCCGCGCACCGAAGGAGACAGCCCCGAGCCGCAGCCGCAGACCAGTTCCGACACCCAGCCCGACGCCGCCCAGACCAAGCCCGCTGCCCAGCCCGAGCCGGTCATCTTCGAAGGCAACCTCGGCGCCTCGGGCTGACCGAACGTCCGCGTCAGCCGCCCCGCCACCGCACCACCCGGAAAGGACGCCCGTGCGTGCCCTGCGATTTGACGGCGAACAACCGCGCTTCGAGCCGAACCACGATGCACCGGCGCCGCCGCCGCCCGGCGAGGCGCTGATCCGCCCGCTGCTGGCCGGTGTCTGCTCGACCGACCTGGAAATCTGTCGGGGTTACATGGATTACACCGGCGTGCTCGGCCACGAGTTCGTCGGCGTCGTCGAAGCCGTCGCTGATGAGTCGGACGAACGCGCCGCCCGATGGGTCGGCCGGCGCGTGGTCGGCACGATCAACTGCGTGTGCGGCAAGTGCGACATGTGCCGCAGCGGCCTGGCCAACCACTGCCGCGACCGCACCGTGCTGGGCATCGCCGCGCGCGACGGTTGCTTTGCCGATCGCTTCACGTTGCCGGTGCGAAATCTGCTGGCGGTGCCTGATGCGGTCGACGACGACCACGCGGTGTTCACCGAGCCGCTGGCCGCGGCGTGCGAGATCAACCGACAACTGCACATCGAGGGAAAGCCGTACGTCACCGTGCTGGGCGACGGTCGGCTGGGCCTGCTGGTCGCTCAGGTGCTCAGCCGGCTCAATGCGTCGGTCCGCGTGGTCGGCAAGCACGCCGACAAGCTCGACAGATGCACCAAGTGGGGCATCAAGCATCGCCTGCTCGATGATCTGACGCCGCGGAAAGACCAGGACATCGTGGTCGACTGCACCGCTTCGGCTTCGGGGCTGGTGCTGGCGATGCAACTGGTGCGCCCGCGCGGCACGATCGTGCTCAAGACCACCGTGGCCGAGCAGGCCGGCGTCGACCTCTCGCCGCTGGTGATCGACGAGATCAACCTCGTGGGCAGCCGCTGCGGGCCGTTCGACGAAGCGCTGGCGATGCTGACCGAGGACAAGGTCGACGTGCTGAGCTTGATCACCCGGCGCATGCGCATCGAGGACGGCGTCGCGGCGCTCAAGGCCGCGCGCCGGTCGGACAACATCAAGGTGCTGATCGAGTTCGACTGACCCCGCCCTCGCGGCCGGTCACCGAGCCATGTACAGCCGGGCGAACTGCTGCGTCAGCTCGCCGGTGACGCGCAGGCCCCGGCGCTGCATCATCCGATCGGCCACGAGCACGAACTTCTCCAGCACGTAGCGTTCGTCGGTGGCGTCGGTGAGGAACGCGAACGGCTCGACGCACCGGGGCGCGTGGCCCGACAGCGCGATCATCGCCGCGGTGTGCACGCAACTGCCGGTCAGCAGCCGCGTGCCGATCGCGGTGCGAACGTGGTCGCCGAAGATCGAACCGAGCAACCGCAGGCCCGTCGGCTCGGCCGGCTCGTTGGGCGTCAGCCGCACGCCCACTTCGCCGTAGGTGTTCTTGAGGTTGCTCGTCGTCGTGCCGGCACCGAGATTGACCCACTCGCCAACATAGCTGTGGCCGAGGAAACCGGCGTGCGACTTGTTCGAGTAGGCCTGAAAGATGCAACTGTTGATCTCGCCGCCGACCTTACACCACGGGCCGATGCTGGTGTTCGGGCGAATATCCGCATGCGGCATGATCGCGGCGTGCGGCCCGATGTAGCACGGGCCGGTGAGCGTGGCCATCGCGCCGACTTGCGCGTGTTCGTCGATGACGACCGGCCCGTCGGTGGCGTCGATCGCGACCATCGGGCCGATCGAAGCGCCCCGGCCGAGACGCACGCCCTGCCCGCCGGTGACGACCTGATGCCGCGCCACGTCGGGCAGCCAAACCGCCGGGCCGGTGAGGCGCGGCAGATCGTCGGCAATCAATGCCGGCAGATGCTCGATGATCTGCCAAGGCCGGCTGAGCAGCATCGGCGCGTCGGTGGGCTCGACGTCGATGTCATCGGGCAGCTCGCAGCCGCCGTCGAGGAAGGCCAGCGCATGCTCGACGTCCATCAGCGCCGCCAGCACCGTGCCATCGTCGTCGACCAGCGCGGTGTTCGGCTCGCGCGGCAA
>CAZUHK010000031.1:0-20110 GCA_964620345.1 uncultured Planctomycetaceae bacterium
TAGAGCATCTTTCGGCGACCCGTAATGGGTGCCACACCTTGTCCCGAAGGGCAAGGTGTGATGGCGTCCGCACCCGCTCACACCTTGCCGCTCAGGCGGACAAGGTGTGGCACCCGACAGACGCGACGCAACGCTGCAACCTGCGCTAACCCGGCCGGACGAAGTCCATCTCACCCACCGCCGGCAGCAGGCCCGCGTCGGCCCCTTCGCTCAGCAGTTGTTCCACGGCCCGGCGCCCGACTTCGCCGTAGTCCAGCGTCCAGTCGTTGACGTACATCCCCACGAACCGGTCGGCCAGCTCCACGCCCATGTCCCGCGCGTAGTTGAGCGCGTATTGCACCGCCTGTTCACGATGATCCAGGGCGTAGCGGATCGATTCATAGAGGATGCGGCAGATCGGCCCGAACTCCGCCGACAGGTCGCGCCGGATCGCGTTGCCGCCCAGCGGCAGCGGCAGGCCGCGGGTGTCCTGCCACCATTCGCCCAGATCGATCACCTTCTTCAGCCCCGCGTCGGCGTAGGTGAGCTGGCCCTCGTGGATGATCAGGCCCGCGTCGAACTCGCCCGCGGCGACCTTCGGGATGATCTGGTCGAACATCACCACCGCGTAGTGGTCCAGCGTCTTGCCGATCGATCGATACAGCAGCGAGCTGGTAAGAAACGCCGTGGTCCGTTCGCCCGGCACCGCCAGACGCACGCCCGGCAGGTCGTCGATCGAAAGCGGCTCGCGGCTGACGATCATCGGCCCGTAGCCGTCGCCCATCGACGAGCCGCAACTGGTCAGCGCATACTTGTCCGCGACGTGGGCGAACTGGTGGATCGACAGCGCGGTGATCTCCAACTCGCCCCGGCTGGAGCGCTGGTTGAGTGTTTCGATGTCCTGCAGGACGTGCTCGAACCGGTACGGCCCGCAATCGACCTTCGGGCCCGTGCCATCGAGGTCGGCCAGCGGGTACCACATGAACGCATCGTCCGGGTCGGGCGAATGGCCGATGCGAAGGGTTTTGATCTGCGTCTGGGACATGGGCAACTCTTGGTGGGGAATAGTCGGCAGGATTTACAGGATCAGCAGGATTTTCAGAAGACTCATCCAAGCCGATCGAGCCATCGGGTCGATCCGGTCCGAACCTGTTGCTATTGGATTTCGGGGATGACTTCGGGCTCCGGCTGGGCGTCTTCGGTGCTGTGGCGTTCGGCGATGACGCTGGCGCGGGCGAGGATGCGGTTGACCAGGCGTTGCTCGAGATACTCATCGCGCCCGACCGTCCGCCAGAAACTCTCCTCGGCCCCGGCCTCGGTGCCGATGCGCCGCGTCCCGCCGGACCGGCCGAAGTAGGCCACCGAAGACACCGCCGCGGTGTTCAGCTCGCGCGGCGGGTGCTGGCGGCGATCGAGCTGCACGATGACTTCCAGCATGTAGTCGTCGGCCGGGTCCGCGGGCGTGGCGGCGTCGAGCGTGGCGTCGGCGTCGCGCGGGGTGAGGTTGACCCTCACGGTGCGGCGGTGGTAGTTCAGCGTGGCGTCGGTGTACTGATAGGCGGTGGTGTTGTCCGTCCGCCACGGCTCCAGGGCGCTGCCGGCCCACAGCGGGCGGGTGGTGATGACGCCGAACCGCCGATCCTGCCGCTCGACGCTGAACAGCTCGTTTCGCAACACATCGACCGATGCTTCGAACATCCGGTTGTACTCCCCGGCGGTGATGCGAACGGGGTTGTCGATGCTCACCGCCCGCGACGCGCAGCCGACCGGCCCGGGCAGGCCGAGCGCGACGAACAGGCAAACCAGGGGGAGGCGGGCGATCATGCGGATGAGCATACCTTCGCCGGCGTCGGCGTGAAAGTGCGGCCAAGGGCCGGGCCGCGGCTCAAATCGCCCCCTTAAACCGCCGATGCTTTGCGACAGGCCCTCCCGCGGAGACGCTGCGCTCGTGCTCCATCGATCCTCCCGACAAGTCGGCGGCAAGCGCCACGCCCAGCCGTACATGTCGCTGCAGACCAAGGCGATCGTCTGCGCGATCTTGCTGGTGGCGGTGTCGACCGGGCTTTGCGGGCTGATCACGGCGTGGCTGGCGCATCAGAGCTTGAGCGAGGCGTTGCGGCGGGACGCGCGGCTGCTGGCCGAGACGATGGCACGCAGCGTCGGCTCCCGTGCCGATCTCACGCGGCAGCAGCGCCTGGCCCAGACGATCGATCACATGTCGCTGGACCCGCGCATCGCGTTCGTGACCGTCAGCGACGAGCGCGGCAACGTGGTGGCCCGTCGCATCGCCGACACTCAGGCCTGGAGCACCTACGCCGACCGCATGCCCGCTGCCGACCGCCGCGCGGCGCTGCAATTCAACAAGACCGCCGCCCTGCCCTACCGCGGCGGGGTGGACTTGCTGGTGGCGACCGAGCCGATCTGGCACCGCCCGCTCACGCAGGCGCCGGCCACGCTCGAAGGCCGGCTCGTCCTGGCGATGAGCGACCCCGCGGCCCAGCGGATGATGAGCAACTTCCAGGCGGCGGTCATCGCGGTCGTGGGCGTGATCAGTCTGCTGTGCCTGCCGCCGGTCATCGCCGTGGCGCGCTCGTGGACGCGGCCGCTGCGTCGCATGCTCGTGCAGACGCGCAACCTCACCGAGGGCCGCAGCCCCGAGCCGATTCAGATCCGCCAGCGCGACGAGATCGGCCAGCTCGCCACGGGCTTCAACGAGATGGCCGACAACCTCTGGCGTGCCCGGGCCGATCTGATCGCCGCCAACCGCGACCTCGAACAGCAGGTCACCCAGCGGACCGACCAGCTCCGCCAGGCCAACGAGCTGCTCAAGCTGCAGATGCGCGACAAGGATGAGTTCATCCGGGCCGTCACCCACGACCTCAACGCCCCGGTGCGCAACATCGCGGGCATGACCAAGCTGCTGCTGATGAAATACCGCGATGAGCTGACCGACGAGGCGCTGGCGAAGCTGGAGCGGATCGCCGCCAACGCGCGGACCGAGTCGGAGCTGCTGGCCGACCTGCTGGAGCTGTCGCGCATCCGCACGCAGCCGGGCAAACAGCAGCCGATCGATCTGGATGACCTGGTGCGCTCGATCGCCGAAGGCCTGAGCTACGACACCGAGACCCGGGGCATCGAGATTCACATCGCCGCGGGCATGCCCCCGTTGCACGCCGACCGCAACCGCATGCGCCAGGTCTTCCAGAACCTGCTGGACAACGCGGTGAAATACATGCCGGCCGACGCGGCGACCAAGCGCATCGAGGTCGGCCACGAGGTACACGACGACGACGTGGTGTTCTACGTGCGCGACACCGGCCGGGGCATCGCCGACAAGGATCACGAGCGTGTGTTCCAGGTCTTCCAGCGGGCGCGGTACTCGGGCGACCCGGACATCGGCGGGCGCGGCGTGGGCCTGGCGAGCGTGAAAACCATCATCGAAACCTGCGGCGGGCGCATCTGGATCGACTCGGTGCCCGGCCGGGGCGCGACGTTCTACTTCACCCTCGGCGCCGCCTGCACCAAGCCCGAACCCGCAACCGTCGCCGGCGTTTGAGCGGTCACACAATCTCACCTCGCGGCCCTCAACCCGCCCCTCGATTAGCCCGATATCTCCCATGAACCCTTGTTTGCCCGCTGGAGATGGTCCGTCGTGATGGCCCCCGAGCGCGCGCCGCGCGTGCTGATTATCGAAGACGACCCCGACGCCGCGGTCTTGCTGACCGAGACGATCAGCGATCACTTCGGCGGTGAATGTTCCATGTGGGTCGATCACATCGCCGACGCCCTGTCGCTCGATCTGGCCGAGTTTGATCTGGCCCTGTGCGACGTGAACCTGCCCGATGGGTCGGGGCTGGAACTGTTGCCCGAGATGCTCAGCCGGCGCGAGGATCTGCCGGTGGTCATGGTCACCAGCGAGTCGGGCCTGGACGTGGCGATGCAGGCCATCCGCCGCGGCGCGTACGACTACATCGTCAAGGCCGGCGATTACCTGTTCACCATCCCCCTGGTCATCGAGAAGAACCTGGAAGTCTGGCGGACCAAGCAGGACAACCTGCGCCTCCAGCAGGAGCTGGAACGCACGCTGGCTCAGGTCAAGGACAAGAACGAGCAGCTCGAGCAGGCCGTGGCCAAGCTCGAGACGCTGGCGTCGACCGATCCGCTGACCGGCCTTGCCAATCGGCGCACGATCGGACAGGCGCTGGAGCGCACCTTCGCCGAGGCCCATCGCTACGGCAGCGACCTGACGTGCGTGATGATCGACCTGGACTGTTTCAAGCCGATCAACGACACGCTGGGCCACCAGATGGGCGACAAGCTGTTGAAGACCGCCGGCCGCGTGCTCACGGCCAACTGCCGGCGGTCGGACGTGGCCGGCCGATATGGGGGGGATGAGTTTGTGCTGATCCTGCCGCGGACCGACCCGGAGACCGCGGTGGGCGTCGCCCAGCGCATCCAGGCGGAGTTTCGCCAGGCCACGCAGGCGATGTTGCCCCAGGGGCTGGACACGGACATGTCGCTGGGCCTGGCGTGCGTCTCGGTGCATCGCCCGGCGTCGGCCGACCAGCTCGTGGCGCTGGCCGACGCGGCGCTGTACCGCGCCAAGCAGGCCGGCCGCGGCCGCATCAGTCTGGGCCAAGCCCGGCCCGAGCATCCACAGCGCCCGCGGCAAAGCGAATCGGTCGCGCGCGATCGACAATCCTGAACGGATTGTCGGACCCACCGATTCGCTGACCAAGAAAACCGCCCGGCGCCATCGCTGGCTTCCGGGCGGCCATCATTCTCTACCTCGGCCCCGAAGGGGCGTCGGCAGCTCGTTTGCATCGGGCGGTCGCTTAGCACATTGCCGCGAACATCAGCAGCGTGAGAATCGCGATGCGGCGGTGAAGGCGTGTCTCGGGATCGGCATGGATGGCGAACATGGCGGCCTCGCTTTCACCGGGAAACGGTTCAACGGGCGTGCCATGTGCGGGCCGGGCCGGCATGTGATACGCTAAAGCCATGCATCAGCAATGCTTACGCACCCGGCACGGTTGCAGCGCGGCCCGGTGGGCCTGTACGAAGATGTTGCCTGAGATCAACACGACGCGGATCGTGATGTGGGCTTTGGTCATCGCGATGTTGACCACGCCCACAGCGTCGGCCGAGCCGATCCGCGACGGGCTGGCCGGCGAGGCGTACGCGCTGGCCGAGCGGTGGGTGAGCCGCGGCGCGGTGCCCGAGTCGACTCTCGCCATGCCGGCCGACGATGTGGTCGCGGTCCACGCGACGCTTCGCTTTGACGGCGTGACGCTCGGTCAGCGCACCGAGGCCGTCGAAGCCCCTCTCGCGGCGCGAGCCGCGGATAAGCCGACCGACATCGGCCCGTTGCTGGTCAAGGCGATCGGTGGTGCGCTGGATGAAGCCCGGAAGACGGCGGTGCAGATCGCATCGGAGCCGGGCGGCCGACGCATGCCGACCGACCTGGCCCAACTCGCGCCGCTGCTGGTGCTCGACCTTCAGTTCGCCGGGCCGCCGACGCGCATCCAGGTCCAAAGCGCCTCCGACCTTCCCGATGCCTTTGTGATCGACCTGCACGGGCTGGCGATGGCGCGCGACGAAAAGTGGGCGTGGCTGTTTGCGGGTACGGCGATCGCCGGCAACGTCTCGTTGCGCGGCCAACTCGCGCGGCTGTTGGCCGACCTGAAGTACCCCCCCGAGCAGGTGCTGAAGGTCGGCCAGGCCGACGGGCCGCCGTTGTACCGCTTCGCGTGTGTGCACCTGGTGCGGCCGCGGGCGGGCGCGCCGCTGACGGAGCTTTACCGGGGGAAGACGATCACGGCGGGCCAACCGGCGAGCCAGCGGCAGGTGCAGAACTTCGCCGATCGCTGGGCCGACCACCTGCTGGGCCGGGTCGATGAGCAGGGCCGATTCCGCGGGACATATCACCCCACGGCCGACCGGAACGAGCCGGCGTTGGCCGGGGCGACCGACGCGGCGCTGGCGAGCTTCGCGCTGTCTCGCTACGCCCGGCTGGAGCACGTGGACGAGCAGCGGCGGCAGCGCATCGCCGACACGGCGCGGCGGGCCCTTGGGGCCGCGGCGGTGGACGCGGGGTTTGCCGCGACTGAGCCGGGCGCGGCGCCGCCCAACACCGCGTTGGCCGCCGCGGCGGACGCGGCGACACTGCTGATCGGCCTGCTCGAAACGCCGGGGATGGCCGATGAGAAGGAACTGCGCGATCGCTGTGCGGCGGCGCTGATCGCGGCGCAGAAGGGCGGGGGTGGCTTCCGCGTCCGCCCCCACGCCCAGGCCGGCGACGCCTCCCGTCCCGTCACCGCGCTGATCTGCTACGCTCTGGTGCGTATGTACGACCAGACGCGCGAGCCGGACTACCTCGACGCGGCGCGGCGCGGCCTGGTCGCCCTGTGGCGCGACACCGACGCGACCCGGGCCGCCTCGGCCATGCCCTGGGCGCTGCTGGCGGAGCTGAACCTGCTCGAACGCGGCAAGGCCTCGCCGGGCCTGCTCATCGCGCGCCGGGCGTGCGATGAGATCTGGAAATCGCAGGTGCCCGCGCCCACCCACGCCGCGCCGATCGACCCGGCCGCCGACGACTACACCCCACGCGACACGGTCGGCGGCTTCGGCCTCGATTCGCCGCTTGTGCCCGAGCCGACCTGGCAGTCGGCGGGCATGTTGACCGCGCTGGGCGCGGCCCTGCCGATCGAGTCGTTCGTCGGCGCCAACCAGCGGGCCCGCTGGGTTGTCGACGGCACCACGGGCCTGGCGTTCCTGCACCAGTTGACGATGACCGACGAGGCGATGTGGTACGTCCACAACCCCACTCGGGCCCGCGGCGGGGTTCGGGCGGCGATGTGGGACAACCGCCAGCCCCTGCCCGCCACCGCGATGGCGCTGCTCGCCGCCGCGCAGTGGCAACATTCGCTCCAGGCGATCGCCGGCGGGCCGTGAGCGCGTCGCGCCAGTTCGGCCGGGCATCAATTTCAGATATCTTTTCGCTTCATCCATCCATGGCATGCGCCGCGGTATGGGCTATGCTTTCCCATCGACTTCGCCCGTCGCCTCGGGCCTGAACCGCACGCCGAATGGGAGCACCCGATATGAGTACGCTGGATATTTCGCAGCACGGCCGCGTCCGATCCGCCGACGATGGCATCGGGCCCGAGCAGGTGGAATTCTTTGGCGAGCAGGGATTCCTCGTCGTCGAAAACGCGCTGACCGCCGACGAGGTCGATGAGCTTCGTGTCGACGCCGTGGCGATCTGTCGCGGCGACCGTGGCCGGTACGGCGGCTGGGTCGGCCCGCACGAGGGCCAGTCCGACGAACAGGTCATGCGCCAGTACCTGTGCATCCACTTCCCGCACAAGTGC
The DNA here is from genome assembly GCA_964620345.1 of uncultured Planctomycetaceae bacterium. Taxonomy (GTDB): domain Bacteria; phylum Planctomycetota; class Phycisphaerae; order Phycisphaerales; family Zrk34; genus CAZUHK01. The sequence continues at coordinate 7,353 of CAZUHK010000031.1, forward strand.
AGCGACGTGATGCGCCGCTACCTCGCCCACCGCGCGATGGTCGACGTGCTGAGCAAGGTGATCGGCCCGAACGTCAAGTGCATGCAGTCGATGCTGTTCATCAAGGCCGCGGGCAAACCCGGGCAGGCCTGGCACCAGGACGAGGACTACATCCCCACGCGCGACCGATCGCTGGCCGGCGGGTGGATCGCCCTGGACGACGCGACGGTCGACAACGGCTGCCTCTGGGTCATCCCCGGCTCGCACAAGCCCGGCATCCTCTGGCCTCAGCGCGAGCACGACGACCGCCGATTCGACTGCGCCGCCGAGTCGTATCAGTTCCCCTACACCGACGACGACGCGGTGCCCGTCGAGGTGCCGGCCGGGGCGATCGTGTTCTTCAACGGCTACCTGCTGCACCGCTCGCTGCCGAACAAGCGCACGGTCGGCTATCGGCGTTGCCTGGTGAACCACTACATGAGCGCTGAATCGCTGCTGCCCTGGCGGCACGGCAAAGACCTGGAAGGCCCGGTCGCCAAGGCCGACCATCGCGACATCGTCATGATCTGCGGCGAAGACCCCTACGCCTGCATGGGCACCGAGAATCTGCACCAGCCCCACGTCCGCGCCAGCGGCGAAGGCGGCTGTCACAGCTCCGGCAAGCCCAAGCCCGAAGAACAGCTCACCGAGTGAGCCGGTCGCTCAATCGAACAGGCCAACGTCCGCCGGTTCGAGGCATGCCTCGTCATCGTTCTTCGGTGAGTTGACGCGCGGGCTCACGGCGGTGGCCCGCATGCGGTCGGCGGGGAACGGCTCGAGCAGGTCGGCCACATCGCCGGGGCCGTTGGCGTCCGCGTCGAGCCAGCGGGCGTAGTCGGCGTGGTCCACCACCACCGGCATGCGGTCGTGGATGCCCTTCATCAGAGCGTTGGGCCGGGTCGTGAGGATCGTGCAGGTGATCCGCGGCCGCTCGCCCTCGCCGCCCTGCCAGCATTCCCACAGCCCGGCCATGGCGAACAGCGATTCATCGGCCATACGGATGGCGTACGGCTGTTTGCGGGCCTTGGGGTTGTCGGGGCTCTTCTTCCACTCGTAGAACCCATCGGCGGGGATCAGGCAGCGGCGCTGCTTCATCGCGTTGCGGAAGTAGGGCTTGCCCGCCGCATCTTCGCCGCGGGCGTTGATCGGCCGCGGGCCGCCGTCCGGATCCTTCGCCCACGCGGGCACCAGGCCCCACTGCATGCTCTCCAACTTCCGGTCGCCCGACTCACGCGAGCGGCGTACGACGGGGATGTGCTGCGACGGCGCGATGTTGTACCGCGGCCGCGGCGACGGGCCGGCTTCGCCCTCGAAAAACTCACGGATGACGAACTGCTCAACGACCCGATCGGTCGGCGATGTCAGGAAGTAGCGTCCGCACATGGCCCGATCTTTCGTCGGCGCTACTTGCCCACGTGCTGCGCCGCATCGGCTTCGACGTACACCTGCGGCTTGACGCCCAGCACCTGGCGGACCTTACGGGCGATGCCGGCCGGATCGATGCCGGCTTCATTGAGCTGATCCCCGCGGCCGGCCTGGTGGATGAACCGGTCGGGCAGGCCCAGGCGGTGGATGCCGCGGGTGTCCAGTCCGGCTTGGGCGGCGGCTTCGAGCACGGCCGTGCCGAACCCGCCGATCGTCGCGTGGTCTTCCACCGTCAGAATCGGCACGCCGGCGCGGATCAGCTTCTCGATCAGCTCGGCGTCCACCGGCTTGGCGAAGCGTGCGTCGTACACCGCGATGGACCGGCCTTGCCTGGCAAGCTCATCGCGGGCGGCCAGCGCGTGGTTGGCCGGGAAGCCGTAGGCGAGGATCGCCAGGTCGCTGCCCTCGGCCAGCAGCGCGGCCTTGCCCAGGGCGAACGGCTCGGGGTGCTCGTCGGCCGGTGGGGTCGGCACGCTGTCGCGCGGGTAGCGCAACGCGCTGGGCCCGTCGTCGTGGGTCCGCATGAACCCAAGGGCCGCCTTGAGCGTCGGCTCGTCCATCGCGGCCATGAGCACGAAGCCCGGCAGCGAGCGGAGAAACGCGACGTCGAGAAACCCGTGGTGTACCGCGCCGTCGCCGCCGACCAGGCCCGCGCGGTCCATGCAGAACCGCACCGGCAGGCCCTGCAACGCCACCTCCTGGAAGCACTGGTCGAACCCGCGCTGCAGGAACGTCGAGTAGATCGTGGCGAACGGCCGCAGGCCCGTCTTGGCCATGCCCGCCATCATGTCCACCGCGTGGCTCTCGGCGATGCCCACGTCGAACGCCCGATCGGGAAACCGCGGGATCACCTTGTTCAGCCCCGTCCCATCGGGCATGCCCGCGGTGACGCAGGTGATCTTCGGATCCTCGCTCATCAGCTCGATCAGCGCATCGGCGTAGGCCGCGGTGAACGCCCGGCCGCTGCTCTTGAGCTCGGCGCGGCAGCCGTTGATGACGAACGGCTTGGGCGAGTGGAACGTCGTCGCATCGCCCTCAGAAAAATCGTACCCCTTGCCCTTGGTGGTCTTGCAGTGCAGGAGCATGGGCTGATCGATCTGCTTGAGCTCGGTGAGCATCTCGATCATCGCTTCCATGTCGTGCCCGTCGATCGGGCCGATGCACGCCAGGCCGAAGTGCTCGAACATGTGGTCGTGTTCGATCGCGGCCTTGGTCATCTCGCCCAGGCGGTGATAGGCCTCTTCGAGCAGGTTCCCGCCGGGCACGTGCTGCAGCATCTCATGCGCTCGGCCCTTGACGTTCTTATAGGTCTTGGAGACGCGCACGCGGTCGAAGTAGCCGGCCAGCGCGCCCTGGGGTCGGCCGATCGACATGCCGTTGTCATTGAGCACGACCAGGAACTGCCGCTTGAGCGTGCCGGCGTTGTTGAGGCCTTCGAGCGCGGTGCCGTTGACGATCGACGAATCGCCGACCAGCGCGACGGTCTTGCGGTCGGCTTGGCCGTTGATCTGGTCGCCGCGGGCCATGCCCACGGCGGTGGCGATGGCGGTGCCGGCGTGGCCGACGCTGAACAGGTCGAAATCGCTCTCGCGCGGCTCGGGGAAGCCGGCCATGCCCTCGCGCGTGCGCAGCTTGCTGAGCATCGGCAACCGGCCGGTCAGCAGCTTGTGCGGATAGCACTGGTGGCCGACGTCGAACAGCAGCCGGTCGTAGCTGAAGTCGAACACGTAATGCAGGGCGATGGTCAGCTCGACCACGCCGAGGTTGGGCGCGAAGTGCCCGCCGGTGCGGGAGACCTGATCGCAGATGGCGTGTCGGATGTCCGCGGCCAGTTCCGGCAGTTGGGCGATGTCGAGCCGCTTGAGGTCGGCCGGGGACGGGATCGATTGAAGAAGGGCCTGGGTCATGGGGGTGTTCTTGCCTCTCTTGGTGCTTGGTCGGTCGGTCATGTGCCGCTGGCCCGGCGGGCGCAGCGGGCGGCCTTGCCCTTGCCGTTGCGCGGTCGGTCGGGGTGTTCGGCGGCGGGGGTCATCACTTGGTTCTCACGGCCAGGTAAGCGCAGATCTCGTGCAGCGGCGTCGCGGCGTCGCCGAGATCGGCCAGGGCTTGCGTCGCGTCGTCGGCCAGGCGGTCGATCTCGCGGCGGCTGGCGTCCAGGCCCAGCACCGCGGGATAGGTCAGCTTGTTCTGATCGACATCCTTGCCCGCGGTCTTGCCCAGGTGCTCGGTGGTCTGGGTGACGTCGAGCACATCGTCGACGATCTGGAACATCAGGCCGATCGCCTCGCCGTAGCGGCTGAGCGAGGCCAGATGCGCATCGCTCGCCTCGCCGCACCGGGCGCCCATGCGGACCGCGGCGCGGATCAGGGCGCCGGTCTTGTGCCGGTGAATCGTCTGCAGGCGCGCCAGCGGTTCGAGGTCGGCGTCGAAGTCCGGCAGGGTGTCGTACACCTGCCCGGCGATCATGTCGTTGGTGCCCGCGGTCAGCTCCGCGGCGATCTGCCCGGCCAGCGACACGGGATGCACCTGCGTGAGGATCAGGTCGTAGGCCAGCGTCATCATCGCGTCGCCGGCGAGGATGGCCATGGCCTCATCGGTATGCCGGTGCAGCGTGGGCCGGCCGCGGCGCAGGTCGTCGTCGTCCATCGCCGGCAGGTCGTCGTGAACCAGGGAAAAGGCGTGGATCAGCTCGATCGCCGCGGCGGCGGGCATGGCCCGGGCCTCGCTGCCGCCCACGGCGCAGCAGGCGTGGACGACCAGCAGCGGCCGCATCCGCTTGCCCGGCCCCAGAGCCGCGTACTTCACCGCGTCCCGCAGGTTGGTCGGCATGGCGCGGCTGTCGAGAAACCGGGCGAGATAGGCGTCGACCCGCTCGGCCGGCGCGGTCAATGCCTGCGGCGAGGCCGAGTCGGTTGTCGTGGCGGGTGAAGTCATTCAGGGCGTTTCCGCGGCGGCGTCGGTGGATGAATCATTATAAGGCCGTTTGCGTCCGATGCCATCGCGACCGGCCGCTTGAAGCGATCAGCCGTGCAGCAGGATGGCGGCCAGTTCCGCCGCGCCGTTCGGCGCGAAAAGGGCCGCGAAGCGTTGGCGCATCTCCGTCAGGCGTCCGGGGTTTGTCGCGAAATCGTCCAGCAGCAGGCCCAGTTGATCGGCGTTGGTCGTCGGGTCGATTTCATCGTGCAGCACCACCGCCGCGCCCGCGTCGTGCAGGGGCACGACGTTGCGTTTCTGATGCTCGTCCTTGTGGTAGGGATACGGCAGGAAAATGGTCGGCACGGCGTTGGCGCGGACTTCCGCGGCGCTGCCGGCACCGGCGCGGCTGATCGCCAGGTCCGCCGCGGCCCAGGCCCGGCCCATCTGCTGCACCGATGGCAGCACCCGCCCGGCCACGCCCGCCGCTTCATATGCCTCGGCCGCCGCCGCCGTGTTGCCCTTGCCCGCCAGGTGCAGCACCTGCCACGCCGCGAGCTTGCCCCGCCGGGCCAGCTCGATCATCGCGCGGTTCAGCGATTGGGCGCCCTGGCTGGCGCCGGTGACCAGCAGCGTCGGCCGGTCGGGCTCAAGCTGTAGGGCTTTGCGTGCCTCGGCCGGCGGCTCATCGGCCAGCGCGGCCTTGCGCAAGGGAAAACCGATCCGCCGCACGTGCCGGCCCAGGCCCGGCGTGTCATGCACCGTACACACCAGGTCGCATCGTGAGGCCAGGCGACGATTGGCTTTGCCCGCCACCGCGTCGAGGTTCACCAGCATCCGCCGCACGCCCGCCCGCTGGGCCGCGATCACCACCGGGCCGCTGACGTAACCGCCCATCGCGACGACCGTGTCGATCCGGCGCTCGGCGATCAGCCGATGCACGATGCCCACGCTCTGCCACAACCGCCAGCCGAAGCCCGGCAGCTCCCACGCTCGCGCCCCGGGCAGCCCGACGACCGGCAGGGGTGTGAACGATTGGCCGTGCTCGCGCAGCAGGTCCGCGTCCAGCGGGCGCTGCGAGCAGGCGAAGTGGACGTCCGGCATCGCGTCGCCGGCCTGCTCGGCCAACTGCTCGACCACCGCCAGCGAAGGGAAGATGTGCCCGCCCGTGCCCCCGCCGGCAAACAGGATGGCTTGCGTCTGCGCCATCGTCTATCCCGTGGGGTAACCCGATGCGCTGATGGAAACCACCGGCGGGGCCACCGGCTCGTGGTGCGGCCGGTCGGCGCGTCGCTCGACGGCCGCGTCGATCTGGTTGAGCCGATCCACCGCGATCACCAGGCCGATCGCCGCGGCGGTCATCACCCAGCCCGTGCCCCCGGCGCTGAGCAGCGGCAGGGCGATGCCCTTGGTGGGCACGACCACGGTGACCACCGCGATGTTCATCACCGCCTGGACGCCGACCATGAGCATCACGCCCAGCGCCAGCAGCCGGCCGAAGGCGAAGCGGCAATCGCGCGCCACGCCGAACATCGTCCACAACATCACCAGCAGCAGCCCGACGACCAGCACCGCGCCGCCCATGCCCAGCTCTTCGACGATCACGGCGAACACGCCGTCGGTCGTGTCGGCCGGGAGGTAGCCCTGCTTGACGATGCCGTTGCCCAGGCCGCGCCCGCCATCGGCGATCGCGGCCATCATCTGGATCGGCTGGTAGCCGGCGCCCTGGGCGTCGGCGAAGGGGTTGACGAACGTGGCCAGCCGCTGCATCCGGTACTCGGAGCCGGCGATCATGTACGCCACACCGGCCAGGCCGATCGGCGCCAGCGACGCCAGTTGCCACAGCCGCGCCCCGCCGGCCAGCAGCAGCGCCCCGCCCACGCCGCCGATGAGCACCGCCGTGCCCAGGTCTTCGATGATAATCAGGCCGGTGATGACCCCCAGCACCGCCAGGGCCGGCATCAGGCCGTGGGCGAAGCGGTGCATCGCCCCCGCCCGCCGCGCCGCCCACCAGGCCAGCGCGATCACGGTGATCCACTTGGCCAGTTCGCTGGGCTGAAACGTCAGCCCCCACGACCGCGGCCCCAGAAACAGCCACCGCCGCGAGGCATTGATCTCCGCCCCCAGCCCCGGCACCAGCACCACCACGCACAGGCCGATCGCCAGGGGCACCAGCCACGGCACGGGGTTGCAGATGCTCCGCGTCTGATAGATGCCGCGCAGGTCCAGCCGGGCCGCGATGAGCATCGCCGCGATCGCCAGCGCCGCGTAGATCACCGGCCGCCCGGTCAGCAGGTCCAGCACGCCGAACGATTCACCGCCGACGCCCAGCGCCGCCGACTGGGTCATCAGCGCCGCCAGCCCCAGCGTGGCGACCACCGTCCAAAGCAATAGCTGGCCCCTCGTCGGCATGCGTCTGTTATCGGCCGACGCCGTCGCCACGCTCCACAACCGCGGGTACGATGCGGCCCATGAGTGACCAAGCCCTCCAACACCTCGACGCCAACCGCGACCAGCGCATCGCGCGGTTGTGTGAATACCTGAAGATCGAATCGGTCGGCACGGACAGCGCGTTCGACGCGCAGACGCAGCACGCGGCGCAGTGGACGGCCGAGCAACTGCGGGCCTGCGGGCTGAGCGTGGAGGTGATCGACACGCCGGGCAACCCGATCGTGCTGGCCAAGACGAAGCACGCTCCGGCCGGGGCGCCGCGCGTGTTGTTCTACGGGCATTACGACGTGCAGCCGGCGGACCCGGTGGGCCTGTGGACCACCCCGCCGTTCGAGCCGACGGTGCGCGCCACGCCAGCCGGCCAGCCGGCGATCTACGCCCGCGGCGCGTCGGACGACAAGGGCCAGGTCATGTGCTTCATCGAGGCCCTGCGCGCCTGGCGCGAAACAGCCGGCGCGCTGCCGATCGACATCACCGTTCTGATCGAAGGCGAGGAAGAGAGCGGCAGCCGCAACCTCGAGCCGTTCATCGACGAACATCGCGGCGACCTGGCCGCGGACATCGCGGTGGTCAGCGACACGAGCATGTGGGACGACGGCCAGCCGGCGATCACCTACGCGCTGCGCGGGCTGCTGTACTTCGACGTGAAGCTGCACGGGCCTTCGCGTGACCTGCACTCGGGCGTGTACGGCGGGACGATCGCCAACCCCGCCAACGAGCTGGCCAAGGTGCTGGGCCAACTGTTCGACGCCGAGCATCACGTCACCATTCCCGGCTTCTACGACGACGTGGCCGGCCCCGGCAGCGAGGAACTGGCGCAGTGGGCGGAGCTGAGCTTCGACGCGCAGGCCTGGGCCGACTCGGTCGGTGCGGGCCAGCCGTTCGGCGAGGCCGGGTTCGACACGCTGCAGCGCCGCTGGTCGCGGCCGAGCTGCGATGTGAACGGGCTGTACGGCGGGTACATGTCGGCCGGGGCCAAGACGGTCATCCCGTCATTCGTCGGGGCGAAGGTGAGCTTCCGCCTGGCGCCCGACCAGCAGCCCGACGCGATCGCCGAGTCGTTCGGCCGGTGGCTGGAGGATCGGACGCCGATCGGCTGTCGCTGGGAGATCACCGAGTGGGGCCGGGCCACGCCGGTGATGGTCAGCACCGATTCGTCCTACCTCGACGCGGCGCGGCGCGCGATGGCGACCGGCTGCGGCACCGAGCCGGTGCTCGTGCGCGAAGGCGCGACCATCCCCGTCGTCGGCACGCTCAAGGACAAGCTGGGCATCGACACATTGCTGATGGGCTTCGGCAAGCACGACGATGCGATTCATTCGCCCGATGAGAAGTTCGAGCTGGCCTGCTTTGACATGGGGTGCAGATCGCACGCGGCGTTGCTGGGCGAGTTTCAGCGCACGACCTCGTAACCACCGCCCCCCGAAGCGGGAGCGGGCGCGGAAGCAGAACCGCTGGCACGCTGAGTGCGCTCGCGCTGGCGTTGTCGGTATTCGACCATCATGATCGCCGCCTGGCGCTGCACCTCGTACCGCTCGACCTGCTCCTGCCGCACGCGAGCCGCGACACGCAGGAACACCAGCGCCCCCAGCCCGCACGCCGCGAGCAGCACCGGCCAACCGGATTGAATCACGTCAAACGCCACCGATGCTGCTATCGGATATCGCGGCACGGCGACTTGATCGGGTCAAACGCCCCGACCCAACCACCGCGGCAGCGGTGCCGTCGGCAGATCGTCGATGACCAACTCGCGGCCCAGCGCCGCGCCGGCCGCTGCGTAGCCGCTGCGCACCGCGCCTTCCATCGTGCTCGGCCAGCCGGTGGCCGTCCAGTCGCCGGCCAGCAGCAGGTTCGAGCCGGCGCCGCGTGTTGTCGGGCGATGAGCGTCCAGCCCGGGGCGGGGCGCGATGGTGGCGCGCTTCTCGCGGATCACCTGCCCGCGCACAAGCTTGGCCGACGCCGCGGCCGGCAGCACGCTCGCGTAACGTCGAAGCTCATCCATCGCCAGCGCCAGCAGGGCCTCGTTGTCCATGCCCACCAGCGCCTGGGCCGCGGAGATGCCGGTGTGCAGGTGCTGGCCCTGGGCCGGCTGGTCGGGCGCGGCGAACAGCCAGTCGATCTGCCCATCGGCAAAGAACAGGTGCGACCGATCGAGCACGATGCGGTCGAGCCACAGGTGCATGCCGATGATCGGGCTGGTGCCGATGCGCCCGGCCGCGGCGAGGCGGAGGTCACGCTGCTTCAACTGCTCGGGCGCGATCTTCACCAGCCGGTCGGCCGGCAGGGCGCTGATGACCACGTCGCTGCGCATGACTTCATCGCGCGTGGTGCGCACGCCGGTCACGCGATCGGCCTCGACGATCGACGCCGACGCGGCCGTGCCCAGCCGAAGCGCCCCGCCGGTGTCGTTCAGCACCGCCTCGGCACGGTCGTACAGATGCGCCAGCGGCACGCGCGACACGCCCATCCGCCACCCGGCCCGGTTGGCCATGAACCCCTGCTGAAACACCTGCATCGCCGCCGCGGCGCTGACCTGCTCGACCGACAGGTTGCAGGCGCTGCGCACGATCGGGTTCCAGAACCGCTCGACGCTCGCGGGCGAGCCGTGGTGCTGATCGAGGAACGCCGCGAACGAGCGCGACTCGTGCGCCGCGCGGTCGGCCCGGAGGATCGCGCCCATCGCCAGCGCGACGCGAAGCCGATCACGCAAGCTCAGCCCGCGGTAGCCCATCAGCGCCCGCGTCAGGTGCAGCGGCGCCGGCAGCGGATCTTCGCCGAAGTCCCACGCTCGCCCGGCCTTGTCGGCAAAGCGCATCACCGCCTGCCATTCGATCGCCGACAAGCTGCCCAAACGATCGTACAGGTCGAGGATGTTCGTGCAGCAGCCGAGCACCACATGCTGGCAGTTGTCGATCAGCGCGCCGGTCTGCGGGTCGTGGTGGCTGGTGGCTCTTCCGCCGAGGCGCTTGCGGGTTTCGATGAGCGTGACCGCCACGCCGTGCTCGGCCAGGCGGACCGCCGCGGCGATGCCCGCGCACCCCCCGCCGATCACGATGGCGGTGGCCGGGGCGTTCACTTGGCCGGGCCTCTCATCCAGTTGGCCCGCAGCGCGATCCACGCCTTGCGCCAGCTCGGCAGGCGCACGCGCTGATCGCTGAGCACGCGGGCCGGGCGGGCGGCGATCTTGTTGAACAGGCCGCGGTAGATCTCCGTCATCGCCCACAGGCAGGCGTGGCCGTCGCGATGCACGTGCCCGATCAGCGGGGCTGAACGTTCGTAGTAATCCGCCGCGCGATCGATCGTCACGCGCAGGCCGCGCAGCGTCTCTTCGGGCTTGGCGAGCTGGAACATCGTCGGGTTGACCTCGAACAGGCCCCAGTCCTCGGCCGGAAGGTACACCCGATCGCGCGCCGCGTCCTCGCGCACGTCGCGCAGGATGTTGGTCAGTTGAAACGCGATGCCCCGCCACTCGGCGAGCTTGCGCGTGTCTTCGCCGCCCTCGTAGCCCCAGATCTCGATGCACGTCAGCCCGACGACCGACGCGACCTTGTAGCAGTACTCGTAAAGCTGCTCGAAGTGCTGGTACCGCCGACGGGTCATGTCCATCTGCTGGCCGTCGATCATGTCGTGCAGGTATTGCCGGGGGATGCCGAACCGCTCGACGGTGTCGTGAATCGCCGGCCAGACCGGGTCGGCGGGCATCGCGCCGCCGTCGAGCACCGTGATGGTCTGCTCGCGGAACTCGTCGAGCCGCGCGGCCTTGGCCTGGTCGTCGCCGGCTTCGTCGGCCAGGTCGTCGGCCAGGCGCATCCAGGCGTACACCGCGTACATCGCCGACCGCTTGGGCTGCGGCGTGAGCTTCATGCCATAGTAGAAGTTCCGCGCCCGCGTGCGCGTCACCTCGTGGCAGTGCTGCTGCGATTGGGCAAGGGTGGTGGTCATCGGCCCAGCAGTCTGCCCAGCATCGCCCCGACGATCAGCTTCAGCTTCGTCGCCTCCGACAGCTTCGGGCGCTGATCCAGGGTCTGGTGGTCGATCCGCTCGATCGCCCGCATCACCGATTCGCCGCCGCGCGTGAACAGCTTGACGCTCGGCCGCACGTCCGGCGCGAGCATCGGCCACAGCTTGCGCCCCTCGGCGAACAGCGGCCAGGTACGCTCGACCAGCTCACGGATCACCGGCCGACTGTCGCACGCACGCTCGGCGTGGACGTGGGCGATCAGGTCGTCGTGGCTCAGGCCGTGCTTGGCCAGCGCCTCGGCCGGGACGTAGATGCGGTCGCGTTCGATGATGTCCCGCCGCACGTCCTGCCAGAAGTTGACCAGTTGCAGCGCCGTGCAGGTCTTGTCGCTCAGTTGCTGGCGCTGTTCGTCGGCGTGGCCGCACAGGTGCAGCACGAGCCGGCCGACCGGGTCGGCGCTGCGCGTGCAGTAGTCGAGCACCTGCGGCCAGGTTTCGTAGCGGCGTACGTTCTGATCCTGCACGAACGCGTCGATCAGGTGCTCGAACGGCGTGGGGGGGATCTCGAACTGCCCAATCGTCGGCCGCAGCGCCACGAACACCGGATGCCGCGGCGCCCCCGCGTAGCAGCGGGCCAGCTCGTCGCGCCACCAGTCCAGCAGCGCCATCGACCGCCGCGGGTCGCCGACCTCGTCGCCCAGGTCGTCGGCCCAGCGGCAGAAGGCGTACACCGCCGCGAAGTGCGGCCGCAGCCGCCGCGGCAGCAGCCGGCTCATCACGGTGAAGTTCTCGTCATGGCCGCTCGCCAGATCGCGTGTGTACGTGCGGGCCTCGTCGAGCGAGAGTTGCTCGCAGGCGTCGGGGCCGAAGCGGTCGAGTTGGTTGAGAACGATCGAGGCCATGCTGCGCCGGCAGTATAGATCATCCGGCCTCAGGCCGGGTCGGCGCGGTCCACGCGGCGCCGCTATACTGACGATCAGCATCAAGGGAGCTTTGACAGCATGCGCATCATCCTCGCCAACCCCCGCGGGTTCTGCGCCGGCGTGATCATGGCCATCGACACCGTCGACGAGGCCCTGAAGATCGTCGGCAGCCCGCTGTATGTCTATCACGAGATCGTCCACAACCGTCACGTCGTCGATCGCTTCGAGCGGCGGGGCGTGGTGTTCGTCGACACCATCGACGAAGTGCCGGCCAACGGCACCATCGTCTTCAGCGCCCACGGTGTGAGCCCCGAGGTCCGCAACCGCGCCAAAACACGCGGCTGCACCATGATCGACGCCACCTGCCCGCTGGTCACCAAGGTCCACATGGAAGCCATCCGCTACGCCCGGCAGGGCTACAAGATCCTGCTGGTCGGCCACGCCGGCCACGATGAGACCGTCGGCACCGTCGGCGAGGCGCCCGATGCGATCACCATCGTCGAAAGCAAGCAGGACGTGGCCAACCTGCCGTTCACCCAGGACGACAAGATCGCCTACATCACCCAGACCACGCTGAGCATGGACGATGCCAACGTCATCATCAGCGCGATCAAGCAGCGCTACCCGCAGGTCAAGCGGCCGCCCAGCGAAGACATCTGCTACGCCACGACCAACCGCCAGCACGCGGTGCGCCTGCTGGCGCCCGAGGCGGATGTGTGCATCGTGGTCGGCTCGAAAAACAGCTCCAACTCGGTGCGGCTGACCGAGATCTCCGCCGCGTCGGGCTGCCCGGCCTATCTGGTGGACGACGCCGGCGAACTGAACGACGAGTGGTTCGAGGGTGTGCAAAGCATCCTGCTCACCGCCGGCGCCAGCGCGCCAGAGCACCTGGTCCAGCAGATCGTCGAGCAGTTGTACGAGCGGCACGGCGCGGTGATGGACAATCGGCTCACGCAGGAAGAGAACATGCACTTCGAGCTGCCGCGCTCGCTGCGCGTGCTCAAGACCTCGGCCGCGGGGTGAACGCCAAGCCGCACATCTTCGACCTGTCGCCCGAGGAACTGACCG
>CAZUHK010000032.1:0-20041 GCA_964620345.1 uncultured Planctomycetaceae bacterium
GCCGGCGCCTTCGCCCAGGACAAAGCCGTCGCGGGTCTTGTCAAAGGGCCGCGAGGCGCGGGCGTAGTCGTCGTTGCGGTTGGACAGGGCGGTGAGGCGGTTGAAGCCGGTCACGCCGAACGGGTGGATCATCGTGTGCGCCCCGCCGCAGACCATCACGTCGGCGTCGCCTCGGCGGAGGATGGCGACGGCCTCGCCCACGGCCTGCGTGCTGGCGGCGCAGGCGGTGAGGCAGTTGTAGCCCGGCCCACGTGCGCCCAGCTCCACCGACAGGTGGTACAGCGGCATGTTGGGCTCCTGCTCGACCTCGCGCCAGATGTTCAGGCGCCGCCGCGCCTCGGCGGCCCACGCCACCGCGTCGATGCCGCGCCGCGGGTCCGACCAGCCGGCCAGCGCGGTCGCGACGTAGTTGTCGAAGTCCAGCGACCCTTCGCCGCTGCCCAGGTAGATGCCCACGCGCTCCAGGTCCACCGCGGCTTCGTCGAGCCGGGCCATCGCCCACGCCTGCCGCGCCGCGCCCAGCGCGAAGGCGCTGTTGGAGCCCACGTGCTCGTGATATTCAGCGTGCTCGACGTAGTCGCGCCAGTCGTAGTCCTTGACCTCCGCGGCGAAGGTGGTGGGGAAGGTCGAGGCGTCGAACTGCTCGATGGGCGCGATGCCGCTGTGGCCCGCGAGCATCCGCTGCCACACCGCCTCGACCTCGTGGCCCAGCGGCGTGACCCAGCCCATGCCGGTGATGACGATGCGCTTGCGTGTGGGTTCAGTCATGGTTCGGTTCATCCGGCACGAGTTCCCGCAATTCGCGATTCAGCACGGGCAAGTCCCTCTGAACGATGGGCCATACCTCGTCGTCGTTCACGATGTCGTAGCCATGCACGAGCACGTTGCGAAACGCGATGATGTCATCCAAGTGCGAGATCGTCTCGGCGATGCTCGGATGACTGTGGCGAAGACGTTTGGGGGCCTCGCCGATCACCGCGAACTCCCAGAACATCGATGAGCGAAGCATACGATCGTCGCTCATCTCTTCCTTCGTGCGCCCGTCGGTGATCCGAAAGATCGCCGCACGGGATTTCGCCGCGTCCCGAAGGAGCTTGGCCGCTTCACGATCCATAGATGGGCACCCGCTTCTCGTCGAGCTCTTCGCGGAAGAATGGGGTGCGGACGGCGGAGTACTCCACCAGGTCTACCTCGACGCCAAGCAGCTTCTTCAACTCGGCCAGCAGACGAAAATAGGGGCCGGCAAACCCAAGCCGCGGCGTCTCGGGCTTGAACTCGACGACGAAGTCCAGGTCGCTGCGGTCGGGATCGAAGTCGTCGCGCAGCGCCGAGCCGAACACGTCCAGCCGCTTGACGCCGGTCTGTTCGCACAGCCGCGCGATCGGGTCGAGACGATCGCGGCGCAGCGGGGGCAGGTTGTCCAGTTTCGTCGTCATCGGCTCAGCTTATGCCTTGCTCAACACCACCGCCACGTTTTGCGCCCCCAGGGACGAGGAGCAGACCAGCACGTGATTCACGTCGGCGGCGCGGGCCGGGGCGGCCTTGGCGCACAGGTCGGCGATGGGATCGTCGCAGTTGATGACCGCGGGGATGGTCTGTTTTTCAAGCATCTTCGCGGCGATGGCCAGCTCGATGCCGCCCACGCCGGCGCCGCAGTTGCCGATGTACGGCTTGGCCGACCAAAGCGGAATCGTTTTGACCGCTTCGCCGAACACCGCGTGCAGCGCCGCGGTCTCGGCGCGGTCGTAGTCGGGGATGCCCGAGCCGAACGGGACGATCGCGTCGATGTCGCCCGGCCGCAGCGCCGCGTCGGCCAAAGCACGCTCGATCGCCAGGGCGATGCCGCGGCCGTTGGGGTCGGGTGCCAGGCCGTGGCCCGCGGGGTGGTGCGACATGCTCGTGCCGGTGCCGGCCAGCTTCGCGTACACCTTCGCGCCGCGCCGCGCGGCGGTGTCGGCGCCTTCGATCACGAGGATGCCCCCGCCTTCGCCGATGACCGTGCCGCCGGCCGCGGCGTCGAACGGCCGCACCGCGGCGGCCGGCGCATCGTTGCCCGCGGTGGTCAGTCGGCCGGTGAGGATCTGCCGGTAGAACGCCATCGGGTTGATCTTGCTCTCGGCGCCGCCGCAGTAGCACACGTCTGCCTTGCCGCGCTCGATCACGCGCATCGACTCGGCCACGCTCAGCCCCCCCGACGCCTCGCCGCAGGTGATCGTGTTGCTCGGGCCTTGTGCGTCGTGAATGATCGTCACGTGACAGGCCAGCATGTTCGGCAGGTATTTGAGCAGCCACAGCGGCGTGAGATGGCCCATGCCCTCGCGGCCCCAGTGGTGGATGTCGAAGTGGCCATCGATCGCCCGGCTTTCCTTGAGCGCGTCGGTCAGCTCGTCCAGGTCGGCCGCGATCAGCCCGGCACCGATGTGGGCGCCGCTGCGGTCGCCGCCGTAGGTCCGTTCGCCGTCGGGGTCCACGCCGGGCGTGGTGAGCTGCGCGTCGCGCACCGCGCAGTCGGCGGCGCCCACGGCCAGCTCGATGTCGCGCGCCATCACCTTCGTGGCCTTGCGGTAGTGCTTGGGCACGACCTTGTTGACCTTGAAGTCGCGCACCTCGCCGGCGATCCGCACGTCCAAGCCCGCCGGGTCGAACGCCTCGATCCGCGCCAGCTTCGATTCGCCGGCGCACGCCGCGTCCCACAGCGATTCGACGCCCGTGCCCGCCGCGGTGAGCGTGCCCAGGCCGGTGACCACGACTTGTCTGCGCATGGGGTGGGCCATCCTTGTTGCGGGGATTAAGGGATAGTTTAGGCCCCGCGCGCGGCGCGCTCCAGCGAAGCGCGATCCGGCGAATTGCCGATCGCGCTGCGTTGGCATTAGCATACGCCCTTTCGCACACCCACCAACGACAGGATTTCTCATGTCAAATGCCATCCGACCCACCACCGGCGACAGCGACTGGTTCGTGCACGACCGCTTCGGCCTGTTCATTCACTGGGGCCTGTATTCGCTGGCCGCCCGGCACGAGTGGGTCAAGAGCCGCGAATGCATCGACGACGCCGAGTACGATCGCAAGTATTTCAAGCGCTTCGACCCGGATCTGTATGACCCGCAGCGGTGGGCCGCGGCCGCGGCCGACGCGGGCATGAAGTACTTCGTGGTGACGACCAAGCACCACGAGGGCTTTTGCCTGTGGGACTCGAAGCTGACCGATTACAAGGCGCCCAACACCCCGGCCGGGCGCGATCTGCTGCGGCCGATGGTCGATGCGTTCCGCTCGCGCGACATGCGCGTGGGGTTCTACCATTCGCTGATCGACTGGCATCACCCCGATTACGTGATCGACAACCGCAACCACCCGCGGCGTGGCGAGCTACCGGTGGCCGAGGAGGCCGATGGGATGATCGCGCAAGCCGGCGGGGCCACGGGCGGCGCCAAGCCGCAGGCGGCGGGGGACGTCAACGCCGGACGCGATCAGCGCAAGTACGCCGACTACCTGCACGGCCAGGTGCGCGAGCTGCTGACCGAGTTCGGTGACGTGGACCTGATGTGGTTTGACTTTTCGTTCACGCATGAAGATCGGCTGGACTTTTCCAAGGGAAAAGGCCGGGAGGCGTGGAAGAGCGAAGAACTGGTCAAGCTCATCCGCGAGCTTCAGCCGAACATCCTGCTGGACAATCGGCTGGACCTGGACACGCCCGAGGCGTGGGATTTCCTCACGCCCGAGCAGGCCCAGCCGCGCCGCTGGGTCGAGCGAGACGGCCAGCGCGTGGTGTGGGAGGCGTGCCAGACGTTCAGCGGTTCGTGGGGCTACCACCGCGACGAGCACGACTGGCGCAGCGTGAAGCAGTTGCTGCAGACGCTGATCGACTGCGTGAGCAAGGGCGGCAACCTGCTGCTGAACGTCGGGCCGACCGGCCGGGGCGAGTTCGACGCCCGCGCCCTGGATCGGCTGGCCGGCATGGGCCAGTGGATGAAGCGCCACGCCCGCAGCATCTACGGCTGCACCGAGGCGCCGGGCGAATTCATCTGCCCGCAGGACTGTCGACTCACATACAACCACGAGAAAAAGCGGCTGTACATACACATGCTTTCCTGGCCGTACAAGCATTTGCACCTGGACGGCGCGTTCGCCGAGCGGGTGGAGTACGCCCAACTGCTGCACGATGCCAGCGAGGTGTCGATGGGCCTGGATCAGTGGCACGCCAAGCAGATCGGCCAAGGCGACCGGACGCTCACGCTGAAGCTGCCGCAGATGCAGCCGGCGGTGGAGATTCCGGTGATCGAGCTGTTCCTCAAGTGATCGCGCGGCCGGGCCCGCTGCATCGGAGTTGGAATGAATAGCGAGCAACGCTACGCCTTTGGTGAATTGAAGCGGGACATCGAGCTGGTCGGCGCGATGGCGACGCGGGCGAGCGCGGCGGCCAAGTCGCTGGAGCTGGCCGAGCCGGTCGACGCGCGGTTCGACGCCCCGCCCGATGAGCTGGACTGGCGACCGATGCAGGTCGGTGGCGAATGGGGCGGCCGGCAGCAGTGGGCCGCGTTCCGCGCCAGCTTCGATGTGCCCGACGGCTGGCCGGCCGGGGCGATCGAGCTGCGCTGGGAAAACGAGATCCGCTACACCCAGTACGCCGGCGACGACAATTTCCCCGCCGGGCCCGAGGGGCAGTTGTTCGTCGACGGTCGGTCGGTCGGCGCGATCGACCAGCGTCACACCGCGCTCATGCACGACTTCAAGCCCGGTGGTTCGCACGATGTGCGCGGCGTCTTCTTCGCCGCGCGCTGCGGCTGCCGCCACCGCCTGGCCACCTGCGCGATCGCCCTGATCGACCCGGCCACGCACAAGCTCTACCACGACCTGCGCGTCGCGATGGACATCGCCGAGCAGATCAGCCCCGAATCGCTGAGTTACCACAAGCTGCGGGCGGCGATCGACGCGGGGACCAAGCCGCTGGACCTGCGCACCATCGCCAACGCCCTGATGCCCGCCGAACGCAAGCGCGATGTCGAGCGCTCGACGTTTTACGCCAGCGTCGCCGACGCCCAGGCGGCGTTCGACGAGGCGATGGATCGGATCGCCGGCGCCGGCGACGTGCCGCAGGTCGTCTGCGTCGGCCACGCGCACATCGACCTGGCCTGGCTTTGGCCGGTGGCCCAGACGCGGCACAAGTGTGTGCGCACCTTCGCCACGCAGTGCCGGCTGCTCGATCGGTACGACCAGTGGGTGTTCCAGCAGTCCAGCCCGCAGGCGTACGCGTGGGTGGAGCAGGACGCGCCGGAGCTGTTCGATCGCATCGCCGCGCACGTGCGCGACGGCCGGTGGGACGCCGAGGGCGCCGCGTGGGTCGAGATGGACACCAACGTGCCCGGCGGCGAATCGCTGGTCCGCCAGTTGCTTTTCGGCAAGCGGTACTTCAAGAAAAAGCTGGGCGTGGACAGCCGCCTGCTCTGGCTGCCGGATGTGTTCGGTTACTGCGGCGCGCTGCCGCAGTTGCTGCGCAAGGCGGGCGTGGACACGTTCATCACCAGCAAGCTGAGCTGGTCGCAGTACAACCGCTTTCCGCACGACACGTTCCGCTGGCGCGGGATCGACGGGAGCGAGGTGTGCACGCATTTCATCTCGACGCCCGCCAGCCCGTCCAACGCCGGCAACGATGCGATCTGGAGCACGACGTACAACGCCGAGCTGACGCTGGGGGAGCTCGCGGCGATCTGGCGGGCATACCGGCACAAGGCGGTGGGCGTCGAGCCGCTGCTGAGCTTCGGCTACGGCGATGGCGGCGGCGGGCCGACCGAGATGATGCTCGAAACCGCGGCGCGCATGGCCGACTGGCCGCTGCCCGAAGGGCTGCCGCGGATCAGGCACGAGCCGGTCGGCAAGCTGGCCGACCGCGTGAACGGAAAGGCCGACCAACTGCCGGTGTGGGACGGCGAGCTTTACCTGGAGTATCACCGCGGCACCTACACCTCGCAGGCGTGGCTCAAGCGTGCCAACCGCAAGAACGAGATCGCCCTGCACAACGCCGAGTGGCTGGGCGTGCTCGCGGGCCGCGTCGATGCGATGCTCAAGCCCGATCGGCTGGCCGAGGCGTGGGAAGAGCTGTTGCTCAACCAGTTCCACGACATCCTGCCCGGCTCGTCGGTCGGCGAAACATACGACGAGGCCCGGCTGAGCGAGCGGCGCGTCGCCCAGGCCGCCGAGGCGGTGATCGAAAAGACCGCGCAGGCATTGGCCGGGGCGATCGACACGGCCGAGCGAGGCCGGCCGGTCGTGCTGTTCAACACCCTGGGCTGGGACCGGACCGACCCGATCAAGCTGCCATCGGACGAATGGATCGACGGCGTGACGGTGCCGGCCGGCGGGTGGTGCGTGGTCGACCTCGACCGCCCGCACGTCAGCGACGAGGCGGTCGTGCTGAGCATCAGCGAAGACGGCAAGAAGCTGACCAATGCGTGGTGGTCGCTCACGCTCGACGACGCGGGCCACATCGTCGAACTGATCGACCGCGACACCGGCCGCAACGTCATCACGCCCGGCGCCGCGGCCAACCAATGGCAGGTCTTCGAGGATCGGCCGCTGAGGTACGATGCGTGGGATATCGACCCGTTCTACGCCGACCACCCGCTCCAAGGGCCGACGCTCGAGAAGATCGAAGTGGTCGAGACCGGCGAGGTGCGCATCGCCGCCGAACTCACCTGGCGTATGCCGAAGATCGGCGACGCGGACGATCAGCCGCGCAGCGTCATCACCCAGCGCATTGCCATGTACGCCCGCCACCCGCGGATCGATTTCGAGACGCAGATCGAGTGGGTCGAACATCACCAGTTGCTCAAGGTCGCCTTCCCCGTCGAGGTGCGCGCCACCGAAGCGACGTACGAGATTCAGTACGGCCACCTGTGCCGACCGGCGCACACCAACACCGAATGGGACGCGGCGCAATACGAGGTGTGCGCCCACCGTTGGGTGGATCTTTCCGAGCACGGCTTCGGCGTGGCGCTGCTCAACGACTGCAAGTACGGCCACGACATCCGCGACGGCGTCATCCGCCTGACCTGCATCAAGAGCGCCCAGGCGCCCGACGTGATGGCCGACCAGGGCCGGCACGAGTTCACGTATTGCCTGTTGCCCCACGCTGGCGCGTTCCAGGACGCCGGCGTGCCGCGCGCCGCGGCCGAGCTGAACACGCCGGTGCTCGCCACCGAGCCCGAGCCCAGCGCAGGCAAGCTGCCGGCCGAGCTGCGGCCGATCGCCGTCGATCACCAGGCAATCGTCATCGACACCCTCAAGCCCGCCGAGGACGGCAAAGGCGTGATCGTCCGTATGTACGAATCGCACGGCTCCCACGCCCGCACCACCCTCACCACCCAGCCGGCGCCGCGCAAAGCCACCGCCACCGACCTGCTGGAAAACCTCGATGAATCCCAGCAGATCGAGCTCAACGACGACGGCGACGTGACGCTCGACTTCACCCCATTCGAGGTCAAGACGCTGCGCTTCGTTTGGTGAGCCGCCCCGAGGCCGGCCGTGGACGGGGTCACGCCGGTGCGGTTGTCGCAAACGTCGCCGGCTATGATGCAATCGACGTTCGGGTCGGCGTGGAGTGTTTGTCATGGCCAGGCGTATGGTGGTCGGCATTTCGGGCGCGAGTGGGGCGGTGTACGCGCGGCGGCTGATCGAGCGGCTTGTCGCGGCGGGCGCGGAGGTGCATCTGGTCGTCAGCCCGCTGGGCCAGCGGCTGCTGCACGATGAGCTGGGGATGGAGGGCATCGACCTGGCGACGCTGGCGGGCTGCGCGGATCATGGGATGACGTTGCACCATTACCGCGATGTGGGCGCGGCGATCGCATCGGGGTCGTTCGCCCACGATGGGATGATCGTCTGCCCCTGCTCGAACAACACGCTCAGCGCCATCGCGACCGGCCGCAGCGACAACCTGCTGCACCGCGCGGCCAACGTCACGCTCAAGGAGCGCCGCCGGCTGGTGCTCTGCCATCGCGAGATGCCGCTGTCGCTGGTGGAGATCCGCAACATGGCCGCCGCGACCGAGGCCGGGGCGATCGTCTGCCCGGCCAACCCCGGCTTCTACATGCTGCCGCGCTCGATCGAGGAACTGGTGGATTTCGTCGTCGGCCGATTGCTCGACTTGGTTCAGGTGCCGCACGAACTGAACACGCGCTGGGACCGTTCGCCGGCGAATCATCGGGCGCAAGCCGAGGGGCTTAGCCACGAAGCCACGAACGGCACGAAGAGCATGAAGAGTGCAAGAGGGAGGCAGAACCCTTGAGTCGCCGGGGATGGCGCACTGATGGGCTTCCTCGTGACTTTGTTTCTCGCCTTGGCGGTTCGTCGCTCTTTGCTTCGTGATCTTCGCGTCTTCGTGGCTCCGGGCGTATTATCGCCGGCCATGCTGAAATGCCTGATTGAAATCGGCCGGGACATCAAGCTGGCGCACTCGGTGTTCGCGATGCCGTTCGCGTTGCTGGGGGCGTTCATCGCGGCGCGGGGGATGCCGACGTGGGCGCAGCTCGGGCTGATCGTGGGGTGCATGGTTTTCGCCCGGACGTTCGCGATGCTGGCCAACCGCTGGCTGGACCGGCGGATCGACGCGGCCAACCCGCGCACCGCCGGCCGCGCGTTGCCGGCCGGGCGGTTGAGCGCGACGGCGGTGTTCGCGGCGCTGCTGGCCAGCGCCGCGCTGCTCGTGCTCGGCGCCGCGGGGTTCTGGGTGATCGACGCCAACCCCTGGCCGCTGGCCGCGTCGCCGATCGTGCTCATCTGGCTGTTCGGCTATGCGTGGACCAAGCGGTTCACCGCGCTGTGCCACTTCGCCCTGGGCGCGGCGCTGGCGATCAGCCCGCTGGCCGCGGGACTGGCGATCGCCCCGGCGTCGCTGGCCGAGCCGACGCTCTGGCTGCTGGCCGCGTTCGTGCTGCTGTGGGTCGGCGGGTTCGACATCATCTACGCTTGCCAGGACATCGACTTCGACCGGCAGAGCGGCCTGCACTCGATCCCCGCGAAACTCGGACAGCGCGGGGCGCTGCTGGTCGCGAAGATCGCCCACCTGCTGGCGCTGATCGCGTTGGTCGCGGTCGGCCGCGTCGAGCCGATGTTGTACTCGGCCCGGCTGTTCGGCCAAGACCACGTCGCGTGGTTCATGCTGGCCACGCCGGTCGTCGCGGTGCTGCTGATCGTCGAGCACCGCGCCGCCTCGGCCGGGCGGTTCTCCATGGCCTTTTTCACCTTCAACGGCGTGATCGCCCTGGCGCTGGGCGCCGCGGGCATCGCGGAGATTCTGGGGGCGAGCCGCTGACATGCCCGGTCCAGAGCATCTTTCAACGACCCGACAGAAGCGACGCAACGCTGCAACCTGCTCCAAGGTCCAAGCCCTGCGGCATGCGACGATGATGGCGAGCTCGACCCGCGCCGCGTAAATCGGCGCCGGCCCGCCCTACAATGCTCGCCATGACCCGCATCGACCTGCACACCCACTCGACCGCGTCGGACGGCACCACGCCCCCGGCCGAGCTGCCGGCCCTGGCTTATGAAGCGGGTCTCGGCGCGATCGCCCTGACCGATCACGACACCACCGCCGGCCACGCCGCGTGTGCCGAGGCCTGCGCGAAGCTCGCCCTGGGGTTCGTGCCCGGCATCGAGCTGAGCTGCGAGCGCGGCCGGCCGCGCGGGTCGATGCACATCCTCGGCTACTTCGTCGACGGCCAAACGCCCGAGCTGCGCGACGTGATCGAGCTGCTCTGGGCCGCGCGCACCGAGCGGGCGCCGCAGATCGTCCAGCGGCTCAACGACCTGGGCGTGGATGTGTCGCTCGAGGAAGTCAACCAGACCGCGGGCTGCGCGATGATCGGCCGGCCCCACATCGCCGCGGTGCTCGAGGACAAGGGCTACGTCGGCTCGATCCGTGAGGCGTTCGAGAAGTACATCGGCCACGGCGCCCCGGCGTACGTCCGCAAGGACAACCTGCCGACCGACCGCGCCATCGCCGCGATCCACGCCGCCGGCGGCCTGGCGGTGCTGGCCCACCCGATCCAATTGCGCTGCGACGATGACGATGAACTCGAACACATCATCGCCCGACTGACCGCCGAGGGGCTGGACGGCCTGGAAGTCCTGCACTCGGACCACACGCCCACGCTCGCCGAGCAGTACCGCCTGCTCGCCGAGCGCCACGGCCTGCTGAGCACCGGCGGCAGCGACTTCCACGGCGACCGCAAGCCCATCGCCCTGGGCAGTCAGCACGTGCCCGGACGGTGGCTGGAACAGATGCGCCAAGCCCGCGAGGCACAAGCCGACCTGAACCGCCAAGGGGCCAATTCGCCAAACGCTCAGGCGTAAGCAAGAGGTGACCTGCGCCGGCCGCCCGGTCGGGTGGCGGTTGATGCAATCGCCTTCATCCCTCGCCCCATCCGTTATAATCAACGGCATGGCTGATCCATTCCGATTCGGCATCCTGGGCACGGGCAACATCGCGCGGCAGTTCGCCGAGGGTGTCGCCCGCTCGCGGCGATGCGCCATCACCGCCGTCGGCTCGCGCACTTTGGCCGGTGCCGACGACTTCGCCCGGCAGCACGAGATCGCCGGGGCCCACGGCACGTACGACGCGCTGTTGGCCGACGACAGCGTTGATGCGATTTACGTCTCGCTGCCCAATTCGCTGCACTGCGAGTGGACGGTGCGGGCGCTGGAGGCGGGCAAGCACGTGCTTTGCGAGAAGCCGTTCGCCGTGAACCAGGCGCAGGCCGCGACGATGTTCGAGGCCGCCGACCGGGCCGGGCGCGTGCTGATCGAAGCGTTCATGTACCGCGTGCATCCGCTGACCCTGGCCTACATCGACGAGCTGCGCAAGGGCGCGATCGGCGAGCTGAAGCTGGTGCGCTGCTCGTTCAATTATTGCACGACGAACATCGACGGCAACGTGCGCTTCAGCACCGATCTGGCCGGCGGGGCGCTGATGGACATCGGCACCTACTGCACGTCGCTGGCGCTGCTCGTGGCCGACGGCGCGGCGCCGGCGCACATCACCGCCGCGGCCCACATCCACGACACCGGCATCGACGACATCGCCGCCGGCACGCTGACCTATGACTCGGGCCTGATCGCCTCGTTCACCTGCGGCATGCGCGCCCACGCCGACAACACCGCCCACCTTTGCGGCACCGAAGGGTTCATCGAAATCCCCGTCCCCTGGAAGCCGCCCGAGCAGAACGCCGAGTATCGGCTGCGCACCATGACCGCGCCGAAGATCGACGGCAAGCCCGCCGGGCCCACCGAACAGACGCGCACCTGCGACGCGCCGGTGCCGCTGTACGGCATGGAGGCCGATGCGTTCGCCGACACGGTGATCGACGGCGTCGAGCCGTTCATGCCACGCGAGCACACGATGGTCAACCAGCGCGTGCTCGACACGATGCGCAAGCAGATCGGCCTGCCGTTCTGACCACGATGCGGCGCCTGATGATCATCGGCGGCGTCCTCGCGATCGTGTTCCTCGCGACGTTCGGCATCGGCGTCGCGCTTGGGGTGTTTCAGGCCGATCGGATCACCGACTGGCTGGCTGCGCTGCGCGACACGCCCGGCGGGCGATGGGTCATCGTCGGCGCGGTGGTCGGCCTGCTGGCCGCGGACATCGCGCTGGGTGTGCCGGCCACGCCGATCATGATCGCCGCGGGCCACCTGCTGGGCCCGTGGTGGGGCGGCGCCGCCTCGGCGATCGGCGCAACGCTCGCCGGGGTGATCGGCTACGCCGCCTGCCGCGCCCTGGGCCGGACCTGGTTCGACAAGCACGTCAGCGCCGACGACGCCCGTCGCCTCGAACATCTGCTCGATCGCTACGGCCTGCTGGCGATGGTGCTCATCCGCGGCCTGCCGATCCTGCCCGAAGTGTTCGCCTGCCTCGCGGGCCTGGGCCGGGTGCGCGCCGTGCGGTTCATCGTGGTGTATGCAATCGCGACCGTGCCGTGGGCCGTGCTGCATGCGATCGCCGGCCACGCCAGCAGCTTCACCCACCCCTGGCCGGCGCTGCTGATCCTGATCGGCCTGCCCGCCGCGGCCTGGGCGGTCGGCTGGCGCCACCTCCGCCGCGGCCTCGACCGATCGCGCGAATGCTGATCAATCCCGGCAATACCGGCGGTGTGAACCGGACACCCCCACCAAAACACCCGGAATTAAAGCGCCATCTGAATCAGGCGGCGCAGCATCGGGGCGCATCGGCTGCACCGATGGCCGTTGCCGACCCCAAACGGCCTGAGAAATATGATGCAAGTCGCTGTCATCATCATCTTCGATTGCTCTGTGTCCTGCGTGCCTGCTGCGCAGCACGCGGTTCTCTGTGGTGAATCTTTTGGGCTAGACACCGCGCGCGGTCGGGTCCCAGATGAGCTTGTGCAACTGCGTTTGCACCCGCACGGGCAGCGAGTCCTGGAGCACCCACTCGGCCAGGTCGCCAAGCGGCAAGCCGGCGGCGCCGGGCAGCTCTTCGCCGGCCGGCTGGTCGTGGACGGCGCTCATCAGCACGGCATTGACGCGAGAGGACAGGTCGTAACGCGCGATCATCCCCCGCGCCCATTCGTAGTCGGCCCGGCTGGTCAGAACGAACTTCACCTCGTCGCGTTCGCGCAGGTGTTCGACGTTCGACCAGCGGTTGCGCTCGCATTCGCCGCTGCCGGGGGTCTTGAGGTCCATGATGCGGATCACGCGCCGGTCGCACGGGCGGATGTCGCACGCGCCGCTGGTTTCGAGCAGCACCGTGTGACCCGCGTCGCACAACGCGGACATCAGCGGATGCACGTTGGGCTGCAGCAGCGGCTCGCCGCCGGTGACTTCGATGATTTCGGATTTCGGATTGCGGATCGCGGCAGTGGCCTGCGCGATGATGTCGTCGAGCGACAGCCGCCGGCCCTCGTGGAAGGCGTACTCGGTGTCGCAGTACCCGCAGCGCAGGTGACAGCCGGTCAGCCGAACGAACACGCACGGCAGGCCCGCCCAGGTGCTCTCGCCCTGGATGGAGCGGAATATCTCCGTCACGCGAAGCGTGAGGTCGGCGGTGGATCGGTGGCTCGGTGGATCGGTGGCTCGGTTCATCGGGGCGTTGGCTCGTTGACTCGTTGACTCGTTAATTCGTTAACCGTTGACTCGAATCAACGGGTTAACGGATCAACGAATACCGGATCGCTCATGCCCAATTCCTCGAACGCACGGATGCGGATCAGGCACGCATCGCAATGTCCGCAAGGCCGGCCTTGGGCGTCGGGGTCGTAGCAGGAATGGGTCTGCGAATAGTCGACGCCCAGGTCCAGGCCGCGCTGGATGATCCGGGGCTTGGTCAGGTCGATCAGCGGCGTGTGAATCTTCAGCGGCCGGCCCTCGGTGCCGGCCCGGGTCGCGAGGCGGCCCATGCGCTCGAACGCCTGGATGTACTGCGGCCGACAGTCCGGGTAGCCCGAGTAATCGACCGCGTTGACGCCGATGAAGATGTCGTTCGACTCGATCACCTCGGCCATCGCCAGGGCGTAGCTGAGGAAGATCGTGTTGCGGGCCGGCACGTACGTGACGGGAATCTCGCCCTGCTGATTCGCCGGGCGGTCCTTGGGGACGTCGATGTCGTCGGTCAGGGCCGAGTGGCCGAACGCCCGCAGGTCGAGCGTGACCCACTGATGATCGGCGACGCCGATCGACTCGGCCACGACCCCGGCGGCGTCGAGCTCGACGCGGTGGCGCTGGCCGTAATCGAACGACAGCGCGTGGCAGGCGAAGCCCTCGTCGCGGGCGATCGCCAGTGCGGTCGCACTGTCCAGCCCGCCGGACAGCAGCACCACGGCTCGCGGAGAATCCATCATGCGTGCATTGTAGTCGCGGGCGAAAGCGATTCGCCCAAGCCCTGGGCGCTTGCCCGCGGCTGGGCGCGATTGAATCCAGAAGCTTACTCGCCCCGCAGTTCGCGGAGCTTGGCCTCGACGGTGGCGGCCTTGCCGGAGAAGTTGTCGCCGCCGGTCAGTCCGTCGAGCGAGCGGTAGACCGCGAGCAGTTGCCTGTTGATCGCGATGCTCGCCTCACGGTCGGCCACCACGCCTTCGGCTTCGAGCAGGACTTGCTCGCCGGCGGTCAGCGCCGCGGTGGCCGCGGCCTGGGATTCCTCGACCCGCTGCTGCGCGGCCTGGGCCATCTGGCGAATGGCGTCGCCCTGCTGCTGGGGGAAGCCCGCTTCCGCCTGGTCGGCCATCAGTTGCATCGTGCGGGCGTAGCCCCGGTCGATCTGCGCGCCTTGGCGAAGCATGAAGCCCAACTCGGCCTGCTTGGCGGCGCGGGCGGCGAGCAGCGATTCACGCACCTGCCCCTGCGCCCGGGCCTCGACCTGCTCAAGCGTCTCAGTCGCCTGCTCCATGTGCTCGCGGGCCTGGTCGAACTGATTGACCACGCGCCGCTCGTGCTCGGCCGCCCGCTCGGCAAGCCCGGCGCGAAGCTTCTCACCGTACTCGGCCGCGGCTTGGTCGGCCTCGCGCGCGGTCTGGCCCAGCCGGCGCCGACGCTCATTGAACTTGTTGATCGTCTGCCGATTCGAGTCGATCATCGTCTGGGTCTGGGCCTTTTCGATCTGGGCGATGCGGATCTTTGCCTTGAGCACGTCGATGTCGCTGTTGAGCGATTCGGCCTCGGCCGCGGCCTTGTCGGCCTGGCGGCTGAGGGCGGCGGACTTCTCGGCCAGGTCAAACCGCGCCTGACCGGCCGCTTCGAGACTGCGCTTGAGGTGGTCGGCGGCGGTCTGCGCCTTTTGCTTCTGGCGCGCCAGCGCCGCGTCGCGCTGCTGCGTGAGCCGGCTCAATTCCGCGTTGAGCTGTTCGATCTGCTGGTCCTGACGGCTCATGTCTTCTCGGGCCTGGCTGAGCCGGGCGTTGGCCTTGCGCAGCTCCTGGGCGGAGTCGATCTTGCGATGGGCCTGGGCGAGTGTATGGGCCTGGCGCGCGGCGGCGAGGGTGTTGATATTCTCCTTGCTCAGCGCCGATTCGTTGGCCCAGGTGCTCACGGCGTTCTGGGTGTGCATGCGGGCGCGCATGGCGTGGGTCTGGGCCAGGTCGCGCGCGGCCGCGGCCTGCTGGGCCGGCGTGCCGGCGCTGAGCAGGGGCGTGAGCTTCTGTTGAGCCGCCTCCAGTTCGCGCACCTGGAACATGCCCACCGACGTGCTGGCGGCGGGGACATCCTGGGTTTTCAGATACCGGACGAGCGCATCGTGGGAGGCGTCGAACTTCGCATCGGCGACGAAGCCGGCCGCGGCGTTTTCAAGGTGCGCGTGGGCGATGGCGAAATCGTCGGCCGCCTGGTTGCGCTGGGCGGCCTGCTCATCGCTGCCGCAGCCGGCCAGGGCGAGCCAGAGGACACTGAGGGCGAGGGAGAATTTCACGGGCATGGACCTTTCCCTGCAAATGCGGGCAAACGCCGTCAATATAGCAGCTTGCGCCGCCGCTCGCAGTGCGGTGGGCCGATCAGTCCTGCTCGGCCGGTTCTTCTTCGGCCTTGGCCTTGGCCTGGGGCACCTGGTAATCCACCGGGTAGTTGGCCTTGCGGTAGAGCGAGCCGACCCACTGCACCGCCTTCTGAAAGCGTTTATCGTTGACCCCGCTGAAGTACTGCTTGAACCGCGGCACATCGGGGTGGGCGAAGCGGGCCTCGTCGCGTGGCAGGGCGTATTGCAGCAGCAGCGATTCAGCGGGCACCTCGCGATCGATCATGTGTCGATTGCCCACGCGGGTACGCTGCAGGATGAGCAGGTTGGTGTAGGCCGTTTCCTCGCCGGAGGCGCGGTCGGTGAACAGGTACAGGCCCGGCGCCTCGCCCCCGCCGTGGCACGAACCGCAGTGCCGCGCCACCAGTCCGGCGGCATAGCTCTGGCGGAAGGTCTGCAACGGCTTGGGCTCGTCGAGCATCGTGACCTTCTGGTAGTAGCGCCTGTCGCCCACGGTGAAGATCATATCGAGGATTTCGTGGCCGTCGAGCCGCACGAACCGGCCCTTGCCGCGCTCACCGACGTAATCGGACATCGCCGGCTTGTCACGGTGGGCCTCGTAGAACTCGAGCTTGTCGGCGTTGGAAATCGCCACACGGGGCTTTTCCTTGAGCACCACCTCGATCACCTTCATCAGGTTGCGCTGCTCGGGCTTGAGCATGACCGGCCCGTCGCCGTCGTCAGCGGCAGCATCGTCGCCTTCGGGCTGATCGGGACGCGGGTCGGGTCGGTTCTTGTCCGCCTCGGCCTGGCGCGCCGCGATCCGCTGACGCACCAGCTCACGCAGCAGCTTGGCCTGCTGATGGTCCGGCTTGGGTTCGAGCAGCTTGTTCAACTCCTGCTCGGCCAGCCGGTCGGCCTGGAGCGCGTTGAGCGAATACAGCCACTTGATCGCCTCGTACCGGCCCTCGTTATCATCGTCGGCCAGCTCCGCGGTCTTCTGTTGGTACCGCTCGGGGATCGACAGCTCGAACTCGATCTTGCGGATGAGCCGGCGGGGGATGGGCGTGTTGATGTTGGCGATGCGGATGACGATCTGGTCGGCGTCTTCGGAGACCCACTCGCCGCGCATCGGCTGCTCGCGATCGGTGCGGTAGACCACCGCGGTTTTGGCCGCGACGGGCGAGGCCAGCGTCGCGACACACAGGACGCCAAGCGTCAGCAGACGGAGGCAACGGGCGGTCATGGCAGGTCTCCTGTTACGGGCCGCGGGGGCGGACAAGTCGCTCCAAACCCCGCTGGCACTATAATTTGCCGCCATCGGCCGGGCAAGGCGAACGACCGGAGCGCGGCGGAACGATCGACTGTGTTACCATCGGGTTGGACGCCTTCGCCACGCCGTTTGTTTCGGCCTCGCTCACGTTTTGCAGTCAAGGGATTCACCGATGCAGCAACTGGTCATCACCGCCGTCGGCCCGGACCACCCGGGCCTGGTCGATCAACTCACCCACCGTTTGGCCGGCCACGACTGCAACATCGCCGACTCGCGCATGGTCAATCTCTCAGGCCAGTTCGCGGTGGTCATGCTCGTCGAGGCCCCGGACGCCCGGGCCGCGGCGTTGCGCACCGACCTGCCCGCCGCGTCAGAGCAGTTGGGCCTGACCATCAGCGTGGCCGACGCCAGCGACGCCGCGGCCGGCCGCGCCGGCGTGCCGTACCGCATCCGCACCTACGCCATGGACCAGGCGGGGCTGATGCACCGCTTCGCGCATCTGCTGGGCGAGAACGGCGTGAACATCGAAGACCTCACCACCCGGCTGGAGC
The DNA here is from genome assembly GCA_964620345.1 of uncultured Planctomycetaceae bacterium. Lineage (GTDB taxonomy): Bacteria > Planctomycetota > Phycisphaerae > Phycisphaerales > Zrk34 > CAZUHK01. The sequence goes on from CAZUHK010000032.1 coordinate 17,270, forward strand.
ACGGCCCGCACACCGGTACGCCGCTGTTCAGCATGGACATGATCGTCACCATCCCCCCGACCGTGAAGCTCGCCGACGTGCGGCGCGAGATGGAAAACCTCTGCGCCGAACTCAACTGCGACCTGGACATCGACCGCGCGTGAGACGAACGGCGGACCGCCGATTTTCGATTTGACGACACGGCCATGCACGCAGCGGGGCGCGGACAATGTCGTGAATCAGCGGCGCGGTTCAACGCGCACGCTCGATTCGCCGCGTCGTGCCGCTCACTTGCGTTTGCGTCTCTTCTTGTTCTTCTTCTTGCGCTTCCGCCTGGTCTTTGTCGCTGCGACCTCACTGTCGATCTTCTCGCGGAACTGCTGGTAGTGGCGTTTCACACGCTCGACGTAGCAATCGTCCCGCAACAGCACTTCTCGCACAAGGTCGAGGATCGGCTCAGACAGTTGCGTCTGCGGACTGCCGAGATTGAGCGTCGGGCCAATCAGCTCGGCGATCATCTGCGGATCATCATCGCCCAACCACTCGGCATAAAACCGCGGTGTCTCCCATCCCCACGCCACGACCGCCACGGGGCCTTCTCGAATCGACGAGACGACGTAGAAGAACACGCGGCGGCAGTCGCAGCCGACCTCATTGCAGAACATCTCGCAAAATTGGTAGTGCCCGGCCGGCAGACCGGTGTTGGCGTCGGTGTCGTCATCAAGCAGGAGGATGGTGCGGGTTTCCGCCTCCGCCGTTGTCGGGAACAGATCGTGGAACAACTGATAAGGCATTCGGTTTCTCCGGCACAATGCAAATCGGTACAAGCCCCACCCTCACCAGTCTCCCGCGCCCGCCCTAACGGGGGAAGCTCAGTGGCGTCTTGCCTTGTTCTACTGTTCTGCTGTCTATTGCTCTGCTGCTCTATTGAAAAGCCCTTTCTCATGGCTTTTTTCAATGGAGCGGACCGGGATCGAACCGGCAACCCCCAGCTTGCAAAGCTGGTGCTCTCCCAATTGAGCTACCGCCCCAACGCAGCAGTGGTCATTGTATCGGCTGCCCGAACGCACGCCGCCACGCGCTTACGACGCGGCGGCCTGGCCTTCCTGCTGTTCGATCAGGCGATACACTTCGTCGGCCGTCTTCGCCTCGCGGATCGCGTGACGGAAGTTGTCGTTGGTCATCAGTCGGCTGACGGTGGCCAGGGCCTGGATGTGCGGGCCGGTCTGGTCGGCCGGGCTGATCAGCAGGATGATCAGCGACACGGGCCGGCCGTCGATCGACTGGAAATCGATAGGTTGCTCGGGCCGGCCGATCGCCATGACCAGCTTGCCGACACAATCGCACTTGCCGTGCGGGATCGCCAGGCCGTGGCCGATGCCCGTGGTGCGTGTGGATTCGCGCTGCCAGACCGCGTCGCGCACCTGCTGGGCGTCGGTGATCCGGCCGGTGGCGACCAGCACGTCCACCAGCTCGAAGATCGCGCCCTGCTTGTCGGTCGAACGCAGCGGCACCTTGATGCAAGCGGGGTCGAGCAGCTCGGTCAATCGCATCGCGGCCAATACCTCGTAAAGCGTCGTCGGCATGGCCACGGGCCACGCCGGGCGGGTCGGGTTGATGAATCTGGTATGCTAAGCTGCCGCCGCGGCGCGATCAAGCAAACCCGCCAATCCGCCACGCCACTCAGCCGCCGATGCGAACGACGTTGTACAAGACCTGGTCGGTGCTCTCGGTCACCCGCATCGCCCTGGCCGCCAGCGCCGTGGCCGACATCTGGCTGATCGCCCTGTGGAGCCGGCTGGTCGAAGGCCGCCTGCCCGGTGATATTCATTCGATGCCCCTGCTGCTGGCCTGGACCGCCGGCGTGGGCGTGGGGCTTTACGTCTTCGGCTCCACGCTCAACGACGCCCTGGACCTCCGCCGCGATCGACTGTTCGACCCGGCCCGCCCCATCCCCGCGCGGCACATCGGCCTGATGCACACGCTCGTGCTGGGCCTGTGCGCCCTGCTGCTGGCCCTGGGCTGCTCGCTGGCGCTGGGCATCCGGTCGGCCCTGGCCGCGCTGGTCTGCGCCGCGCTGATCCTTTTCTACAACGCCGCGGGCAAGCACCTGCCGGCCATCGGCGTGCTGTGCCTGGCCCTGATCCGCGCGGCCAACATGCTCGTGGCCGATCCGGGCATCGATTTCCTCTGGCCGATCTGGCTGAACATGACCCACGTCATGTTCACCGCCGCGCTCGTCCATCGCCTGGCCCGCAAGCGCCCCTACCTCGCCCCGCAGGAGCTGTGGGCGCTGACCGGCGGATGGGTCTTCTTCACGCTGCTGCTGGTGTTCTGGATGACCACCCGCCCCTACGGCCGCGCCGACCTGTCGCTGCTGTGGATCGGGCCGGTCAGCGCCGGACTGCTGGCCCTGCCGCTGGGCCGGTGGCTGCTGTCGCGCGCTCCGGATGACCGCGCCGCCGCCCAACGCCTGCGCCACGCCGCGGCGGTCTGGCTCATCGTGTACGACGCGACCTGGTTCCTCTCCATCGGCATGCGCTGGCCCGCGGCCCTGATGGGCTGGCTGCTGTTGGTCTGCCTGCTGGGCCTGTGGCTCACCCGCCGCCTGGAGTCGGGCCTGACCCGCGGCGCGGCGTACCAGGCCGATCGGCCCCAAACCATCTGACACCGCCGCCCACGCCCACGCCCACGCCCACGCCCACGCCCCGGCCGCCGCCGCGCTCCAATGCGTCGCCTGTCCGCCCCACCCCCCGCACCGCCGCGCCGCCGACCGGCAAGCTGTTTGCCAGC
>CAZUHK010000033.1:0-19778 GCA_964620345.1 uncultured Planctomycetaceae bacterium
GCCCTGTTGCCGCAGTTTGGCGCCGGGGGCCAGCGCCGGCTGGGCGAAGCGGGGGTGCTGCTGGTCGGCTGCGGGGCGTTGGGTTGCGTGATCGCCGATCAACTGGCGCGAGCGGGGGTGGGCCGGCTCACGCTGGTCGACCGCGATTTTGTGGAGAAGGCCAACCTGCACCGCCAGACGCTGTTCGACGATGCCGATGCGGCCGAGGGCGCGCCCAAAGCCATCGCCGCGCAGCGCAAGCTCGGGCAGGCCAACTCCGCGGTGCAGATCGACGCGCGCGTCGCCGACTTCAATGCGGGCAACGCCCGCTCGCTTGCCCGGGGCGCGGACGTGCTGGTCGACGGGACGGACAACTTCGAGACGCGCTACCTGCTGAACGACCTGGCCGTGGCCGAGGGCCTGGCGTATGTGTACGGCGGCGTGGTGGGCACGCACGGCACGCAGTTCACCGTGCTGCCGCGCACCGCGTCGGGCGACAGCGCCTGGGAAGCCGCGGGCGTCGATGGGCCTTGCCTAGCGTGCCTCTGGCCCCAGCCGCCGGTGCCGGGGACGATTGCCACGTGCGACACCGCGGGCGTGCTCGGCTCGGCCGTGGCGATGGTCGCGAGCATGCAGGCGATCGAAGCGCTCAAAGCGCTGCTTGGCCGATGGGATGCGTTCGATGGCACGCTGCGCGACATCGAGGCCTGGTCGGGCACGGTGCGGCGGATCGATGCTCGCCCGCTGCGTGATGCGCAATGCCCTTGCTGCGGCGAGCGGCGATTCGATTACCTCGATGGCTCGGCCGGCTCGCGCACCACATCGCTGTGCGGTCGCAACGCCGTGCAGGTGATGCCCAGCGGCTCGGCCGGCCGGATCGATCTGGCGCCCATCGCCGCGCGCCTCGCGCCGCACGGCACGGTGCATCATCGCAACGCCTACACGCTGCGCTGCGAATTGGAATTCGCCGGCACGCCGCACCAGATCACGCTGTTCCACGACGGCCGGGCGATCATCCAGGGCACGGGCGAGCCGACCGTTGCCCGCACGATCTACAGCCGCTACATCGGGCTGTGACGGGCTTGACGCCGACCGGCCGGCCCGCGATAACGCTTCGCCTGCCCCAAAGGAACATGCCATGATTGATCCCGGCGATGTGATTCTCTTCCAGGGCGACTCGATCACCGACTGCGGCCGCGCTCGCGAAGATACCGCGGCCAACTCGATGCACGCCATGGGTGCCGGCTATGCCCAGCGCCTCGCGGGGCGGATGCTCAGCGAACGGCCCGGCGACGAGCTGCAGTTTTACAACCGGGGCATCGGCGGCAACCGCGTGGTCGACCTGTACGCCCGCTGGAAGATCGACGCGCTCAACCTCTCGCCCGACCTGCTGAGCATCCACATCGGCATCAACGATACCTGGCACGAGTTCGGCTCGCGCAACGGCGTCGAGGTCGGCCGGTACGAGATGATCTACCGGGAGCTGCTCAAGTGGACGCGGCAGGTGCTGCCCGAGGTGAAGCTGGTGCTCTGCGAGCCGTTCTACACGATGTGCGGCGCGGTGACCGAGGCGTGGGTGCCGGAGATCAAGGCGCGGCAAGAGGTGGTGCGGCGTCTGGCGGCGGAGTTTCACGCGGCGTTCGTGCCGTGGCAGCAGACGTTCGACGCCGCGTGCGAGCAGGCCCCGCCGGCCTACTGGGCGCTCGACGGCGTGCACCCTACGCCCGCCGGCCACCACCGCATGGCACAGACGTGGTACGACACGGTCGTCAATCACTCGGGGTAACGCTGGTTCAGATCGTCCGGCACGCCGATGTCGGCCACGTACACAGCGCCGACGAACTGCGCCGCGCTGTCGGTATCGAAGCCGGGCTTGCGGGCGACGAACGTCACCGTACGCGCCGCCTTGACCGCGATGCCCAGCGGCACGCCCTTGTCGCAGTCCAGGCCCGAGGGATTGTCCACCGCCAGCACGTCGGCGGGTTGATCGTTGAGCCAGGCGATCATATCGCGCTGCGGCGATCGAACTTCACTGCTCAGCCCCGTGCCCAGCAGGGCGTCGATGACCAGGTCGGCCGGGTCGAGGTTGCCGACGGTCTGCATCGGCGCGTCGGCCGCCTGGGTGATCGTGAGGCCGAGGTTGCGGCAGATGGCCAGGTTCGCGCCCGCGTCGCCGGTGTACTTCGTCGGCGGTGTGAGCAGGACGATGTGCACCGCCACGCCGCGCAGGTGCAGGTGCCGCGCCGCGGCCAGGCCGTCGCCGCCGTTGTTGCCCCCGCCGCAGAGGATGAGCACATGCCGCTTCGCCGCGTCGGCGCCGAGCATAGCCATCGCGTGGTCGGCCACCTGCCGCGCGGCGTTTTCCATCAGCGCGATGCTGGGCACGCCAAGCTTGTCCACCGCGAGCGTGTCGATCCTTCGGGCCTGTTCCCGGCTGAGTGTGCGTGGGGTCATGGGTTCATGCGTCGCCGGATGAAGTCCAGCGTCTTTTCGATCGCGGCTTCGAGGTCGTCGTTCACGATGAACGCATCGTAGGCGCCGCACGCTTTGGCCCGCTCGATCTCGCGCTTGTGCTGGCCGAAGCGGCGTTGGATGGTCGGCTCGTCGTCCCGGCCGCGGGCGCGCAGGCGTTGCAGCAGCGTGTCCATCGTCGGCGGGAGGATGAATATCATCAGCGCTTCGGCGTGGTTCTGCCGGACCTGAATCGCGCCCTCGACGTCGATTTCCAGCACCACGATCCGGCCGGCGTCGATGTGCTGGTCGACCGGGCGGCGCGGCGTGCCGTAGCGGTTGCCGAAGACCTCGGCCCATTCCAACAGCGCATCGTTCGCCAGCGCCTGGTCGAAGCGTTCATCGCTCACGAAGTAGTAATCGACCGCCTCGCGGTCGTTGGGCGATCGGGGTCGTGTGGTCATCGAGACGCTGAACACCGCGTCGAGGCGCTGCTCGATCGCGCGGGCGATCGTGCTCTTGCCCACGCCCGAGGGCCCGGAGATCACCACCAGCAGGCCGCGCCCGTCGCTCATGCCTTGGCCGTCGCTTGGGGTTGGGGCGTGTCTTGGCTGAAGCGGGCGCTGTGAACCAGGAACAGCGCGGCCATGCGCACCGCCAGGCCGTTGGACACCTGCGCGAGGATCGCCGAGCGCGGTCCGTCGGCCACGGCCGATTCGATCTCCAGGCCGCGGTTGATCGGGCCCGGGTGCATGACCAGCACGTCATTGCGCATGCGTGCCAGCCGCTCGCTGTTCAGGCCGTAGAGACTGGTGTACTCGCGCGTGGAGGGGAAGGCGGGGCTGGTGAGTCGCTCGAACTGCACACGGAGCATGTTGATCGCGTGAACCTCACCGAGCACCTCGTCCAGGTCGGTGTGCAGGACGCAGCCCATCTGGGCGAAGCCGCCGGGCAGCAGCGTGGGCGGGCCGACCAGGTGAACCGTCGCGCCCAGCTTGGTCAGGCCGTGTACGTTGGAACGGGCGACGCGGCTGTGGGCGATGTCGCCGACGATCGCGACGTGCAGGCCGGTGAAGTCGAAGTCGCGGCGACGAAGCCGCTGGCCCATGGTGTAGATGTCGAGCAGTCCCTGGGTGGGGTGTTCGTGCTGGCCGTCGCCGGCGTTGATGACCGAGCAGTCAACCGCCTGGGCCAGGTGCCGCGCCGCGCCCGAACGCTGATGGCGGGCGACGATGATGTCCACGCCCATCGCTTCGATGTTCCGCGCGGTATCGACCAGCGTCTCGCCCTTGGAAAGCGAGGAGCCGGCGGCGCTGAAGTCCAGCGTGTCGGCGCTGAGGCGACTTGCCGCGAGGTAGAAGCTGCTCTTGGTGCGGGTGGACGGCTCGAAGAACAGGTTGACCACGACCTTGCCGCGCAGGGCCGGAACCTTCTTCACACTGCGGGTCGAAACGCTCTCGAAGCCCTCGGCCGTCTTGAGCAGGAAACGCAGATCGTCGGCGCTTAAGTCTTCGAGCGCCAGCAAATGCTTGTGCGGCCAGGTGTAGTCGGCGGGAGTGTTCACGGCCGGCGGCGTTCCTTACGCATTGATCGCTTCATCGTGACCGAGCAGGACGATGCGGTCGTCTTCGTCGGTCGGCTTGAGGTGGACGCGGACGTGCTGGCCGGGGTCGGCGTCGACGGTGAGGGCGGCGACGTCGGCGGCGATGGGCAGCTCGCGCCCGCCGCGGTCGGCCAGCACGGCCAGCAGGATTCGCCGGGGCCGGCCGAAGTCCAGCAGCGACTGAATCGCCGCGCGCACGCTGCGGCCGGTCATCAGCACATCGTCGACCAGCACCACCTCGCAGCCGTCGGGGTCGAAGTCGATCTCGGTGGTGCGCACCACCGGCTGGGGGCCGACCTCCGACAGATCATCGCGGTAGAGCGTGATGTCGACCGATCCCAGATGATCGGGCTTCATGCGTGCGGCCAGCCGGCGGGCGAGCACGTCGCCGCGCCGACGGATGCCGACCAGCGCCCACGGGCCGTCGGTCGAGCGCGTCGCGTCGATCCGCTCGGCCAGGTCGTCGAGCATCGCCGCGACCCTTTTGCTGTCGGCCAACACCTGCATGGGGGCATCATATCGCTGGGCCGCGGCGCTCACCAGCGCCGCGGCCGGCCGCTCACTGCCCGGCGAGCTGGCTGTCGGCGACCAGGCGGATCGGCAGCGTCGCCTCGTCCACGCTGCGGCCGACCTCGTCGGTGATCGTCACCTTCAGCAGGTACTTGCCCACGGTGAGCCGGTCGGACAGGCGGATGACCTGCACGACGAAGAAGTCGCGGCGAATGTTGTGCGATTCATCGGTGATCGTCGCCGGCCGCTGCCGCCAGACGGGCAGACCGTCGGCCTCGTTGAAAAGCACGATCTCCTGCGTCAGCCGCACGCGGTGCTTGCGATCGTCGGTTGTCTCGGTGCGGAAATGGTCCAGCTCGGCGTACACGATCACCGGCGTGTTGCGGCCGGCGAGGAAGGTGTCGCCCTTGAACGCATCGTACACCCCAAAGCCGTTGACCTTGCTGCACAGCTTGAGGTTGCGGATGCTCAACGGCTGCTCGCCGGCGACCTGGTCGGCTAATTCGTGCGCCGCTTCGATCATCGCGCGGCGGTCGGCCTCAGCGCCGTCGCCGGTGCCGCGGGCGATCTGGCTGAACGTCCGCTGATAGGCCAGCACGATCCGCCGCTGATCCGGGGCGAGCGTGCCCAGGTCGGCTTCGGTCAGCTCCTGCGTCGGGTCGATCGCGCCCAGCGCCGCGCGCGCCAGCCAGGGCCGCAGCGACTCGTCATTGGCCGATGCCGCCAGGCGCTGATCGAGCTGAGCGACCAGCTCGGCCTGCGTGAGCGTGCGCGGCGGGGCGGGGGGCGGATCGCGGCGCGGTTCGGGCCGGGCGGGGGCCTGGTGCGGCGTCGGCTCGGGCGGTGCGGCCGGACGGGGCGGCTGAGCCGTCTCGACCGGCCGGCGAGGGTTGGCGGCGATGGCCATCGGCGCCTGGTCCTCGTCCTGCGACGTCGAGTTGCCGGTCAGCCATTGCACCTGGTTGGACGCCGCCGATGCCTCCGACTCGTCCGCGGCGTAGTCGTCGGTGAACTGCTGCGTCCGCGCGGCGATGTCGTCGGCGGGGTCCTGCCGGGCTTGATCGGTCTTGCTCGATTCGGTGCATGCGCCGGCGAACAGCGCTGCCAGCAGCGCCGGCAGGGTCACAAGCGATCGGTTGCAACGGGAAACGGGGGTCGCCATGGATGCCTCCTGCATCGTGGGTTCGCGTCCTTGCGAGCGGCGGCTTGCGGATCGGCACTTAGTGTACCGCAGTCAGCCGCGCAGCAAAACGCAAATCTGCTCGACGCCGCGGCGGGCGTCGCCGAAGCTGGACTTGCTGCGCCGATCGAACGCGACGGCCCGGTCGGCCAGGCGCGTCGCCCGCGCCACGCCCAGGCGTCGCGCCGCGGCGATGAACGGGCGCTGTCGGCTCTGCGACCAGATCTTCAGGGCCTTGCACACCTCGAAATCGCTGCGCCGCGCCGCGAGCATCTGCGCCGCGTGCGCCAGCTTCATCGTCAGATCGCTCGCTGCGCGCATCACCGGCACCGGGCTTACGCGGGCCAGCTCGATCAGCTCGTAAATCTCCTCCAGCCCATCGCGCGGCGATTCCGACAGCATCGCGTCCTGCACGCGCGGCCACATCTCATCATCGTCGCTGGCCCGGCCGACGATCGCCGCGACGACCTGGGCGTCGGCCGTCTGACCCGAGGGCACCGCGGCGCTGAGCTTGGCCAGCTCGCCGTCGAGCCGGCCAAGGTCCGCGCCGATGCGCTGCACGAGCAACGCCGCCGCGGCTTTGTCGAGCGCGAAGCCGTGCTCGTCCTTCGCCCGGCCGACCACCCACGACCGGGCCTGCGCCGGCGTCGGGTCGGCGCAATGATGAAGCAGGCCCACCTTCTTGATCGCCTTGTCCAGCTTGCCCGTGTACCACTTGGTCGCTCGGAACAGCAGCGTCGCGGTCGGCTCGGGCTTCGCCGCGTACCGCTCCATCTCCGGCCGGTAACGCTTGACGAACTCCTCGGCCTCGTCCACCACCACGATCTTGTGCTGCATCATCAGCCCCACGCTGCGCAGCTCGTCGAGCACCTCGGCCAGGTCGGCCTTCTTGCCGTCGAAGTTCAGCGTCTCGACCTCCGCATCGACCGTGTCGGCCACCTTGTCACGCAATCGCCGCGTGTAGTCGGTCATCAAAAACGGCTCGTCACCCACGAGCGCCACGATCCGCTCGTCACCCGTGTACGGCGGCGGGCCGGAGGATCTCTTCACCTTGCTGCCGCGCTTGGCCATGAGCTACTTCTCTTCGACGGTGAGCAAGACCACCACGTGGCACGCGATCGCGCGGCCTTCGCCGATGGCGTCGACGCTTTCGTGGGTCTTGCCCTTGACGTTGACCTGCGATTCCTCGCAGCCCAGCAGGTAGGCCAGGTGGTGGCGGATGGCCGGCTTGTGCGGGCCGATCTTCGGTTCCTGCGCGATCACGGTCACGTCGAGGTTGCCGATCACGTAGCCGTGGGTCCGCATGATGCGGTCGGCCTCGGCAACGAACACGCGCGAGTCGGCGCCCTGCCACTTCGGATCGTTGTCGGGAAACAGTTGGCCGATGTCCGGCTCGCAAAGGGCGCCGAGGATCGCGTCGGTCACCGCGTGATAAACCACATCGCCATCGCTGTGGCCGGCCGCGCCCTTGGGGTGGTCGATCTTCACGCCGCCGATCACCATGTCCCGGCCCGCTTCAAGGCGGTGCAGGTCGAAGCCGTGGCCGATGCGTTGGGGCGGGTTCATCATGAATTGCCTGCGATCCGGGGCCATGCCTCTGATGCCGCTACCACGCCCACTGCCTGATTGGCCGGTAGTGCGGCGCGTCGCCCAACCAGTTTACCCCGGATTATTGATCGGCGTTGTCAGGTCTGTGGTGAATCTTTTGGGTTAGACTACGTGCCCGATGCCCGACGAGCCGAGCCAATACCGGTACGACGCGTTCATCAGCTACCGCCACGTCGACCCCGATCGCGGCTGGGCCAAGTGGCTGCATCAGGCGATCGAAACGTATCGCGTGCCCCGGCAGGTGGCCGAGCAGCCGGGCGTGCGGCCGCTGCTACGCCGAGTATTTCGTGACGAGGAAGAGCTGCCGGTCTCGTCGAACCTCAGCCGCGAGATCGACCAGGCGCTGGAGCAGTCGCGGTTTCTGATCGTGATCTGCTCGCCCAAGACGCCCGAGTCGCACTGGTGCTGCGCGGAGATCGATCGCTTCAGGGAGATGGGCCGGCACAACCAGATTCTCGCGCTGCTCGTCGAGGGCGAGCCCAACGAATCGTTCCCGCTGCCGTTGCGGCAGATTCGACGGACGAGGACGCTCGACGATGGCACGATCGAGCAGACGATCGACGACGTCGAGCCGCTGGCCGCGGACGTGCGGCCCAGCCGCGCTGAGAGCGCGCGGGTACTCAAGCGTGCGGCGCGGCTGCGGTTTGTCGCGTGCATCCTCGGCTGCCGCTACGACGACCTGCGCCAGCGCGAGCAGGCCCGGCAGAACCGCCGCAAGACCATCGCGGTCGGCGCGATGGCGCTGCTCGCGATGGTGATGACGATGCTAGCGGTCTTCGCCGCGATCCAGGCCGACCGCGCCCGCGCCGCCGAGCGGCTGGCTACCCGGCAGCGCGACGTGGCGCTGGACACGCTCAACGCGCTGGTGGTCGAGGCGTACGACAAGCTGGCCGATCGGCCCGGCGGCCGGCAGTTGCAGGATGCGCTGCTGGAACTGGCGATGGACAAGCTGCGGGCGGTGAACCTCGACCTCGAAGGCGGCGAGGGAGCCGACCGCTCGGCCGCGGTCGCGATGCGCCGCCGGGGCAACCTGTTCCTGCTGGCCGGGCGGACCGAGGCCGCGGCCGATCTGCTCAACCGCTCGCTGGCCACGCTCGAGGCATTGCACGCCAACTCGGCCGACGACCCCCGCGTCCAGCGCGACCTGGCGAGCACCGCGCACCTGCTGGGCCGGCTGGCCCGGCGGCAGGGCGAGACGCGCCGGGCCGCCGAGCATTTCCGCCGGGCAATGGAAATTCGGCACATGCTCTCCCAGTCCCAGCCGGACAACCTCGATCTGCGTGCCGAGCTGGGCGAGAGCTACGAGTACGTCGGCGACGCCGAGCAGGCCCTGGGCGACACCCAGGCCGCCGCGGCCCATTACCGCCGATCGCTCGAGGTGCGCCAGGCGCTGACCGAGCGCCGGCACGACGAGCCGCACGTCCAGCGCGACCTGGCCACCGCCCACAGCAAGCTCGGCGACGTGAGCCGCACCATGGGCAACCTCTCCGCCGCACGCGAGCACTATCAGCAATCGATGAAGCTGTTCGAGCAGCTCGCCCAGGCCGATCGGTACAACACCCGCGCCCAGCGCGATCTGGCGGTGGCGTACAACAAGCTCGGCTCGGTCAACCAGTCGCTGGGCCGGCTCGACGACGCTGTGGCGGCGTACGGTCGGTCGCTCCAAATCACCGCGAACCTGGCCGCAAGCGACCGCGGCAACCTCGAATGGCAGCGCGAGCTGGCGCTGTGCTACTCCAACCTCGGCTTCATCTCGCTGCGCCGGAACAACGGCGCCGCGGCGCTGGATTACTACAAGCGCACGCTGCAGATCAACCGCGACCTGGCCGATGCCGACCCGACCAACGTGCAGTTGCAGCGCAACCTCGCCGACGCCTACCAGTTGCTCGGCGATGCGCGCCGCCACATGGGCGAGCCGGCCGAGGCCCTGCGCAACTACGAAGCGTCGCTGGCGATCCGACGCGACCTGGCCGAGGCCGACCCGCACAACACCGAGCTGCAACGGGATCTGTCGATCGCCCTGACGCTCATCGGCAAGCTGCACGCCGGCGCCGGCCGCGACGTCGACGCGCGAGCGTTCTACGAACAGGCCCTGGCGATCCGCGCTGAGCTGGCTGCGGCCAACTCCGCCAACGCCCAACTGCAGCGCGACCTGGCGATCGCGCAGACTAATCTGGGTATGGTGAGCTTCGGGCCGCAGAAGGTCGAGCACCTTCGCGCGGCCCTGGCGATCCGCGAGCAACTGGCCGCGCTGGATATCGGGCATCGCGGCCCGGCCGCAGCGGTGGCCAGCACGCATCACGTGTTGGGCCTGGCCCAGGCCGAGCGCGGCGACCTGGCCGGCGCGGCCCGGTCGCTGCGCGCCGCCGAGGCGATCTTCGCCGAGCACGCCCAAACCCAGCCCGACGACATGACCGCCCTGGGCCGTCTGGCGACGACGCGCAAGGCGCTGGTCGCCGTGGCGCACCAGCGCGGCGAGCTGCCCGAGGCGATCGAGGTCCAGCAGGGTTTGGTGGAAACCGCCGGGCGTCTTGCCCGCATTCAGCAAGGCAATCCCCGGTACCTGCTTCAGTGGGCGGCGGCGGCTGCGACGCTGGGCGACCTGCATCGCCAGGCCGGCGATGCCGAGCGTGCGCAAGCCGCCTACGCCGAGGCGCGAGGCATCGTGGAGCGGCTCGACCGCGAAGGCGAGGCCGCCACGGTCCGCGCCCAACGGCTGGCGGACATCGCGCGGCGCGCGGCCGAGCTTGATGAACAACAGTGACCCCGCCGCTCGCGGCTTTGCGCCGGCGCAGGCCCGATGGGGCGCGCATGGCCGAGCCGATCGATGGCGCGAAGCCGCAAGCGGCCCACGGGCAGCGCCCGTTGCGTGCGAGGTCCGGCCCCGTTTACGACGCCAACGCCACCGCGCCGTCGCGCGGCAGGGCGTCGAGCACGTCCATGAACTCACCGGTTGTGATGCCGGTCGGCTTCATCTGTTCGATCACCCGCCGGCGCAGGTCGGCCTTCATCGCGTCGGGCAGGTCCGAGCCGGCGATCTGTTCAAGCACGTCGCGCGCCGCGATCAGCGTGAACAGCGCCTGACGGTTGGCCCGCCGGGCGAGGTCGTTCACGAAACCCCGGGCGTTGAACGCGGCGCCGAGGGGCTGGTCGAGCAGGTAGTCGTCGGCGGCACGCTGGACGACGCGGGCAGAGCTGCTGCCGCGCATCGCCGTGGGTACGTCGATGCCGTTGTCGGCCAGCAACTCAGCCAGCGCGCTGGTCTGGCCGATCTGCTCGCCGGCGTCGGTGCCGCCCGAGCCGCCGGGCAGCAGCTCGGCGACGTTGGTGTCCGAGGCGCTGGCCGAGGCGACCTCGATGACCTGCGGCGGGGCGCCGGTCGTGCCTTCGTTGAGGTTCACGTCGGTGCCGGTGAGCGTGGTGTCGTCGGCGGCGTTGACCGGCGTGTTCCAGTCCTGCGAGCCGCTGGTCGTCACATCGCCGTTGACGTTGGCCTGGCCGCCGCTGGTGTTGACCGTCATGTTGTTCAGCGGGGCGTCGCCGCCGACGGTGTTGTTGAAGTTGACGTTGCCGCCCATCGACTGATTGATGGTGAGCGAGGGGTTGGCGCCTGGCGATCCGTCGAGCGTGTTGCCGAAGGTCACGTCGCCGCCGCCGAGCTCGGTGATCTCCAGGTCGTTGGTGATCCGCGCGGGGTTGTCGAATTGGGCCGAGCTGCCCTGCAGGATGATCGCGACGGCCTGGATGATGGTCTGACCGTCGGCGTTGGTCTCCAGGCGGAACAGCGGCAGGTCGTCGCCGCCGACGGTGCCGGTGGGAATGTCCGAATCAAGCACATCGTTGGCCCCGGCGCCGACGGTGCCGACGAAGCGCGTCGTGCCCGAGCCGAAGGTGTTGACCGTAAGCCGGCGGGGCGTGGCGGCGGCGTCGGAGTTGACGCGCCCGTTGACAGTCCAGTCGCTGCCCGAAAGCACCAGGTCGCCGTTGAACGTCATGTCGCCGCCGGTGGATTCGAGCTGCGTGGTCATGTTCATCGCAGGCACGGTGATCGTCACGTCGCCCGCCGCGGTGAACCCGTCGAACGTGACGGGCGAGCCGGCCTGGAAGGTGATGTCGGCTGGGTCGCTCTCGCCGCCCTGGAAATCGACCGCGCCGCCGAAACTGCTGGCGGGGTCGGCGACCTTGATCGAGCCGCCTTCGACCGCGAACGTCGCGTCGCCGCCCACGCTGAACACACCGGTCAGATCGATGTCGCCCGACGCGAAGGCCTCGAACGAACCATCGGGCACGCTCACCGGCCCGCTACCGGTGATGCTGCTGAACGCTTCGATAAACACGTCGGCATCTTCGCCGAAGGCGGTCAGGCCGTTCACACCGTCCACGGTGGTGATCCTCACGTCGCCGCTGTTGGACACGCCGATGCCGCCGAACGCGGTCTGTGCCGCCAGATCGCTCACGATGGTTTCAAGGTCGATCCCGCCGACCGCGTCGACCGCCAGCTTGTTTGCGGTGATCGATGCGCCCGGCGCGGTCGTGACGGCCGCGGCCGAGCTCAGCCGCAGCGTATCGACGTTGCTCTGCATGATCGACGTAAGCACCTCGATGCCGCCGGCGGTGTCGGCGCCGACGATGTGCAGCACCGCGGCGGTGATGATGTCCAGCACGCTCTGCTCGATCTCGAAGATGTCGGTGCCGGCATCGTGGGTGGCGCCCAGGTGCATTGGCTGGTCATCCTGGCCGACGATCGTCACCCGGCCGCCGGCGCCGGCGTCGATGTCGCTGGCGTTGTGCGTCAGTCCGCGGGCCTGAATGTCCACGATCGGCGCGGCGATCGTGCCATCGACGGTCACGGTGCCCCCGGCGTTGTCATCGTTGGCGTCGGCGAGGATCATCACCGCGCCCTGGGTCGAGCTAACCGTGCCGGTGGGCGTGACGCTCACATCCCCGTCTGCGGTCAGGTTCACGTCAGACCCGGCCCCGCTCGCCTGCACCAGCGCGTCGATCGTGATGTCTTGCGCGGCGCCGATGCTGATCGACGAGTTCATGCCGCCGGTGGTCAGCGCCTGGTTGACATCCACGCCGCCGCCGCTGGAGTTGAGCACGATGCCGCTGTTGTCGCCGGAGGTGTTGATCGTCGCATCGACCGTGATCGTGCCGGCCGACGTGAACATTTGCACGGTGTCGTCGTTGGCGTTGTCGACCGGCGTGTCGATCACCAGGGCGTCGTCGCCGAAGTCGACGAACACGTTGCCGGTGGTCATGAAGTTGCCGATCGTGGGCGTCGCGACGTTGACCTCGATCGCATCGAGGGCCGAGCCGATGTCGCTGGCGCCGGCGTTGACCATGACGTTGCCGTTGGGCGCGTGCAGGTCGGCGCCGCCGTTGGCCAGCGGGTCGGCGTCGCCGACGTCGAGGACCGGACCGGCAGAGGCCAGGAAGATCGCCGCGGGATCGTTGCTGGCGGTGGCGATCTGTGAGAGGAAGATGCCGCCGGGTCCGGCCAGCAGGTCCACGTTGCTGGCCCCGCCGTCGATCACCGAGCCGTCGGCCATGACGATCGCGTGTGCGGCATCGAGGTTGACCGCGTCGGCGGGGTCGGTCGCGGTGATCAGCGCGGCGATGGCGATGGTGTTGCCCGCGGTGACGTCGATGCTCGATCCGATGAGGACGCCGTTGAGGGTCACATCGCCGCTGGGCGCGTTGGCGACCAGCGCCGCGCCGGGGTTGGAGCCATCGTCGGTGATCGCCAGGCCACCATCAATCGATTCGTATGTCAGACCGACGCCGGCGATCGAGCCGGTCAGGCGGAACTGTTCGGGATCCGCGGCGTCGGCCACCATGGGCGCCAGCGAGGCGTCCTGAGTGTGCTGGTAGGCGATCGGGGCGCCGTCCAGCGCGGCGTTGACAAAGAAGGGCTGGTTGGTCCTCGCGTCCACGCGCGCGCTCGCCGCGCCGCCCGGGCCATCTCCGGCGATCAGCACGATCGTGTCCGCAGCGATGCCCTCGGGCGACTCGCCCCAGCTCAGTGTTCCGGTACCGGTGGTCGCGGCCTGAACGGTAACCGTGTCGGCGAACAGGATCACGTCGTTGAGCAGGATCGATTCGGTGGCGGCGAGCATCACCGTGCCGTTGTTCGAGATGACCACGTCGTCGAGCGTGATAGCGCTGGCCGCGTCAATCTGCGTGGCTCGGCCCGGTGCAAAGTTGACAATCCCGTCGATCGTCAGATCGCCGATGTTGTCGAGCGCGACATCGCCGCTGGTCTGGTTGGAGGCATCGAAGCGGGCGATCTGCGATTCCAGCGGGTCGACCGCGACACCGAAACCGGTCACCGTTTCGACTTCCACGCCGCCATTGGGCGCCAGCAGGTCGACATCCGTGTCGCCGGCGTCGCGCGTGCCGCCGAACAGACTGAACAACTCGATCGCATCGCGCTGGGCGTTGGTGGTCGCCAGGTGAGCGATGGTCAGGTCGCCGGCGCCGAAGATTTCAACGCGGCCCGAGCCGGCGTCGATGAGGGTGCTGTCTTCCATGTCGAACCCGGGTTGGGCCGGGTCGAACAGATCGAACGCATCGACATAAATATCGCCACTGGTCGTGGTCAGCCGATCGAACAGGCCGCCCGAGGCGACGTTGATGTCCACGCCGCCGGCGGCCCGGGCGTCGATGTCGCTGCCGGCGCCGCTGGCGGTCACGCCGCGGTCGATGGTGAGCAGGCCGCCGGTTTCCAGGTCGATATCGGACGAGTCACCGGTCGTGGTCACGCGGATGGCGATGTGGATGTCGCCGTCGGCCTCCAGCGACAGCGGGTCGGTCTGATTGACCGGGGTGCTGTCGATCGTGATCGAGCCGGTCGTGGACACGCGCCGACCGGTGTTGCCATCGCTGACCGTCACGTCGATCGGCGCGGCATTGATCATCGCGTCGTTGGCCCCGGAGATGTTGAACGTCGAGCCCGCGGCGTTGGCCAGCTTGAAGTCCACGGCGCTGCTATTGGCCGAGGGGTGATTGTCCGGCACGCCGCCGTCCACGATGCTGCCGCCCAGCGAGATGTTCACCGTGTCGGCGATGATGTCGTACCGGCCGTCGGTGTCGCTCAACGTGGCGAAAGCCGAGTCGATGGCGATCGCGCCGGCGCCGGCGTCGAGCCCGAAGCTCATGATGTCGTCCAGCGGGTTCAGCGCCTGGGCGGTGTCATCGGTCTGCGTGGTGAGGTAGGGGATGTTGGTTTCGATGCCGCCGTTGGCGCCTTGGCCGATGCCGTTTGCGGCCAACATGTCGGCGCCCACGTCGTAGCGCACCTCGCCGTCGAAGCTGTTGAGGTCGGCGCCGCCGTTGAACAGGGGGTCGGCGTCGCCGGCGTCGAAGATGCCGCCGTTGATCGCCACGACATTGATCGCATCGTCGTTGTCGCCGAACACGTTGATCTGGCTGATCGTCACGTCGTTGTCGGCGATCACGCCCACATCGCCACCGGCGGTGCCGATCGACGAGCCGTCGGCCATGGCGATCGTGTCGGCCCAAAGCTCGATCTCGCCGCCGCCGGTGATCGCGATGCCACCGCCGGGGTTGATGGCGATCGTGCCCGGGGCGAACAGCTCGATGTCTTCATCGACCGACTGCATCAGGCCGCCGACCGTGATGCCTCCGGTGGTGTTCTGCTGGTTGATATCGCCTGCCGACGCCTCGATGGAGCCCAAGCCGGTCGATACCGTGGGCACGAACGGGCTGCCGGCGAGGAACACGATGCCGCTGCCAGCGGTGCGGCCCTCCTGAACGATTTCGATATCCCCGCCCGCCAGTAGGTTGGCGAGGGTGATGTCGCCCGAGGTGAACTCGGTCAGGCCCCACCCGCCGTTCACCGAGATTTCGATCCGCCCGCCGCCGGCGGTGGTGTCGATCGTCGTGCCCGGGTCCATCGTGACCACCGCGGCGCCGGCCATGCGCTGGGCGTCCACCACGCCGTTGGCGAAGGTGCGATTGGCCTTGGCCTCGAACGATCCCCGCAGTGTGATGTCGCTTTGGATCAGGATGCTGCGGCCGGCCTCGAGGGAAAGGTTGCCGGGCAGTGAGTTGCCGCTGGCGTCGATCGCGTCCTTGAGGGTGATGTCGTTGTTGGCTTGCAGCACGACATCGCCGCCGTTCAGGGCCGCGACGATCGTCGCCGGGTCGATGGTGACGGTGAGTGTCGGGTCGTCGCTGAACGATTGATCGACCGTGCCGCCGCCGCCGATCATCACGATGATGTCCTTGGGGTCGATCAGCAGCGTGCCGTGTGTGCCGCCGGTGCCGATGCGGTTGACCACGCCGTCGATCGCAAGCGACATGCGGGCGGAGAGTTCGACGAAGCCGCCGATCTCGCCGGACACGTCGATCACACCGGACTCGTACAGCGCGGTGTGGTCGGCCATGACGATGACTTTGCCGCCGGTGCCGGTGGGGTTGGCCGCGTCGATGGTGCCGTCGATCTGCGCGGCGCCGCCGTCGGCGGTGATGTTCACCTGGTCGGCCTTGATCGTGCCGCTGTGCCGGGCCGCGAGGGTGTACACATCGCTGGCGCCCAGGTTCACCGCGCCGCGCGGGGCGTCGATCGTGCCGGTGTTCTCCACCGCCGCCGTGCCATCGTCAGCGCCGCCTTCGAGCTGCACCATCAGCCCGCCGTTCTGCCGGGCCAGGTAGACCGTCTCGCCCGCGGCGAGGGTGACCAGGCCCTCGGGCGCGACGATCTGACCGCGGTTGGCCACGTGATTGCCGATCAGCGCGATGGCCCGGCCCTCGATCGTGCCGGTGTTGATCACCGAGCCGGTCACCTGCGTGAAGCGGTCGGCGTTCGCGAGAAAATCGCTGTTGGTGATCGTGCCGGCCGCGGCGGTCAGGTGGCCGACGTTCACTACCGCCTGGTTGCCGAAGTAAATGCCCGCGGGGTTGACCAGGTAAACCTGCCCGTTGGACAGCAGCCGCCCGTCGATCCGCGTGACGTTGCCGTCGAGCACGCGGTTGAGCACGCGCGCGTTGACATTCGGCTGGACGAACCGCACCGTCTCGTGGCCGGCGATGTTGAACGATTGGTAATCGATGATCGCGTTGTTGGCCGCGTGGATCGTGGTGGTCGCTCCGGCCTGGTCGATCGTCACGTCGCCGGCCTGGACCGACGCGCCCTGCGGCGCGGCCAGCAGCGACGGCGCCGCCAGGTGGATCAACAGCGACACGCACGCCAGCAGCGTCAGCACCAACCGACCCGTCGAACAATCCATTCCGCGGTGTGATTCAGACATGCTCAGGACTCCCGTGATTCATCTTCATCCAACGCTCGTTCCCGACCGATCATGTTAGCCCGCGTCAATAAGCGAAAGTGGCGGCGATGTGGAAGCGGTTGTCGCCGGCGTCGACCTCGTCGGCGGCGCTGAGCGCGATGCCCCATTCCACGCGCACGTTGAAGTTCCGCTTGAACCAGAGCTCCACGCCCGCGCCGGTGCCGACCAGGTCGTTGGTCATCTCGCCGGGTGTGTCGCGGTTAGTCGAGACGTGGGCGTAGTCCACAAACGCCTTGAGGATCAGGTCCCAGTCCGGCCGGCCGCGCGGCGCGGGCGGGCGCGCGCGGAAGTCATGGCCGAACAGTTGTGTCGGCTCGGGCCGGGGCGAAAGCACGCGCGGCAGGTGGAAGCGGTACTCGCCGGAGACGATCACCGCGTTGTCGCCGACGGTCGTCGATTCATCGTACCCGCGCACGGTGTAGAACCCGCCGGCGGTGATCTGGGCCTGGGGGATCGCGCGGCGGTCGTTGAACACGTGCTGGCCGCGGACCGACGCGACGATCTCGTGAGCGAGCGTCGAGCTGCCGGGCGTGGTCAGATCCTCCCACGCCGACCGGTTGAGCAGCGGCTCGAGGTACACCGAGGCCGAGGCGTTGAACGAGAGGATCAGCCACGCCGCGTCGACCGCGGCCCGGCCCAGCCGCGAGGCGTCGGCCGCGTCGGTGCCGGCCAGGTCGTCCAGGTTCCAGTCGAACATCATCGATCCGAACAGCGCGCTGGTCTCGGTCACCCGCTGGCTGCGGGCACCGACGCGCGGGCGGATGAATTGCTCCTGGCCTTCGAGCGTGGGCATGAACAGCTCGTTGGAAACTTCGATGTCCTGGTACTGGGCCCCGGCGACCAGGTCGATGAACCACTGGCCGCGCTGGAAGATGTTGTACGCCAGCTCGCCGCCGGCCGACCAGCTTTCGCCCGAGAAGTTCGCCCCGGCGAAGCCCACGTCCGACGCGACGAACTCGCTGTAGCTGGCGAACACCTTCGCCCGCAGCCGCGGGTCGAACAGGACAAACTCGTAGCTGCCGCTGACCGCGTGCGTGTCCTCGAAGCCCGCGGTGGAGTAGGTCAGATTGAAAATGTCATCGCGGCCGGTCAGTTGGTAGTGGGTGAAGCCAAACTGCTGTCGCCACTGGGCGGTCTGGTCGGTGCCGGTGTTGCTGATGGTGGCATAGATCGTCCAGGGCTTGTTTTCCTGCACGAGGTAGTTGAGGGCCAGCGCGTCGGGCGTGTCGGCCGCGGCGACGGCGGCATCGACCTGCCGGCCGGGGTGGCGGGAGAGAAACCTCGCGTATTCCTCCACGGCCGAAGTCGCCAGCAGCCCGCCGGGCTGCACGGGCGAGCGCGCGGCCATGGCGCGGTGGGCGGGGTGATCGGGCGCATCACCCTCGAACCGGTCGCCCGCGGCGCGCGTGCCGACCGTGGTGATCGGCAGTGCCCGAACGATCATCACCATTGTCTGATCGTCGGCATCGCGGATGTCGTTGCCCTGGGCGTCGACCTGGTCGGAGCCGAGCTCGACCAGCACGCCGCCGTGGCCCGCGTCGTTGTACGCCCGGACGATCGCTTGGCTGATCGCCCGCACGGCGCTGGCACGCATCGGTGCGTTCGGCAACGCATCGAGCGTGCTGAGCGTGACCTCGCGATTGGCCTTGGCCATCTCGTCCCCAGCCGCGGCGAAGCTCTCGCCGGTGTACGCAAGCGTGAGCGTGATCCGATCGAGCGGGAGGGTCGCCAGGCCATCGGTGGCGACGCGCAGGTCGATCCGGCGGATCGGATACATGCGTGTCTCAACCGGCGGGGCGTCGGATGGCGCGTCACCGTCTTCCGCGGGCGCGTCGGCCGGCGCCGGCTCGGCCATCGCAGCCAAAGGCGCCGCGACCAGAAGCAGGCCCAGCGTAACCCCTATCGTTCTCATTGCATCTATCAAGTGCGTTCCCCATAGTCGGTTGCCCCTCCCGCGAGCGGCGGACAATTGTTTACCGCCCGCTTGGGTCGTCGCAGTTTACTCGCATCGTGCCGATGATGCGACGATTGCCCCACAATCACCTTGCCTGCGGGGGGCGGGACTCGATACGCTTGTCGGTTTGGCAAAGCCCATCGGAGTGATCGCCATGAAGCATTATCTCGGGGTGTGTCTGGCATTGGGCTGGCTGGCGGCGGCGCCGGTAGCCGGTCAGGTTCAGGACGCGGCCAAGGGCGTGCTGGCCCAGGTGCTCGACGGGTCGCAAAACGTCGCGATCAACCTGCACTGGGAAAATGACTCACGCGGGTTTCGGCTGGTTGACGATTCGGACCGCTACTACACCAACGGCGCGGGCTTTTCGATCGCCTGGCAGCCGGAGTTTGCCGACACGATCGCGGCACACCTGCCGTTCGCCGATCAGTTCGGCACGCCCGACCGCACGGCGTTCGGCATCCACGTGGGCCAGCACATCTACACGCCGCAAGACACACTCATCGCCGCTCGCCAGCCCAACGATCGACCGTGGGCGGGCTACCTGTACGGCGGGGCGTTCGTCGAGCGCATCGCCGGCAACACCATGGATCAGTTTCGTTTCGACATCGGCATCGTCGGGCCTTCGTCCCTGGCCGAAGAGGCGCAGGACGGCGTGCACGAGCTGATCGGCGACGATCCGCCGGCCGGCTGGGACAACCAACTCCGCGATGAACTGGTCTTCAACGCATACCTGAGGAAGAAGTGGCGTTTCGACCTGGCGAGCTTCAACGTCGGCGAGGTGCCGCTGGACCTGCAGGTCATCCCGAAGGTTGGCGGGGCGCTGGGCACGGTGTTCCGCCGAGCCGAGGGCGGGGCCATGCTCCGACTGGGCTATGGCCTGCCCGATGACTTCGGCCCGTCGCGGCTCAACGAGCCGACCGGCCCGCCCGGTGCCCGGCGCGATGGATTGAGCATCTACGGCTTTGTCGATGTGACCGGCCGCGTCGTCGAGCACAACATCTTCCTCGACGGCAACAACTATCGCTCGTCCTCAAGCGTCGACAAGAACAACCTCGTCGGCGAGTTGTGGGCCGGCATCTCCCTGGCCTGGCGCTGGAAGCAGTTCGACCTGGAGCTGACCTACTCCCAGACCGTGCAGACCGAGGAGTTTGAGAACCAAGATGGCATCCACGTCTTCGG
>CAZUHK010000034.1:0-19762 GCA_964620345.1 uncultured Planctomycetaceae bacterium
AGCGGTGGGTTGGCGCGCGGCAAGGGCGCGGGTGCAAACGAGCGGCGCCCGTGAGCAAGCGGTCGGCCCAACCTGTCGGCCCAACCTGTCGGCGGCGACTGGGCGGTGCTTACTTGTTTCCCAGCCGATCGCGGTCGCGGTTGAGCTTGAACTTGCCGCCGACGATCGTGGCGATCGCCCGGCCGATGACCGGCCGGCCATCGAAGGGGCAGTTGCGGGCCTTGCTGGCGAACTGATCGACGTCGATCGACCATTGTTCGGCGGGGTCGATGATGGTCACATCCGCATCGGCGCCTTGGCTGAGCGTGCCTTTGCCTTCGAGTCGGCAGAGCTTGGCGGGGTTGATCGTCATCATCGCGATCATCTGCGGCCAGTCGATCGTGTCGGTGTCGATCAGGGCTTTGATGTAGAGCGGCAGGGCGCAGTCGAGGCCGATGATGCCCGAGGGTGCGGCGGCGAATTCGAGTTCCTTTTCCTCGCGGGTATGCGGGGCGTGGTCGGTGGCGAGGAGGGTGATGGTGCGGTCCCTGACGCCGGCCAGCAGGGCCTTGGCGTCCGCCCGGGTGCGCAGCGGGGGGTTCATCTTGTAGTTCGGGTCGTAGCCGACGCAGGCGTCTTCGGTCAGCAGCAGGTGATGCGGGGTGACCTCGGCGGTGACCGGCTGGCCGAGCTTGCGGGCGTGGCGGATGAGTTCGACGCTGCCGCCGGCCGAGAGATGTTGGACGTGGTAGTCGCAGCCGATGGCGCGGTTGAGCATGATGTCGCGCTGGATGATCAGTTCCTCGGCGACCGCGGGCCGGCCGGCCAGCCCCAGGCGCGTGGCCAGCGGCCCGGCGTTCATCGCGCCGCCCTGGATGAGCGACGGCTCCTCGCAGTGCTGCATGATGCATCGGCCGGTCATCTTCACGTAGCTCAGCGCCTTGGCCATGGCCGACGCCGACTCGATCGCATCGCCATCGTCGGTGAAGGCGACCGCGCCGGCGCGGGCCATCAGACCGATTTCCGCGAGCTCCTCGCCCTTGCGGCCCTTGGTGACGGCGCCGGTGGGGAACACGTGACAAGCCGCGTGCCGCGCCGCCTGCCAGTAGATGAAATCGATGCGGCCGTCATCGTCGATGGCCGGGGCGGTGTTGGCCATGCACACGACGCTCGTGAACCCGCCGTTGACCGCGGCCGCGGTGCCCGTGGCGATGGTTTCCTTCTCCTCCTGCCCCGGCTCGCGCAGGTGCACATGCGGATCGATCAACCCCGGGCTGACGATGCAGCCCGAGGCGTCGAACACCTGCCCGGTGGGTCTGGAGGCCTTGCCGATTTTCGCGACCTTGCCTCGCTCCAACGTGACATCTGTCTTCTGGTCAATCCCATTGGCCGGGTCGATCACGCGAGCGTTGCGAAGGGTCAGTCGCGCCATGCTGAGCGAGTTTATACCACAGCCGCCCTCAAGATGCTCACGGCGCTTCCGGGTGCAGGGTGCTATATTCCAGCGATGCCCGATGACCGGACCGTCCACGTGACGCGCCATGCGACCCATCAGGCCGCCCTGCGTGGCGCGACCGAAGACGAGGTGCGATTCGCGATGGCGTGTGCGAGCCGGCAAAGGAAGGCCGTTGGCTGTACCGGTATAGTGTCGAGTTCAATCGTGAGTGGCAGGGCCGACACTATGCGATCAAACAGGTCGCGCCCGTTGTGGCCGAAGATGCGGGCGAGCTGATCGTTGTGACGGTGTACACGTTCTACTTCTGAGGCGAGCCGAAATGCGCATCTCATACGACGAACAGGTTGACGCGCTTTACATCGCGCTGATCGAAACGTCGACCGAGTGCCGCACGGTCCGTCTGACCGATGAGGTCGCGTTGAACATCGGCCCGGATGAGCAGTTGGTCGGCATCGAGATCATCGACGCCCGGCGCGTGCTGGGCAGCGGGGAACTGCCCCAGGTCATCGTGGATAACCTGCCGACCGCGGCGGCGTAATGTGGTCTCGCTTTGCGGCGTGCGCGGGCATCCCTACGATGTACTCATGTCAGACGTCCGGCGCGAATCGCCGCGTAAACCCACGATCGGCATCACCATGGGCGACCCCGCCGGCATCGGGCCGGAGGTGGTTGTCAAAGCGTTGGCCGACCCGGCGCTGCGGCGGCGTGCGCGGTTCGTGGTGTACGGCCTGAACGAGATGCTGGCCTACGCGGCGGACCTCGCGGAGATCGAGCCGTTCTGGTGGCGGGTGCAGCACGACAGCCCGCGGCTGGCGTTCGACCTGTCGCACGATTGCGTGGTGCTGGACTACGACGAGATTTCACTGCTGGGCCAGGCGGTGCATCAGCCCACGTCGCTTGGCGGGCAGGCGTCGCTGGGGTTCCTCCGGGATGCGGTGGCCGACGCGATGAAGAAGCCCGGCGAGCCCGGCCGGCTCGACGCCCTGGTCACCGCGCCGGTCTGCAAGGAGTCCTGGCACATGGCCGGCTGCAAGTGGCCCGGGCACACCGAGCTGCTCCAGGCCCTGACCCACGCCAAGCGCAGCGTCATGATGTTCGCCTCGCCCAAGCTGAACGTCGCGCTGGCGACGATTCATATCCCGCTGTTGACGATCGGCGGGGAGCTGACGATCGGCCGGGTGTTCGACCCGATCGATCTGGGGTGGCAGGCGTGTGGGGCGATGGGCATCGACGAACCGAAGATTGCGGTGTGCGGCTTGAATCCTCACGCCTCCGAAGGCGGGTTGTTCGGCGATGAGGAGGCGCGGCTGATCGAGCCGGCCATCGCCGCGGCGCGCGAGCACGGCATCGACGCCCGCGGCCCGTTCCCCGGCGACACGATCTTCATCGACGCCCTGGCCGGCCGGTACGATCTGGTCGTCGCGATGTACCACGATCAGGGGCTGATCCCGGTGAAGCTGATGGCGTTCGACCAAGCGGTGAACGTCACGCTGGGCCTGCCGATCATCCGCACCTCGCCCGACCACGGCACGGCGTTCGACATCGTCGGCAAGAACCGGGCCAACCCCGGCTCGATGCGGTCGGCGATCGAACTGGCGATCCGCATCGCGCCCCACGGGCCGATCGACCGGGGCATCGAACGACGGCCCAAAGACACGAAACGAAAGGGCGGAAAATGATGCGCGTGCTTTTCATCGGTGGCCACGGCCATCACTACCTGTCGCCCGCGGCGCGCGACGGTCGCGTGGAAGCGATCGCTTGGGCCGGCGATGGGCACGATGCCGACGCGGCGCGGAGCGCGATGGCCCGGCGGCTCGAAATCGATGGGCCGTTTCGCGACGACTACCGCTTGGCGCTGGACGAGCTCAAGCCCGACGCGGTCAACATCGGCGCGATGTACGGCCACAACGGCGAGGTCGTGCTCGAAGCATTGCGACGCGGCGTGAAAGTGGTCAGCGACAAGCCCGTCGCCGCGACATGGCCACAGCTCGAAGCGATCGAGCGGCACTGCGAAGCGCACCGCGATGCGGTGTTGCTGACCGAGTTCAACCTGCGCAGCCGGCCGGCGTTTCGGGCTGCCAAGCGCGCGGTCGAGCAGGGGCGCGTCGGCACGCCGGTGCTCGCCACGGCGCAGAAGTCCTACCGCTGGGGTCAACGCGCTGAGTTTTACAAGCGCCGCGCCGACTACGGCGGCACTTTGCTGTGGATCGCCAGTCACGGCATCGACGCGATCTGGTACGCCACCGGCATCGACCTCGCCGGGGTCGCCGGCGGCCAGGGCAACCTGGCCAGGCCCGACTACGGCGACGCCGAGGACCACGTCGCCCTGTGCTATCGCCTGGCCAACGGCGGCCACGCGATGGCCCACGCCGACTTTCTGCGACCCGCCGCGGCACCGACGCACGGAGACGACCGCATCCGCATCGCCGGCTCGGCGGGCCTGCTCGAAGTGCGCGACGATCGGTGCATGCTGACCACCGCGGACGAACCGCCGACCGACATCACCGGCTTCGGTCAGGGCGCGGCGGTGACGGGCGACCTGCTGGCGGCGCTCGATGGCGACACATCGGTTTACAGCACCGCCGCGTCCGTGCAGATGGCCCGCTGGTTGCTGCACAGCCGCGATGCGGCCGACCGCGGGCAATGGGTGACGTTTTCCGGTTAAACTGTCAGCCAACGAATACGCCAAGGACGCGAGAACGTGACATGAAACTGACATCGCTGATCCGACCGGAACTGACGTTCGTGTTCGACCAGACGGGCAGCCGCAACGAGCTGCTGGGCATGTTGGCCGACCGCATCGCCGGCCGGGTCGAATCGATCGACGCCGCGGGGCTCGAAGCGGCGCTGACCGCCCGCGAGGAGCAAGGCCCGACCAGTACGCCCGAGGGCGTCGCCTTTCCCCACGCGATGTACGAGGGGGCCGAGGAAACGGTCGTCGCCGCGGCGCACATCAAGGGCGGCGTGGATTTCGGGCAGAAGAATCACCCCCCGGCCGACATCGTGTTCGTGCTCGTCGGCCCGCCGGACTCGGCCTGGCAGCACGTGAGCATCCTCGCCCGCCTGGCTCGCATCTGTCACCGACCCGGCGCCCTGGACTGCCTGCGCGCCGCGTCCGACGGCCATGCCCTGCACGACTGCCTGTGCGCGGAGGACGCCCGCCATGGCTGAGAAGCCCAAGGACGCGGCCGACAAGCCCAAACCCACGCAGAAGCTGCTGCTGATCATCCTCGATCGCGCCGAGCTGATCGACGATCTGCTGACCGGCTTTCTCGACATCGGCGTGCCGGGCGCGACGGTGCTCGAATCGCGCGGCATGGGCTCGATCATCCGCAAGGACATGCCGATCTTCGCCGGTCTGGCGTCGCTGTTTCCCGATACCACCGGCTCGCGCGTCATCCTCTCGGTCATGCCCGACCCGATGATCGACAAGGTCTTCGATCTGGTTGAGGAGGTCGTCGGCCAGATCGATCAGCCCAACTCCGCGGTGTGCGTCACGCTCCCGGTCGATCAGTTTCGCGGCATCCGCCACGGCGGCAAGAAGAACGAGTAAAACGTCCCGCAGCCCTCGCTCCCGAGTGATCTGATGCGCATCCTGATCGCCCTGGCCATTCTGGTGACGCTGGCCCTGCTGGCTTCGAGCAAGAAGCTGTGGTCGTGGCGGCGCAGCCCCTTGGGCGCGATGCTCACCACCGGCGGCTGGCTCGCCGTGGGCGTGGGCGTGATCATCGGGCCCCACGGCCTGGAGGTGGTCGACGCCGCCCACGTTGAGACACTGCGCCCGCTGGTGCTGTTCTGCCTGGGCTGGGTGGGCCTGATGGTGGGCATGCAGATGCGGCGGGATCTGCCCAAGCTGCTGCCGCCCCAACCCAAGCGGCTGGCGTTGATCGACATGGCGCTGTGCCTGATCGTCGTGCCGTCGGTGGCGCTGGTGGTGCTCTGGTTCGGCCAGGGCCGCGAGGATCACCTGGCCGCGGCGATGGTGGCCGGGCTGTTGGGCGCCTGTGCGATCGGCTGGTCGGCCGAGGTCCGCTCGATCACCGTCGGCCACCCCGAGCGGTCAGATGTGGCCAACCTCATCCGCGCCACCTCGGGCCTCAGTTCGATCCTCGCGGTGTTGTTGTACGGCATGCTGTTCATGGCCGTCGATCACCGCCCGGGCACGACGATGATGCACCTGAGCGCCATGCACGTGGGCGTTGGGCTGGGCGTGTCGGCGGTGATCGCCGCGGTCGTCGGCGGGCTGGGGTTTTATCTGGTGCGTCTGGCCGGGCGCTCCGAGAGCGAATTCCTCGTGGTGTTGCTTGGCATCGTGACGTTTGTGGCCGGCGCCGCGGGGACGCTGGGCTACTCGCCGCTGTTCGTGGCGATGCTCTGCGGCGTGGTGATCGTGAACCTGCCCGGCGAGCTGCTGCAGCGGCTGCAGCGTGTGATTCTGGATGCCGAGCAGCCGGTGGCGATGACGCTGATGCTCGTCGCGGGTGTCCTGGCCGACCCGGACCTGGGCCCGCTGGACTGGCTGCTGGTGTTCGCGCTGTTCGCGGCGCGCTTGGTCACGAAGGTCGGTGTGAGCGGGCAGGCGATCAACAAGCTGGCCGAATCGCACGCGGCCGACGTGGTCCGCGCCGGGCCGCTGCGCCAGGCGCCGCTGGCGATCGCGTTGGCCGTGGGCTTTGCCATCTCCGCCCATCACCTGCTGACCGAGTCGGTCCTCACCGCCGGGCGGCTGATCGCGGTGGTCGTCCTCGTGGGCCTGCTCAGCGACGTACTGCCGCTGACGCTGCGGCTGTACCGCCGGTCGCCGGACAAAACCACATCGGCCGATGAATCCACCGGCCAGTCTTCCCTGGGCGCGGAGCCGGGCGCATGAGAGTCCTGCTGTGCCTGCTGGCGTTGATCGGCGTGAGCTACCTGGTCCACGAAGCGACCGGCCGCTTCGCCCAGACGCCCGACGCCCGCGCGATGGGCGCGGCCCTGCACGTGGGCCTGCTCATGCTCGGCGCCTGGCTGGCCGGCCTGCTGTTCGATCGCCTGCGTCTACCGAAGATCAGCGGCTACATCGCCATGGGCATCGTGCTCGGGCCCTTCGCCCTGGGCCTGATCGACAAGCAGGCGCTGGGCTCGCTGGGCTTCATCAATCATTTGGCCGTCGCGCTGATCGCCCTGACCGCCGGCGGCGAGATCAAGCTCGACTGGATCCGCGATCGCCTGGGCAAGCTGTTGATCCTCATCGGCGTGGACG
The DNA here is from genome assembly GCA_964620345.1 of uncultured Planctomycetaceae bacterium. Lineage (GTDB taxonomy): Bacteria > Planctomycetota > Phycisphaerae > Phycisphaerales > Zrk34 > CAZUHK01. The sequence continues at coordinate 6,678 of CAZUHK010000034.1, forward strand.
TCGCGGTCATCCTGCTGATCTCCACCGCCGCGCTGTTCTTCGGCCGATCGCTGATCCCCTTCATGGCCGACGAAACCGCTCGCACCGCGTTCTTCATCGCGCTGCTGGGCGGCACCATCATGATCGCCAACAGCCCGACCGTCGTGATCGCGATGATCAGCGAGTACAACGCCCGCGGCCCGCTGTCGCAGACCACGCTGGCCTTTACCGTGCTCAAAGACCTGGTGCTCATCGTCCTCTTCGCCACGGTCACCTCGTTCACCCGCGGCGCGCTGGATGAACAGACGCAACTGTCCGCGGGCTTCCTCGTCGGCGTGCTGGTGCAACTGGTCGGATCGGTCGGCCTGGGCGCGGTGTTCGGCGTGATGATGGCCTGGTACGTGCAGCGCATCGGCTCGCACCTGACGTTCTTCATCGTCGGCTCGTGCCTGGCGATCGCGCTGATCGGCGAGATCATCATCCACGTCGCCGGCCAGCACGTTCACCTCGAGCCGCTGCTGATGGCGTTGTCGGCCGGGCTGCTGATGCAGAACCTCTGGCCGCGCAAGAGCGAGCCGCTGTTCCATTCGATCGAGCAGATGTCGCTGCCGGTCTACTGCCTGTTCTTCGGGTTGGCCGGGGCCAAGGTGGATCTGGGGGCGTTCGCGGCGATGTGGTACGTGGCGCTGGGGCTGGTGGCGCTTCGGGCGGCGTGCGTCTGGGCCGGGGTAACCGCCGGCTGCAAGCTGGCGGGCATCGGCGGCGAGTGGACCGGCCGGCTGTGGCTGGGCATGATCCCGCAGGCGGGCGTGACGCTGGTGCTGATCACGCTGATTTCCAAGGCCTTCGAGGCCGACTTCGGCTGGGGGCGGGAATTGGCCAGCATCCTGATCGCCATGCTCGTGGTACACGAGACGCTCGGGCCGATCGGCTTCCGCTGGGCGCTGGTGCGCAGCGGCGAGACGCGCCCCGGCGGCGCGGCGTCGGCGGGGCATTGATCGGGTGAGCAGGCGAACGACCATGCGACGATACGGCGAACCGCAAGGTGGGGGAGGCGGGGCGTGAAACCGCTGCTGTCGCTGATCGCGCTGGCCGGGCTGACTTACCTGGTGATCGCGGCGCTGGGGCTGATCCAAAGTCCGCCCGACGCCGACGCGATGCGCACCGCGATGAGCGTGGGCCTGCTGCTGCTGGGCGCGTGGCTGGCCGGACACGCTGCGGCCGCGATCCAACTGCCCAAGATCAGCGGCTACCTGATCGTCGGCATCGTCCTGGGGCCCGACGTGCTGGGCCTGGTGCCGGCCGGTCACATCTTCCCCGACCCCGACGCGACGGGCGCCGCGGCCAAGCCGCCGCTGAAGTTCGCCAGCGACCTGGCCATCGCGCTGATCGCCCTGACCGCCGGCGGCGAGCTGCGGTTCAACTGGCTCAAGTCGCGCATCGGCAAGGTCGCGATTGTCACGTGGACCGAGATGGTGATCGTCTGGGCGGTGGTGGGCACGGCGGTGTTCATCGCCGAGGCGTACGTGCCGGTGATCGACACCGCGTCGTTGGAGATCCGCCTGGTGATGGCGGCGCTGGTGGGCCTGGTCGCGGCGAGCAACAGCCCGGCGGTGGTGATGGCGATGATCGCCGAGCTACGCGCCCGAGGCCCGCTGTCGCAGACCACGCTGGCGGTGACGATCTTCAAGGACATGTCGATGGTCGTGGTCTTCGCCGCCGTGCTGGCGCTGGGCAAGGGCTACGCCGACCCGCAGACCGCGATCTCCGGCGGGTTCGTGCTGTCGGTCTCGGTGAAGCTGGTCGGCTCGCTGCTGGTGGGCGCGGCGATCGGCGTGGTCATGGCCTGGTACGTCGACCGGGTCAACGCGCACCTGACGATCTTCATCGTCGGCTGCTGCCTGCTGTTCGCGCTGCTGGGCGACATCGACTTCACGATCGCCGGCGAAAAGGCGCACCTGGAAACGCTGCTGGTGGCGCTGGGCGCGGGGCTGACCACGCAGAACATCTGGCCGCAGCGATCGGTGCCGATGTTCGAGCGGATCGAGGCGATGAGCTTGCCGGTGTTCTGCCTGTTCTTCGCGCTGGCCGGGGCAAAGCTCGACCTGGGCGTGATCGCCCAGCTCTGGCACATCATTCTGATCCTCGTGGCGATCCGCGCCGCGGCGGTTTGGGGCTCGGTGACGCTGGGATCGCAACTGGCGGGCATGGACCCGGCGTGGCGCGGCAAGCTCTGGTTCGGCTTTGTTCCCCAGGCGGGTGTGTCTTTGGCGCTGGCCACGCTCATCACCGATTCGTTGCCGTTCAACGGTGTGCAGGAGGTCGACAGCGTGCTGATCGGCATGATCGCGATCCACGAGATCGTCGGGCCGATCGGTTTCCGCTACGCCCTGCTGCGCAGCGGCGAGGCCGGCCAGGCCGGCAGGGCGTCGTCCGGGCAAAGGCACTGAGCGGTTACCGCAGCAGGTACATCGCCAGATAACCCACGACCACCAGCGCGAACACGATCACCGCGAGTTGATGCGCCAGGGCGACGCGGCTGCGCAGATCGCGGTAGTTGAGGATGCCCGTCCACACGCGGTGAATCGCCCGGTCGGTTAATCGCTCGACCCTTCGGCCCAAACCCTGAGCCGCAGTGCCGGCGGCGTCGACCAGCACCGCGGTCGGCCGGCGGTAGAGCCGATCGATGTCCAGCGTCACCTTCGGCTTGGGCAGGAGCTTGGTGCGAACGATCCAGAAAGCCAGCGTCGTGGCGATCAGCAGTTCCATCGTGCCGATGAAGTGGCTCCAGGTGTGCGGCTTGTACACCGGCTGATAGTCCTGCATCGGCATGAACTGGTACAGCAGCTTGTAGGACAGCGGGTTGTCGATCGGGCCGAGCTTGGCCGGCAGGCCGGTGACCAGGCAGAATGCGGCGGTCAGCCCCATCGCCAGGTGCATCGACAACGGTGGTCGCCGCTGGACCGACGCGGCCTTGGGCTCGTGCAGAAACGTGAAAAAGAGCAGCTTGAGCGCGATGCTCAGGAACGTCCCCATCGAGGCGATGACCAACAGCAGGTAGATGTCGACCAAACCCTGGTATTTCGCGGCGGAGACGACCATCGACTTGCTCACGTAGCCGTTGAACAGCGGCATGCCGGAGATCGAAAACGCCCCGACGGTGAAGAACACGAACGTGAGCTTCATCGATCGGCTCAGCCCGCCCAGCTCGGTGAGCTTGCCGCAGCCGGTGGCGTAGATGACCGCCCCGGCGGACATCATCAGCAGGCCCTTGTAGAAGATGTGAGCGAACGCGTGCGCGGTGGCGCCGTTGAGCGCCATGTCGCCGGCCTTGGTGCCGACCACCGCCATGCCCACGCCCGCGACCATGTAGCCGACCTGGCTGACGATGTGGTAGCCCAGCAGGCGGCGGATGTTGTTCTCCAGCACGGCGAAGCACACGCCGTACAACGCCATGATCGTGCCCAGCCAGATCAGCACCGACGTATCGGGATACATGCGGGCCAGCACGTAAACCGCGGCCTTGGTGGTGAACGCCGCGAGATAGACCGTGCCGTAGACCGAGGCGCGGGGGTAGGCGTCGGGCAGCCAGGCGTGCAGGGGCGGCACTGCGGCGTTGGTGATCAGGCCGATGAGAATCAGCCAGCTCGCCGTGGCGTCCAGCGTCATCGCGGCCATGTCGCCGCCGACCATGATTGCCCCGGCCAGCAGGCACAGGCCACCGGCCATGTGAATGAAAAGGTAGCGGAAGCCCGCGGCGAACGACCGCGGATGGCCACCGAACCAGATCAAAAACAGCGACGAGACGGTGAGCATCTCCCAGAACAGCAGGAGCGACCACAGGTCGCCGGCCAGAACGATGCCCGTGCCGCCGATCACCTGCGTCAGCCCGGCGATTTTCTTGCCCGCGCCTTGCTCGGACCACGCGAACAGGGCGGCCACCACGCCGTACAGCGTGAATGCCAGAGCAAACGCGCGCGACAGCGCGTCCATCCGCCACAGCTCGACGGTCAGGCCGGCGATATACACGTCCATGCCAGCGCCATCGGGCACGCCGAGCACGAACCCCGCGGCCACCGCCGGCGCGATCACCGTCAGCACGTTGCGCCCCGCGCGCCCGGCTAGCGGGCACAGCAGTGCGCCGATCAACAGCGGAATCAGCGGGTAGGCGTCACTCATCCTTCGGCTCCGGCCGCTGCAGGAAATGCTTGCCGGCCAACTTGCACAGCAGCACGATCAGCATGTGCGAGACGAAGCCGATCAGCGCCATGTGCCCGGGGATCTGCTCCCAGCCGACTTTCGCGTGCATGTCCACCACCAGCACCTCGACCAGGACCAGAACGACCAGCACCACGAAACAGCCGATGACCACGCGATCGATCATGGGTTGGCTCCTTGCAGGTCGAAGACGCTGTTCATCACCTCGGCGACGAGTTGGTACTGCCCGTTGATCAGCAGCGGCACGGCACCGAAGCCGATCACCAGCGCCGCGGTACACAGCAGCGGGATGAGCATCGTTCTGCGGGCCTCGCGGCCGCCGTGCTCGGGCTCGTGCAGGTGCTCATCGGGCTTGTCAAAAAACGCGGTGCGCACCACCGGCAGCAGGTAGGCGGCGGTGAACAGCGACCCGCCGAGCATCACGCCCATGTACAGGTAATCCGCGCTCTGCCAGGCGCCGCGGACCAGGTAGAGCTTGCTGATGAACCCGCAGAAGCCGGGGATGCCGATCAGCCCCAGCGACGCGATGGTGAAGGCGCCGAACGTCCAGGGCATGCGTCGGCCCACGCCGCGCAACTGGCTGACGTTTTCCAGGTGGTATGTGCCGTAGATCGCCCCGGCGCAGAGGAACAGCGTGATCTTGCAAAGCCCGTGGTTGACCATGTGGAACACCGCGCCGGCCATGCCCAGCGGGCTGACCAGTGCCGCGCCCAGGACGATGTAGGACAGGTGGACGACGGTGGAGTAGGCCAGGCGGCGTTTGAGATTGTCCTGCCGCACGGCGATGACCGATCCGACCACGATGGTGATCGCGCACATCGCCGCGAGCACGGCCGGGCCGCTGATCTGCGCCAGCGATTCGGGGCCGAACACATACCCGAGCATGCGCATGCAGCCGAACACGCCGGCCTTGACCACGGCGACCGCGTGCAGCAGCGCGCTGACCGGCGAGGGCGCGACCATCGCCGCCGGCAGCCACGAGTGCAGCGGCATCACCGCCGCCTTCACCGCGCAGCCCAGCAGCAGCAGCGCGAAGATCGCCAGCAGCACGCCCGGCGGCGCGGCGCCATGCACGAAGCCGCCGGCGGTGAACGACAGCGTGCCGGTCAACGACCAGACCCACACCGCGCCGGCCGTCACCGCCAGGCCGCCGGACAGCGCGAACAGCAGGTACCGTCGGCCCGCGGCGATGGCTTGGCGGTGTTCCTTGTGTACCACCAGCGGATAGGTTGCCAGCGTCAACAGCTCGTAGAACAGCAGGAAGGTCAGCAGGTTGGCCGCGAGCGCCACGCCGATCGCCGAGCCGATCGACGCGGCGAAGCTCAGCAGATATCGCCGATCGTGCTTGAGGTGATCGGCGAGGATGTAGCCGGTGTTGTAGACGTTGACCAGCACCCACAGCCCCGAGGCGAGCACGGCGAAGGTCATGCCCAGCGCGTCGGCGCGGAAGGCGATGTCCACGCCCGGCAGCAGGGCGAACCAGTGCCACGTCGGCGCCTCGCCGGCCAGTGCCCCCGGCAGCAGGGCGAACGCGCCGATCGCGGTCAGCAGCGTGGCGATGTATCCGACCGGCTGCACGATCCATCGGGGCACGACCGCCATCGCCGCCGCGGCCGCGAAGGGGCTGAGCAGCGCCAGGCCGATCCATGTTGCATCGGGCAATCCACTCATGGCTTACAAACCTGAAGGCAGGGCGGGCTCGATGACCGCCTGGATGAATTCGTTGCTCGCCAGGCCCAGGCCGATCACCGCGGCAGCCAGGACCACGCAGGCGACCAGTGCCAGCCCCGCGCCGCGCGCGGGGGCGGGGGCTTGGTCTTCGGGTTGTCTGGAAAAGTAGAGCGCTTCGATCAGCCGGGCCACGTAGGCGGCGGTCGCCAGCGAGCCGATGACGATCGCCCCGGCCAGGGCCCAGCGTTCGTCCTGCACCGCGCCCTTGAGGACGTACCACTTGCCGAAGAAGCCGCACATCGGCGGCAGGCCCACGAGCGACAGGCCGGTCACGACCACCGAGGCCGAGACCCACGGCGCCCGGCCGCGCAGCTTGCACAGCTCGTCGACCCGCCGCACGCCGAACCGCATCACGATGAACGTCGCGGCGAGGAACAGCGCGGCCTTCATCAGCGCATCGTTGGCGATGTGCATCACGCCGCCGGTCAGCGACGCCTGGTTCGCCACGCCGACGCCCAGGGCCACGATGCCCATTTGCGAAATGCTGGAGTAGGCCAGCAATCGCCACAGGTCGCTCTGCACCAGGGCGAGCACGGCGCCGACGATCACCGCGAATGCCCCGGCCCAGGCGATCAGGTCAAGGATCAGTTGCTCGTCGCGCAGCATCTCAAGGCCGTACACGCCCATGAGCACGCGCACCATCGCGTAGGCCGAGACCTTGGTCACCAGCGGAGCCATCAGCGCCGCGCCGCCCATCGCGGCGCGGCTGTATGCATCGGGCATCCAGGCGTGCAGGGGGAACAGGCCCATCTTCACCGACAGGCCCACGACCATCAGCACGACCGAGACGGTGACCAGCCGGCCCTCGGCGTCGGGCAGGCGGGCCGCGACGTCGCTCATGTTCAGCGATCCGGTCGCCGCGTACACGAAGCCCACGCCCAGCAGGTAGAACGAGGCGCCCAGCGAGCCGATCAGCAGGTACCGCAGCGCGGCCCGCGGCGCGCCCTTCCGGCCCGCCGCGGTCAGCCCGTAGGCGCTGAGCGAGGTGACCTCGACATGGACGAACAGGTTGAACAGGTCGTGCGTGACGACCATGCCCATCAGCCCGCCGACCAGCAGCAGGGACACGCTGTAGAAGAACGGCTCGCGTTGGGTCAGCTCTTGCCGCACGCCGCCGCCGCTGCCGATCAGCACGATCAGCCCCACGACGCCCACCACCGCCGCGACCATCGCCGAGAGGTGATCCAGCATCAGCTCGATGCCGATCGGCGGGGCCCAGCCGCCCATGAATGAATGCAGCGGTCCGTCGGCCACGGCGAAGTTGGCCCAGACGCCCAGCGCCGCGGTGGGGAGCATCACGCCCAGCGCCAGCGGTCGGCTACAGCGCGGCCACCACGTGCCGGCGACCGCGCACACCAGCGCGCCGACGAAGGGCAGCACGAACAGCACCATCGGCAACAGCGCCATTACTGCTCGTCCCTTTCGATCAGCGGGCCGGTCAGCTCGTCCTCGATCCCGCCGCTCTCCCGCTTGACGCGCTTGAGGATCGCCAGGCCCACGCCCTGCGTCGCCACGCCCACCACGATCGCGGTGAGCATCAGCGCGTGCGGCAGGGGGTTGTGCATCACCGCCTCGGCGTCGTAGTGCGCCTTGGCCTTGGCCGCCTCACCGGGGTGCTCGACCTCGGGTTGGATGGGGATCGTGCCGTCGGCGCGGACCGCGAGGACGATGAAGAACAGGATGATGCCCGTCTGGAAGATCTGCAGACCCACCAGCGCCTTGAGAAAGTTGCGGTGGCTGAGCATCAGGTAGATGCCCATCGCGGTGAGCACGACGAACGGCAGAAAGGCGCTGCGCCACAGCCAGGGCGGCGTGGCGTCGGTGGCCGAGATGGCTTGGGCAAGCCACATCATGCTACGGTGTCCTCCGGGGGATCCTGGTAGAGCGAATGGAAGATCGACATCACCGACCCGGCCACGCCCATCGTCACGCCGATCTCGATGATCAGGATGCCCATCGAACGGCGCATCGGCTCGTCCAGCGGAAGGGGCAGGTGAGCGTAGTCCAGCATCGCTTGGCCGCGGGCCACGCTGACCAACCCCACGCCGGCAAAGATCAGCACGCCCACCGCCGCCATGGTGATCGAGCCGCGCGGCCCGATCACAATCAGTCCCGGCGGCGTCCGCCCCGCCGCGCTGCGGCCGAAGATCAGCATCGGCAGGATGAACACCGCCGCGACCAGCACGCCGGCCTGAAACCCGCCGCCGGGCGAATAGTGGCCGTGGATCAGCACGTACAACCCGAACAACTGCGTGACCGTGACCAGCGGCCCCAGCAGCGTGCGCACCATGATGCTTTCGAACGGGCTATTCACGGCCATTGCCTCGGTAGAGGATCAACAGGCACGAAAGCGCCGCGGTCGCGACCACGGCGGCCTCGATCAGCGTGTCAAAGCTTCGGTAGTCCGCGAGCACGGCGGTGACCACGTTGGGCGTGTGCATGTCGTCGTAGGCCCGGCGGCTGTACTCGGCCCCGACGTGCGAGGCGGTGGGGCTGTCCGCGAGGTAGCTGTGGGGCAGCGACCACACGCCGAATATCAGCAGCCCCGCGACAAACGCCGCGACCACCAGCGCCGCGCCGCGCTGCGAGGCCGGCCGCCGGCCCACCTGCGCGGGGTCCACCGCACGGATCAGCGCCATCAGGAACAGCGTCGAAACCCCCGTGCCGACCACCGCCTCGGTGAACGACACGTCCACCGCGCCCAGCAGGGCGAACAGCACCGCCATCAGCCCACTGAACGCCGAGAGCAACACCATGATCGCGAACAGCCCACGCACGCGCGCGATCGCCAGCGCCGTGGCGATCAGCAGCACGCTCACCAGCAGTTCGAGAAAAAGGTTCAACGCTCGACCTCCTCGCCGCGCTTCGCGGTCGGCTGGCCCTCGGCCGTCGTCTGGTCTTCGATCACCCGCGGCCGGTGGCCCGCCTCGATCGCCGAGCGCGACAGCAGGTGACCGACCAGCGGGCTGGTCAGGTACAAAAACACGATGCCCAGCATCAGCTTGAAGCTGGTCAGCGTCAGGCCCAGGCCCAACGCCACGCCCAGCATCACCAGCGGCGCGCCCAGCGTGTCCAGCACGCCGGTCACGTGCAGGCGGCTGAACAGGTCCGGCAGACGCACGAACCCGATCGCCGCGACGAGCATGAAGAACACGCCCCCCGCGATCAGCGCCACGCCCAGGATGTCCAGCACGCCCACGCTCATCCCTCGGCGCCGCCTTTCTCCCGCACGTACTTGGCCACCAGCAGCGTGGTGAACAGGTTCAACAGGAACAGCGCCATCGCCAGGTCGACGAACATATCCACCCGCTGGTAGATCACACCCACGACGATCAGGGCGACCGGCACTTTCGTGCCGATGCCGTTGAGCGCGACGATGCGGTCGAACACCGTCGGCCCGATCACCACACGGGCGGCGTACGGCACCATCAGCAACAGCAGCAGCGCCAGGACGATGGAGAACACGTGGCTCATCACGACTTCGTGTGCTCCCCAAAGACGTGCGAGATCTTATGGAGCATCACGTCGGCGTTGACGTCGTCGGCCGAGGGCTTGTCCAGGGCGTGGACGACCATCTCGTCGGTGTGGATGTCCACGGTGAGCGTGCCGGGGGTGAGGGTGATCGAGCAGCCCAGCAGCGTCAGCGCCCGGTCATCGGTCAGGCCCGGCCGGCGTTTGAGCAACCGCGGCTCGATCGCCAGGCCCGGCCAGAGCACCAGCTTCGCCACGCGCAGGTTGGAGATGAATATCTGCCACAACTGCCACGGCACGAACAGCAGGAAGCGAACCAGCGGAAACGCCGGGCCGGCCTGTCGCGGGGTCGCCAGCGCCGCGGCCACCGCCGCGCCCGCCACGCCCCAAGCCACGTGGAACGCATCGAACTTGCCCGACAGCCCCAGCCAGATCGCCAGGAGGATGGCGAACAGCAGCGCGAACCGGGTGATCTTCAGGGTAAGTCCCATGCCGGCCATCCGTTGCCTGCGCGCCTCGCCTGAGGTCGCCGCGGTGAGCAAGATCGCGGCCGCCGCGCCGCCGCGATCGGGTCTGTGGGGGGAGCGCGGATGGTATCGGTTGCCGACGGGACTGTCCAGATTACCCGCGTGGGTTGAATCTCACCCGACGCCCACCGCGGCAAGCGCCCGCCGCGCGGTGCGCCGGACCATCGCCGGCTCGCGCTCATCGGCGGCCAGGCCTTCGAGCCGCGCACGGATGCGCTCATCGGCGGTTTGGCGCAACCGGTTGCCCGCGACGATCACGGCGTTGCGCTTCATCATGGCCAGCTTCGCCCGCTTCATCGCCGAGCCGCGGAACGCGGCCCGCCGGTCGTCCTCGGTCCAGTCCAGCACGTCCAGCGCGTCGAAGTCGAAGTCGACGTCGAGCCGGTCATTGCCCGGCGGTGGGGTGTCGGAACCATCGGCTCGCCCGGCCTTGTTCACGTACGGACACACATCCTGGCAGACGTCGCAGCCGAACAGCCATTGGCTCATCGGCCGGTGGTATTGCTCGTCGATGTCGCCGCGGTGTTCGATGGTGAGGTAGCTGATGCATTTGGTCGCATCGACCGACCAGGGCGTGATCGCATCGGTCGGGCAGGCGTCGATGCAGCGTGTGCAGGTGCCGCAGTGTTCGCCGGCCGGCTCGTCGGTCGCGATCGCGAGCGTGGTGACGATCTGGCCCAGCAGCAGGTGCGAGCCGCGCTCGCGGTTGAGCAGCAACGTGTGCTTGCCGATCCACCCCAGCCCCCCGCGCGCCGCGTGCTCGCGCTCCATGATCGGCGCGGTATCGACGCACGCCCGGAACCGTTCATCGGGCCAGCGCTGCCCCAACGCATCGGCCATCGCGTGCAGGCGCTTCTTGATGACCTTGTGATAGTCGCGGACCTGGGCGTACCGTGCGAGATCATCGCGCCGCGGCGGGGGAATCTCATCGGCCACGCAGATCACGCTGCGCGCCCCGTCCAGCAGTTTCCGGGGGTCCAGCCGCGCCTCGACGTTATTCGCCAGCCAGGCCATTTCCCCGTGCTTGCCCGCCGCCAACCACCGCCGGAAGAAATCACCATGAGCCGAGCGCGCCGCTTCGCAGACGCCGCACATCGCAAAGCCGTGTTCCGTTGCGAGTTGTTTGACGTACTCACTCGCCACGGTAGTGGCACGCGGTGGTGCAGGTTTCGTGAACGATCACCTCGTCCAGCAGCGGCAGTTGCGGCCGGACCTTGTCCCAGATCCACCGCGCCAGGTTCTCGGCGGTGGGGTTGGCCAGCCCTTCGATCTCGTTGAGCACGTAGTGATCGAGTGCCTTTTCGACCGGTGCGATCGCCGCCTTCATCACGCCGTAGTCGATGAGATATCCCTCGGCCTCATCCACCTCGCCGGCGACGATCACGTCGATGTGAAACGAATGCCCGTGCATCCGCCGACACTTGTGCCCCTCCGGGAACGTCGGCAGCCAATGAGCGGCTTCAAAGCTGAACGATTTGGCGAGACGAACATTCACAACGATTGGCCAGGAAGAACGAAGGTCGCGAAGAGAGCATTCTATCCCGGCTTGTTCACCTTTGGACTGAAAAAAGCCGCCTTCGTGTGGAAGGTGATCCCCTAATCCCGGACGGCCGGTTAAGGTGGCTCGGCGGCGTGACGTGTTCGTAACGGCGGCGGTTGATCGACACCCTGAAGTTTGTGACAATTTGCTTGTCCTCGGGGCCGGGTGTGGGGTATATTGATGGGGTCATATCACGCAGTGCGTATTGCGGCTCGTGCGGTGGATTCACCTTCCAGGACGCCTCACGGCGACGCCGGGCGGGCCGAGTGAATGGCTGCGGGACGCGGAGGTGGCGGCGGGTACAACCCGCCGATCGCGCAACCCGGTAGCCGAAGTGAACGGGTCAGGCCCAACTCACATCAAATCGGGCCTGACGAACGCAGGGCACGCGACACGGAGTTTCACATCTTCCGTGTGCCCGAAGTTGGAGGTTTGCCATGTCGCATCGTGGACCGGTCAAGTGGTTCGATCCGAAGAAGGGGTACGGCTTCATCGTGGGGCCCGACGGGCAGGACGTGTTCGTCCATTACTCGCAGATTCAGGCCGACGGCTTCCGCCTGCTCAAGGACGGGGAGGAGGTTGACTACGACCTGGTGGAAGGGGATAAGGGGTGGCAGGCGCGGCAGGTGCATCGGCGTGACGTGTCGGTGAACGGCGAGGCCGTGGCCGACACGATGCGCAGCCGCGAGCACAGTCGCAGCGAGCACTAGCACGGGCGCGGGCGCATGCCGCGTGTGGCGGCGGTCGCGGCCCGGCGCGAGGCCGACCGCGACGCGATGGGGCGTTCATGCAACCGTTGCATTGGTTACTGCTTGGAATCGGCCTGGGCGTGGCGGGGATGGTGCCGCTGGCCTGGCTGGCGGCGCGGCGTAGCGAACGCCGCGAGCGGGCGCTGCACCAGCGCGCCGCGGCCGCCGAGCGCATGGCGGAGATGGGCGCGATGACCGGCGGATTGGCCCACGAGATCAAGAACCCGCTGTCGACGATCGGGCTGAACCTGCAGTTGCTGGCCGAGAGCGTCCAGGACGCTGCGGTCGGCCCGCCGCACGCGGGCCGCCTGAAGCGACGGATCGATTCACTCAACGCGGAGATCGAGCACCTGCGGGGGATCCTGGAGGACTTCCTTCGTTTCGCCGGCCGCATGCAACTGGAGCGCGAGCCGACCGACCTGAACCAACTGCTGGAGGAGGTCGCGGATTTTTACACGCCCCAGGCCGAGCAGTCGGGCGTGCAGTTGCGGACGCAATTGGCCGCAGGGCTGCCACAGGTGCCGGTGGATCGGTCGCTGATCAAGCAGGCGCTGCTGAACCTGTTGATCAACGCGACGCAGGCGATGGTGCAGGCGCGGTACGCCAAGACGCCTCACGGCGGCTCGACCGAGTTGATGCTCCGTACGCAGGCGGGCGCCGACGGCGTGGAACTGCACGTGACCGACACCGGCCCGGGCATCGATGAGGCCAACCGCCGGCGGATATTCGATCCCTACTTCAGCACCAAGGCCGGCGGCTCGGGCCTGGGTCTGCCGACCACGCGGCGCATCGCGATCGAACACGGCGGGGAATTGCGCATGCACAGCGAGGTGGGCAAGGGCAGCGACTTCGTGATCGCGTTGCCGAGCG
>CAZUHK010000035.1:0-19356 GCA_964620345.1 uncultured Planctomycetaceae bacterium
GAGCCGATCGGACATGGATCACACACCAGCCCACCACGCACCCCCGGCACCCCCGGCACCCCCGGCACGCCCCGGGGCGGTCGCGCGTTGCCCCGGCGGCGCTCGGGTCGGCCACTTCGCCGCGCCCCCGACCGCCCTGACGTGGCCGAACCCCATCGCCGCCTGTCCGGGCGGCCACGGGCGGTCAAGGGCCGGCCAGATGATAAGTCACTTGTACACAAGCAATTGCATCCGGCCAACCCCGCCTGCCCCCCCCGCAGGCGGTCAGGCCGAGGGCGTGAAGATAGATAAAATAGGAAAGATAGGATAAAAAAGTGGAGATGAGAAAAGCCGTTCGCCGATGGGTGGGGGGTCAGCGTGAGAGTCACTCGGGCGGAGCACCGGGAGATGCAAAACCCAATCCTTCGCCGCGGTGGGCACGGACGAACCCGTGGCAAGGCAGCCGGCCCAAGGGGCCTGGAGCGAACCGCATGAGCCAGCAGATTCTTATCGAGCGTTTTATCGAGACCCTGATCAGCGGCGACCGGTCGGCGGCGCGGCGGGTGGTGGACGAATGCGTGTGTGCCGATGTCGAGGCCGAGCGGATCATCGAGCGGCTGTTCTGGCCGGCGCTGGAGCAGATCGAGAAGCTGTACCGGCAGGATCAGCTCTCGGTGCTCAGCCATCACCTGGCGACGCGGCTGCTGCGGATGCTGGCCGATCAGATGCAGCTTCGGCTGAGCGAGCGGGAGGCGCGGGGCGAGCGGATTCTGATGGTGTGCGGGCCGACCGAGCCCAACGAGCTGGCCGGGCAGATGGCGGCGGACATGCTCGAGGCCGCGGGGTTTGGGGTGACGTTTGCCGGCGGGGGGATTGCGAACGACGAGATCATCCACGCGATCGGCGAGCGTGAGCCCGACCGCCTGGTGCTGTTCAGCTCGGCCCCGGCGGACCTGCCGCACCTGCGCCAGTTGATCGACGAGCTGCGCGAGTCGGGCGTGGCGCCGAAGCTTCAGATCGTGGTCGGCGGGGGCGTGTTCAACCGGGCCGAGGGTCTGGCCGAGGAGATCGGCGCCGACCTGTGGGCCAGCAGCCCCGAGGAGCTGGTCACGCAGATCATCGAGCATGCCGACCAGCGCATGGCATCGGACCAGCGCACGGTGGGCCGGCGGCGTCGGCAGAGCAGGGCGGCATGAGCGGCGCGGCGCGGCGAAACATCAAGCGGCCAACCCCGATGGACCGGCGCGCGACGCGCCGGTCCGTCGGTTCATTCCGGGCCGGGCGGATGGGGCTGCATTATACTGCGAGCCATGCAGGCGAAGAAGCATTCATCGGAGTTGGCGTTGTCGATCATCATTCCGGCGCACAACGAGGCCAAGACGTTGCCGCGGAGCGTGCCCGGGGCGCGGGCCGCGGCGGAGCAGGTGGGCGTGGGCCACGAGGTGATCGTGGTGGACGACGGCTCGGACGATGGCACGAGCGACGTGGCGCGGGCGTTGGGCGCGGATCAGGTGGTGGACGTGCATCTGCGGAACATCAACGGCGCGCGCAACGCCGGGGCACGCGCGGCGCGGGGTGACGTGCTGTGTTTTCTGGATGCCGACTCGCAGCTTCCCGCGGGCACGTTGGCCCAGGGGCTGGCGACGCTGGAAGCCGGCGCCGTGGCGTGCGGGGCGGAGCTGGCGTACGACGAGCGGGCGACGGACAAGGCGCGTCGGAGTGTGGCACGATGGAACCGCGCGGCGCGGCGGCGGGGGTGGCTGGCGGCCACGTGCGTGTTCGTCGGGCGGGCGGACCTGCGGCGCGTGGGCGGATGGGATGAGAGCTACTTCGCACTGACGGGGATTCGGTTGGCCAAGCAGATGCGCCAGGTGGGGCGGGTGGTGCTGCTGGACGGTGCGGTGATCACGTCCAGCCGCAAGCATCGGTTGCACGGGGATCGGGCGATCCGCCGGCACTTCATGAAGCTGCTGGTGTTCCGGCCGTGGCGGGCGCGGCGGCGCGAGGGGCTGGACCTGCTGTACGACGGCCGGCGCGAGTAGGGGCGGCGGGCGCGGCCGGCCCCGCGGCGCCGGCGAGGATCGATAGAATGTGGCGATGGCATTAGCTGAGCATCCCGTGATCGCGCCGCTGCGGGAGGTCGTCGGCGCCGAGGGCGTGCTGACCGAGCCGACCGAGCTGCTGGCCTACGAGTGCGATGGCTTCCCGATCGCCAAGGCCACGCCGCGGGCGGTGGTGTTCCCGCGCGACACGCCGCGGACGGCGCAGGTGGTGCGGCTGCTGAACGAGCACGATGTGATCTGCGTGCCTCGGGGCAGCGGGACGGGGCTGACCGGCGGATCGGTGGGCTTCGGCGACGCGGTGATCGTCTGCACCAGTCGCATGACGGAGATTCTCGACATCGACCTGGCCGGCCGCACCGCCTGCGTTCAGGCGGGGGTGTACAACCATCAGTTGACCGAGGCGGTGCAGCGCCACGGCCGCGGGGAAGACCTGCACTTCTCGCCCGACCCGTCGAGCGAGAAGGCCTCGACGATCGGCGGCAACGTCGCGACCAACGCCGGCGGGCTGCACACGCTCAAGTACGGCGTGACGTCCAACCATGTGCTGGGCGTCGAAATGGTGCTGCCCGACGGCGAGATACTCACCACCCGCCCGGGCCTGGCCGACGGCATCGGCCCCGACCTGCCGGGGCTGATCGGCGGCTCCGAAGGCACGCTGGGCATCATCACCCGGGTGTGGGTGCGCCTGGCGCCTCAGCCGCGCAACTTCCGCACGATCGTGGGCATGTTCGATGGCTCCCGCCACGCCGGGCAGGCCGTGGCCGACATCATCGCCACCGGCATCATGCCCGCGGCTTTGGAGATGATGGACGGCGCGATGGTCAAGGTCGTCGAGGATGCGTTTCACTACGGCTTTGCGCGCGACGCGGCGGCGCTGCTGCTGATCGAGATCGACGGCATCGAGGACGTGCTCGATCAGCAGATGGAGCGCGTCGCTTCGATCTGCCGGCAGAACAAGGCGCGCAACGTGCAATGCTCGGGCGACGCACACAAGCGGGCGGAGCTGTGGTCGGCGCGCAAGCGGGCGTTCGGCGCGATCGGCCGCATCAGCCCGGCCTACTGCACGCAGGACGCGTGCGTGCCGCGGTCGATGCTGCCGGACGTGATCGAACGCATCGGCGCGATCGGCCAGAAGCACGGCCTGACGATCACCAACGTCTTCCACGCCGGCGATGGCAACGTCCATCCGATCCTGCTGTTCGACGAGGACGACCCCGAGGCGGTCGGCGCGACGATGCGGGCCAGCCACGAGATTCTCGAATACTGCATCTCGATCGGTGGGACGCTGACCGGCGAGCACGGCGTGGGCGTCGAGAAACTGCCGCTGATGCGGCGGATGTTCAACGCGCCGACGATGAAGCTGTTCGATCGCATCAAGCGGTGCTTCGATCCCGATGGCCGCGCCAACGCCGGCAAGCTGTTGCCCAGCGAGCGGGTGAACGTGGAACTGCTCAAGCCCATCAGCCCGCGCACGCCCGGCGGGGCGATGGCGTAAGGGATCGGGCCGCTCGCTGTGGCCCGGGCCGGTTGACGTGCGGCCTCGCGCCCGCCGGTGAACCGCTCTTGCAGCGATTACAATGCACTGATGGATCAGAACGAGATTACCCAACCCATCACGCTCACCGCGCTACGTCGCATGGCGGCCGCGGGTGAGCCGATCGCCTGCCTGACGTGCTACGACGCGACGACCGCGCGGCACCTGGCGGCCGGGGGCGTGCCGGTGCTGCTGGTCGGCGATTCGGCGGCGCAGGTCATGCTGGGGTTCGAGCGGTCGATCGACGCACCGCTGGAGTTCATGCTTCAGATCACCGCGGCGGTGAAGCGCGGCGCGCCCCGGGCGTTCGTGATGGCGGACATGCCGTTCATGAGCTACCAGGCGTCGGACGCGCAGGCGGTGCGCAACGCCGGGCGGTTCATGGTCGAGGGTCGGGCCGACGCGGTGAAGCTTGAGGTGGATCGGGCGTACGGCGAGCTGGTCGGCAAGCTCAGCCGGGCCGGGGTGCCGGTGGTTGCGCACATCGGCTGGCGGCCGCAGACCGCGTCGCAGGCCGGCGTGCGGACGGCGAAGATCGCCGGCCGCACCGCGCGCGACGCCGAACGCCTGATCGATGACGCCCAACTGATGGAAGCCCGCGGCGCGGTGATGCTGCTCATCGAGCAGTGCCCGGCCCCGGTGGCCGCGGCGGTGGTGCGGGCGGTGGACGTGCCGGTGATCGGCTGCGGCGCGGGGCCGGCCTGCCACGGGCACGTGGTCGTCCTGCAGGATCTGCTGGGCATGACCGACCGCCGGCCCTCGTTCGTCCAACCCCTGGCCGATGGCGCCGCCTTTCTGCAAAACGCGGCGAACGATTGGGGCCAACTGCTGCGAAGCGGTCGATATCTCGCCGAACACCCCTACCATATGGATCAGGGCGAGGCGGCCAAGCTCGATCGCCAGTGAACCGCCGGCCCGGGATTGCGTAGCAATGCGCAAGCGGCCGGTCGCCGGCCGTCTGTCACCGCAGGCGGACGAACATGCCACGCGAATCGGAGAAGTCACCTATGAGTCAAGTACGTACTTACGGCCCCGGACTGGTTCTGGCGCTGACGCTCATCGCGGCGCTGCTCGTCGGGCCGCACATCATGCGGCAGATCGCCCACGCTCAGGTCGAGGGCCGCGTCGAAGCCACCGCCGAGCAACTGCGCCGAACGCCCCTGGGCGAGCTGAGCCAAGCGTTCCGGCTGGTTTCCGAACACACCAAGCCCAGCGTGGTACACGTCTCGGTCAAGCGCCGCGCCAGCGACGACGACCGCCGCATCCCACCGGGCTTTGAGGAATTCTTCCGCCGCCGCGGTCTGCCCGAGCCCGACGGCCCCGATGGCGGGTTCGATGAATACAACGCCCCGCAACTCTACGGCAACGGCAGCGGCTGGGTCTACGACGACGCCGGCCACATCATCACCAACTGGCACGTCGTCGAAGACGCCGATGTCATCGAGATCAAGCTCCACGACAAATCCACCCGCAAAGCCGAGCTGATCGGCAAGGATCCCAACACCGACATCGCCGTGCTGAAGGTGGCGACGAACCACCTGCACCCGGCGAAGCTGGCCGAGAAGTCGCCCGACCAGGGCGAGATCGTCTTCGCGTTCGGCTCGCCGTTCCGCTTCGAGTTCTCCGTCAGCCAGGGCATCGTCTCGGGCAAGGGCCGGCAGTTGGGCATCCTCGGCCGCGCGGGTTATGAAAACTTCATCCAGACCGATGCGTCGATCAACCCCGGCAATTCCGGCGGGCCGCTGGTCAACATCTTCGGGCAGGTCGTGGGCATGAACACCGCCATCGCCTCGCGCACCGGCGGCAACCAGGGTCTGGGCTTTGCCATCCCCGTGGACATGCTGCGCAAGATCATCCCGCAGTTGATCCAGACCGGCCGCGTCGCCCGCGGCTACGTGGGCGTGGAGATCCGCGACGACCCGCGCCTGTTGCGCAGCTTCGGGGTCGATCACGGCGTGGTCGTTGAAGGCGTGGTGAAAGACAGCCCCGCTGAGCAGGCCGGCCTGGAACGCGGCGACGTGGTTCTCGAAGTCGACGGCATGCGGATGCGCGACGCGGCACACCTGCGCTCGGTCATCGCCGACAAGGGCCCCGACGCCAAGGTGCAAGTGCTCGTGCTGCGCGACGGCGATCGTGAGAAGATCGAGCTGACCCTGGCCGAGCTGCCGGGCACGATGGACCTGGCGGTCGGCCCCGGCGGCCCCAACGGCGAGGCGAAGGAACAGACCGAGCTGCTCCGCAAGCTGGGCCTGGAGCGTATGCGCGACATGGACGATCGGCTCGCTGAATCGCTGGAGGTCGACCCGATGGCGGGCGTGCTGGTCGAACGGGTGAGGCCCGGCAGCGTCGCGGCCGCCGAGGGCATGACGCGCGGCACGCTCATCACCCGCGTCCAGGGCCAGCGCGTCGGCGATGTGGACGACCTTGTCGACGAGATCGAAGACCGCGACCTGACCCGGGGCGTGCGACTGACCGTGGCTCAGTGGGTGCGGGGCGAGTGGCGCGAGCGGTTCGTCGTGCTCCAGCTCGACCACGAGTAACCCGCCGCCGATCGGGATTCTCCTTCGGCCGTCCGGGTGCGCCACGGCGCACGCGGGCGGCTTTGTCGCTACAATTCCAGACCGCGGTCTGCCCTGAATCGTGGTTCCTCGGTGCCGGCGATTCGGCGGCTCGTGAGATCAATCGCGCCCACTTGCTTCTCAGGAGAGGTCCATGCGTGACGCCACCGATGTGAAACCCGCCGCGGCCGATCCGTCCGTCGCCCGCGTTCAACTGCCCGACGGCGGCGTCGACCTGCCCATCATCGTCGGCACCGAGCACGAAAAGGGCCTGGACGTCGCTCGTCTGCGTAATGAAACCGGCTACATCGCCGTGGACCCGGGTTTCGGCAACACCGGCTCGTGCCACTCGGCCATCACCTTCATCAACGGCGAGGAGGGCATCCTCCGCTACCGCGGTTACCCGATCGAAACGCTCGCCGAGCACTCGACCTTCATCGAAACCGCCTGGCTGCTGATTTTCGGCGAACTGCCCAGCGCCCAGCAGCTCGAGGGCTTCCGCGCCCTGCTGACCCAAACCGAGCTGCTGCACGAGGGCCTGCGCCATCACTTCGAGGGCTTCCCGCCGTACGCGCACCCGATGGCGATCCTCTCGGCGATGATTCAGGCCAGCAGTTGCTACCACCCGGACATGATGGAGGTCGACGACGAGCAGACCTTCCCCACGACCGCGGCGAAGCTGCTGAGCAAGGTGCGGACGATCGCGGCGTTTTCCTACAAGAAGTCCATCGGCCAGCCGTTCATCTACCCCGACCCCAATCGCAGCTATTGCAACAACTTCCTGCACATGATGTTCTCCGTGCCCTACGGCGATTACGAGCCGGAGAAGGAAGTGGTCCGGGCGCTGCAGTTGTTCTTGATCCTTCACGCCGACCACGAGCAGAACTGCTCGACCTCGACGGTGCGGATGGTCGGCTCGTCACGGGCGAACCTCGCCGCGTCGGTCTCCGCGGGTGTGGGGGCGTTGTGGGGCCCGTTGCACGGCGGGGCGAACATGGCCGTGATCGACATGCTCCAGCGCCTGCACGATGAGCGGATCGACCTCAAGACATTCGTGGCCGACCTGAAGAAGGATCAGGAGCGGCTGATGGGCTTTGGCCACCGCGTCTACCGCAACTTCGACCCGCGGGCGAAGATCCTCAAGAAGGCCGCCGACGACGTGCTGGAGAAGCTGGGCATCAACGACCCGCTGCTGGACATCGCCAAGCAGCTCGAAGAGGTCGCGCTCAGCGATGAGTTTTTTCTGGAGCGCAAGCTTTACCCGAACGTTGATTTCTACTCGGGCGTGATCCTTCGCGCCATCGGCGTGCCGCTGAACATGTACACCGTGATGTTCGCCATCGGCCGCATGCCCGGCTGGATCGCCCACTGGTGGGAGGCCTTCCGCGAAGGCGGCAAGATCCACCGCCCCCGGCAGATCTACACCGGCCCGACCCAGCGCGACTACACGCCGCTCGACCAGCGGTAGAACTCCCGGCTCCACGCGACCGCCTCACGTCCCCGCCGCTCGCGGCTTCGCGCACCGCGACCGGTCCATGCCGGCATCGCCCGTCTGGCCAAACCACCGGCGCGCCCGCCCGCGCGCCTCTTCCGGGCCAACACCATCCCTGCTATCCTCTGCGCCCCGCGAACTTTCTAGGGCGAGGCGATGGCATGGCGGATCAACCGGTGAAGATCGCTTTGGTCGGCTGCGGCACCGTCGGCAGCGGCGTGGTCAAGCTGCTGGTCGAACAGCGCGATCTGTACGCCCGACGCCTGGGCCGGCCGATCGATATCCATCGCGTGCTCTGCCGCGCCCAGGACGTCGGTGCCAAGACCGCGCAGGTGCCCGAGGGGGCGCTGGTTCACGACCCGCAGCAGTTTTTCAACGACATCGCCGACTGCGCGGCAGTGATCGAGCTGGCCGGCGGCACGACCTTCGCGAAGGACGTGGTCGAGCGGGCGTTGCGGGCCGGCAAGCACGTGGTCACGGCCAACAAGGCGCTGCTGGCGGCGCACGGGCGCGAGCTGTTCGCCCTGGCGCGCGAGCACGGCGTGAGCGTCGCTTTCGAGGCAAGCTGCGGCGGGGGCATCCCGATCATCACCGCGATGCAGTTCAACCTCATCGCCAACCGGATCACCGCGCTGTACGGCATCCTCAACGGCACGTGCAACTACATCCTCACGCAGATGATGCACGCGGGCAAGAGCTACGACGCGGCGCTGGCCGAGGCCCAGGCGGCCGGCTACGCCGAGGCCGACCCGACGCTCGACGTCAACGGCGGCGATGCCGCCCACAAGCTGGCCGTGCTCGCGTCGCTGGGCTTTGGCGTGTCGGTCAGCGACGCGCAGATCGACCGCCGCGGCATCGACGCGCTCGACCTGGCCGACGTGCGTTTCGGCGAAGAGCTGGGCTACGTGATGAAGCTGCTGGCGATCGCCGAGCGGACGGACCACGGCCTGGCGCTGTCGGTCGAGCCGTGCTTCGTCGCGGCCGACGAACAACTGGCGCAGGTTGGCGGCTCGTTCAACGCGGTGAGCATCTTCGGCCACGCGGTGGGCCATACGCTTTACTACGGCCGCGGCGCCGGGCAGATGCCCACCGCCTCGGCGGTCGTCGGCGACCTGATGAGCATCATCGACGGCGCGTACCCCGCGGCGTTTTCCAACCTGCGGTTGTGGAGCGATCAGCACGAGCCGGTCGCGCCGATCGGCCCCGATCGCCAGGAAGGCCGCTACTACCTGCGCATCAACGCCCTGGACACGCCGGGCGTGGTCGCGCAGTTCAGCAAGGCCCTGGGCGACCAGGGCATCAGCATCGCCGCGGTGATGCAGCACGAGGCCAACGCCGGCCAGTTCGTGCCGGTGGTCATCACCACGCATCAGGCCAACGCGGGCGCCGTGGGCCGCGCGGCCGAGGCGATCCGCACGCTCGACGCGATCGAGGGCGAGCCGGTCGTGATTCGCATCGTCGATATGCCCGAAGGTTGAGAGAGAATGACCAATGGCAAATGACCCATGCTCCATGCCGGGTGTTTGGATCGCGGGGCCCATCCGGCCGGTCGTCCTGGCTCATTCGTCATTGGACATTCGTCATTAGGAAGTATCTACCATGGCCTCGAAAGCCAACAGCGCGACGCGCCGCCGTCGCACCCGCAAGCCAGCGGCCGGCGCCGCGGCGCGCCGGCGCGAGCCGCTGCTGATCGAAACCGCGTTCGAGGTGTGCAACCAGCTCGGCGGGATCTACACCGTCATGCGCACCAAGGCCCCGGCCATGGTCGAGCGGTGGGGCAGTCGCTACTGCATGATCGGCCCGTACGACGCCAAGACCGCGTCGGTCGAGTTCGAGGAGCACACGCCCACCGGCCCGTTCGGCGAGGCGGTCAAACGCATGCGCGAGTGGGGCTTGGACGCGAAGTTCGGCACGTGGCTGGTTACCGGCCGGCCGCGCCTGGTTCTGCTGAACATGGACAGCGCCGTCAACCGCCTGGCCGAGGCCAAGTACAAGCTCTGGGAACATCACCAGATCGTGCTGCCCGGCGACGATCAACTGCTCAACCAGGTGACGGCGTTCGGCTTCCTCGTCGAGCAGTTCGCCCACGCCCTGTGCGAGCGCGAGGCGGGGCGACGGAAGATCGTGATGCACCTGCACGAGTGGATGGGCGCCACCGCCATCCCCGAGCTGCGCCGCCACAACCTGCCGATCGGTCTGGTGTTCACCACGCATGCGACGATGCTCGGCCGATACCTGGCGATGCACGACCCGTGGTTCCACGATCACGTCGCGTTCGTCGATTGGCAGAGGGAGGCCGACCGCTTCCGCGTCGAGCCGCAGGTGCGACTCGAGCGTGCCGCGGCCCACGGGGCGCACGTGTTCACGACCGTCAGCGAGGTCACCGCCGAGGAATGCAAGCACCTGCTGGGCCGGCCGTGCGACGTGGTGCTGCCCAACGGGTTGAACATCGAACGCTTCGTCGCGCTGCACGAGTTCCAGGTGCTCCATCGCCAGTACAAGGAGCGGATCAACCGCTTCGTGATGGGCCACTTCTGTTCGAGTTACCCGATCGACCTGGACAAGACGCTCTACTTCTTCACGTCCGGCCGGTACGAATACCGCAACAAGGGCTTCGACCTGACGCTCGAATCGCTGGCGCGGCTGAACTGGCGGCTGAAGGAGCACGAGGTCGATCGCACGATCGTGTTCTTCCTGATCACCAAGCGGCCGTTCCGCTCGATCAACCCCGAGGTGCTGCGCTCGGGGGCGGTGATGCAGGAGCTGCGCGACACCTGCGAAAACATCCAGGAGCAGTTCGGCCAGCGTTTGTTCGAGCAGACCGCGATGGGGCGCACGATCAAGTTCGAGGACATGATCGACGAGTACTGGATGCTGCGCCTGCGCCGCACGATGGCCCAATGGCGGACCGACCGCCTGCCGATCGTCGTCACGCACGACCTCGAAGACGACGCCAACGACGACGTGCTGGCGCAGATCCGCTCACTCAACCTGGTCAATCGGCCGGACGACAAGGTGAAGATCATCTACCACCCCGACTTCATCGCGCCAGGCAATCCGCTGTTCGGCATGGAGTACGATCACTTCGTGCGCGGCTGCCATATGGGGGTGTTCCCGAGCTATTACGAGCCGTGGGGCTACACGCCGCTGGAGTGCGTCGCCCGCGGGATCCCGGCGATCACCAGCGACCTGTCGGGCTTCGGCGCCTTCGTCACCAAGTACATGCCCGAGCACGCGGACTACGGCATCTACGTCACCGGCCGACGAAACCAGAGCTTCGACGAGGCGGCCAATCAGATCGCCGACTGGCTGTTCGACTTTTCCACGCGCGACCGGCGCGAGCGTGTCACCCTGCGCAACAAGACCGAGAGCGTCGCCGAGCGGTTCGACTGGCGCAACCTCGCGGCCCACTACGATCACGCCCACGAAAAAGCGATGGCGGCGCTGCCGGAGTGATTACCGTAATGGCCTTGGCGGTCGGCGGCGGAACCGGTTCACGATGGGATCGCATCGATTCGATGTGCAGTCGGATGCCCGTGCGGATCAGTGACTCGGCCTGCTCGGCCGTGTCGCCACATGCCACGCAGCCGGGCATGTCGGGCACGTAGGCGCTGTAGCTGCCATCGTCCGCTTTCTCGATGACCAGGAGGTAATCCATCCTGTGACTCCGCTTGATCCGGTCGCGGTATTTCACGGTCGCGATTGTACCGTGTCGCGGCGTCGTGCATCGCTATAATCGGCCCCATGAAATTCGCGATCATCATCCCCGACGGCGCGGCGGACGTGCCGCTGGAAGTGCTCGACGGCAAGACGCCCTTCGAGGCGGCCGAAAAGCCGCACACCGATCGGCTCGCCGTGGAAGGGCGCATCGGCACGGTCAACACCACGCCGCAGGGCTTCGCCGCCGGCAGCGATGTGTGCAGCATGTCGCTGCTGGGCTACGACCCGGCCGAGCACCACACCGGCCGCGCCCCGCTCGAAGCCGCCGCGATGGGCATCGATGCCGGCGAGGATGACTGGATCTTCCGCTGCAACCTGGTCACCATCGTCGATGGGCTGATGAGCGACCACTCGGCCGGCCACATCCCCTCGGCCGAGTCGCGCCGGCTGCTGGAAGACTTCGTCACACACATTCACGAGCAGAACCTGGCCGACGGCCTGACGTTCTACCCCGGCGTGAGCTACCGCAACATCGTGGTCGATCGCTCGGGCCGGCCGTACGACGAGTTGAACACCGTGCCCCCGCACGACGTGCCCGGCGAGCCATACCGCAAGCACCTGCCCAAGGGCGGGCCCCACGCGGCGCTGCTGACCAAGCTGATCGACGCCTCGGCCGAGCTGTTCGCCGATCACGAAGTCAACCGCACGCGCGTCGAGCTGGGCGACTCGCCGGCGACGCACATCTGGCTCTGGGGCCCGGGCCAGCGGCCAAACATGCCCTTGTTCAAGGACAGGTACGGGCTGAACGGCGCGATCATTACCGCGGTCGATCTGCTCGCGGGCATCGCGCGCCTGATCGGATGGGATCGGCTCGACGTGCCGGGCATCACCGGCTACCACGACACCGACTACGCCGCCAAGGGCCGATACGCGTGCGCCGCGCTGGACCTGTACGACCTGGTCTGCGTGCACGTCGAGGCGCCCGACGAGGCCAGCCATCAGGCCGACGTGCAGACGAAGGTCGCCAGCATCGAAGCGATCGACCGCTACATCGTCGGCCCCGTGGCCGAGAAGCTCACGACATTCGATGAATGGCGGTTGCTCTACCTGCCCGATCACTACACGCGCGTCGATACACGCAAGCACGACCCGACGCCCCCGCCGTTCATGATGGCCGGCACCGCGGTCAACAAGCTTCGCGAGCAACCGCTGACCGAAGCCAACGCCCAGGCCGGCGGCCTGCACATCGACTTCGGCTACGAGCTGATGGAATATTTCCTACAAAGCGGCCGCTGATTCGCCCGACCAATCCACGCTTCGCACCCATGCAGCGCCCCGGCCTCGCCGCGCTACACCGGCAGGCCGTCCAGTTCATCGCTCACCATTTTCATCAGCGGCCCGATCGTTTCGCGGCTGAAGTCGAAGCGAATCCCCGCGACCTCGAACAGCTCGGGCAGCGGCCGCGTCCCGCCCAGCGCGAACGCCTCGAGCAACCGCGCCAGCGCCCGCTTGGGGTCCGCCCGGTAGTTCTGCCAGACCTGCAGCGCCCCGAGCTGCGCGATGCCGTACTCGACGTAGTAGAACGGATGATGGAACAGGTGAAGCTGCCGCTGCCACAGCCACCGCCGCGCGTCCTCGTGGCCCGACCAGTCGATGCCCGCGCTGAACCGCTCGCAGATCCGCAGCCAGTGCTCCGTGCGGCCGGCGATGCCATCGGGCGACTCGGCGTAGAGCCAGTGCTGGAACTGGTCGATCGTCGCCATCCACGGAAAGAACTTGATGATGCCCTCAAGATGCACACGCTGGGCGCGGGCGTGGTCTTGCTCGCTGTAAAACGCATCGAGGTGAGGCCCGCCGAGCAGCTCCATCGACATGCTCGCGACCTCGCAGAACTCGATCGGCCCGTGGCGCAGGAATACGAGCGGCTCGTTGCTCGCCGCCTGGTAGTGAAAGGCGTGGCCGCCTTCGTGCAGCATCGTCTGCACGTCCCGCTGCACGCCCGCGGCGTTCATGAAGATGAACGGCTCACGCGATTCCTCCAGCGACGCCTGGTAACCACCGGGCCGCTTGCCCCGACGCGATTCGAGGTCTAGGTTCCGCCTCAGCTTCAGCGCGCCGAACTGCTCGCCGAGCTTGGGGTCGATCCGGTCGAACACCCGCCGCGTCCGCGCGACGAAGTCCGCCACGTCATCGGGATCGAACGGCCGTAGCGGCGACCGGCCCCGCGGGTCCACCGCGGTGTCCCACGGCCGCAGCGACTCGAAACCCAGCGCCGTCCGCCGTTCTTCGGTCAGCTTCTCGACCAGCGGCATGCACTCGGCCTCGATCGCCTGGGCAAACGTCATGCAGTCGGCCGGGGTGTAGTCGAACCGCTGCATCGCCTGCCACTGATAATCGCGGAAGTTCTCACAATCCGCATTTCTCGCGACCTGTGCCCGCAACTCGAGCGTCTGGTCGAACAGCTCGTCGATGCTCTCGCGGTCTTCGAGTCGGCGTTGCGCGGTGAGTGTCCACGCCTGCTGGCGCACGTCGCGGTCGGGCTCGTCGAGGTACCGGCCCATCTGCTGCAGCGTGCGCGTCTTGCCGTCAAACTCCACGGTCATCTGCGCGCACCGCTTGTCGTACTCGGTCACCTTCCTGGTGATCTGCGTGAACAGCGGCACGTTTTCATCGCGGTACAGCTCGACCGACGCCTGCCACTCCTTGCCGAGCTGTCTGAGGCGCGGCGTGGTTTCCAGATTCACCCGCCACTCGCACTCGACGTATTTCCGCTGGAGCTTGTGGTGCATCGGCGCGAGCTTGGGCCGCACCTGCTCGATGAACTGCATGAACGCCGCTTCTTTCTCGGCGTCGTCGGTATGGCAGGAGTAGTCGATGTTGAGCCGACTCGCGTGCTCGCGGATCACCGCGGTCAGTTCCGAGGCATCCAGCAGCCACGCCTCCAGCTCACTGGGCGAGCCGATCGGCCGCTCGATCAACTCGCTGCCCAGCGGCTGGATGTTGGCGAAGTCGGAAGGACCGAAGTCCTGCGGCACAAACGTGCGTGTCATCGCGGCGGTCATGGGCGGGTTCCTGTGAAACGTGCTGGTGCACAGTTTAGCCGCCGTACCGAGCGAGCGTGCTGCCCACGCACGAGAAAACGCCCCGCCGATCGCGGCGGGGCGTGCGTGTCGAACGGTAAACGGATCGATCGCTCAGCGACGCCGACGCAGCAGCGCCAAAGCGCCCACACCCAGCAGTGCCATCGAGGTGGGTTCGGGGATCGGCTTGAGCACGTGGAGGATCGGTGATTCGGCAACGACGTATATCGTACCGTCGTCACCGATCGTCACGCCTTCAGCGGACAAGGAGATCAAGCTGAAATCGAACGTACTATGGATGTTGCCGGCTGTGTCCAACTCCAGCAACCGTCGCGACTCTTGGCTGTAGATCAGCAGATTGTCGGCATCCGGCTGGCCGCTGAGCATCGAAAGATTGCTGAGCACTTGGATTCCCGACAAGTCGTCGACGCCAAGGCCGGAGGGATCGAACACCGACGTGGGTGTCTGATCGGGCAGACTAAAGTCCAACACGTCGGCGTAGACGGCCTGTGGGTTCTTCTCCTTGACGATGTAGGTTTTGCCGGTGGAGAACTCGTAGCTAAGACCCTCCAGCCCTTGGTTGTCGACATCGGACCCCAGCGAGACGACATCGGCACTGGCCAGCGTGACCGAACCGCCGGCGGTATAGGTCACCGCGTAGATATCCTGCTGGCGTTCATCGGCGAGGTAAAACGTGCCGCCATCGGCCGACCCGGATGTGCTGCCTCCGGCGTAGGTCAGGCCTTCGCTGTCGGCGTCAACATCGACGATGGTCATCTTGCTCACGAACTGCCCGCTGGTCGTGATCTCGAAGATCGCGTCGGCTTCATCGCCGAGCACGAACAGCGTGCCTGTGTCCTGGTTGTAGGTCACCGCAGATGCTTCGTCGATCGGGTCGGATTCGAGCGTGCCTTCATCGAGGCGAATGATCTGGTGGAGCACATACTGGCTCAGGTCGATCTCGGTGATCGCACTCGCAGCGGGCGAGACACCGATCATCGCGAGCACAAGTGTCAAAGCGATGCGTTGCATACGTAGCCCCTATCTGGTTGGAGTTCGCTCACGACAACCGACCCGCGCCGGCTCGCGGCGCGGATCGGTGCGTGCGCACGGCTTCAGGGGTCGGTTGGACTCAGCGACGGCGGCACGTCAACGCCAGGCCACCCAGGCCGATCAGAACCAGCGACGCCGGTTCGGGGACGACACCCGGCGAACCGATGAGCGTGAGCATGTCGTTGCTGTCGCCGACGTTATCGTTGAAGAACGGGTTCGACTCGTAAGCCCCGTTCTCGCCGAGTACCGACTCGCGGCCGGTACCGTCGCCGCTCGGGTCTTCGAGGGTCATCACGCCATTGCCGGCCAAGTCCGGGTAGGCCAGACTGTCGATGAGCGAAGCGGCCAGCGTGTTGTCGTCGAAGATGTTGACGGTGTCTCCGTTTTGGCTCAGGCCGCCGTCGACCTTTTTAGCGAACGCCAGAATGTTGCCCACCAAGCCCCAGATCGCCTCGAATTCCTCGACGGACGTGGTGTAGGTCACCTCGTCGCTGGGGTTCGGGTCGGTGATGAAGATGGCCGATTCGCCCGGGGCCAACTCGACGATGGGCAGTGCGTCGTTGACCGTGGGGTCGCCCGAGGAGTCATCGTAGTACAGGCCTGCGGTCGAACCGGTCGTGTCGCCGAGGTTGGTCAGTTCAAACCAGTCCGGCGTGCCGTCTTCACCGGACACCCCGACGAAGATCTCGGTGATCTGCAGATCGAAGTTCGCCATGGCCTGGCTGGCACCAATTGCCAGGACGGCCGCCATTGTCATCAGTCGCTTCATCGTTCGGTTCCTTTCGTTCGCTGCGATGCGATACCAAACCATCGAAGATGCGCGAACCATTCGCGCGGCCGATGGTCAACTTCTTTGACGCCGGCTTTGACACCGGTCTCTCGCGGGCGCGATTCTGAGGGCGCTCTCTCACCCCACCTCCCGCGTCAATCAACGCAGGATTAGCTGTCGCTTACCCGACAAGGAGGAACGATAACGCGCGATAATTAAAGAGTGATTTAGATTGGGGAGGAAAACCAAAGTTTAATTATCGACACGCAAAGCATTGAATTGTCTGCTCACACCTTCGGCTTCTGCTTCAGCCCCCGCACCTTCATGGGCAGGCCGAACAGGTCGATGAATCCGCGGGCGGCGGTGATGTCGTAGCCGTCCATCGCGAAGCTGGCCAGGTCCAGGTCGTACAGCGATTGCTTGCTGGTCACTTCAACGGCGATGGCCTGGCCCTTGTAGAGCTTGAGCTTGACCGTGCCGGTGACGACCTGGTTGGCCTGATCGACGAAGGCCTGCATCGCATCGCGCAGCGGGTGGAACCACTGGCCGTAGTAGACCAGCTCGGCGTAGCGGCCGGCGAGCTGGCGCTTGTGGTGGTACAGCTCGCGTTCGAGCGTGACCTGCTCCAGGGCCTTGTGGGCTTCGTAGAGGATCGTGCCGCCGGGCGTTTCGTACACGCCGCGGCTCTTCATGCCGACCAGGCGATTTTCGACCAGCAGCTTCTGGCCCACCGCGTGGGCGCCGCCGATCCGGTTGAGCGTGGCGATCACCTCGTGGCCGGCCAGCTTCCTGCCGTCCACGGCGATCGGCGTGCCCTTGTTGAACTCCACGCTCACGTACCGCGGCTTGTTGGGCGCTTTTTCCACCGGCACGCTCATCACCAGGCACTTGCCCCAGTCCGGTTCGCTGGCCGGGTCTTCGATCTCCGCGCCTTCGTGGGAGATGTGCCAGAGGTTGCGATCGCGCGAGTAGATCTTCTTCGCCGATTGCTCGATCGGAATATCGTGCTGCCTGGCGTAGTCGATCGCGGTCTCGCGGCTGGTCAGGCCGTCGTCGATGAACTTCGGGTCCTTCCAGGGCGAGATGATCTTCAGCTTCGGGTTGAGCGCCATGCAGGTCAGCTCGAAGCGGACCTGGTCGTTGCCCTTGCCGGTGGCGCCGTGGCCGACCGCGTCGGCCCGGGTCTGCCTGGCCACCATCACCTGGTGCCGGGCGATCAGCGGCCGGGCGATGCTCGTGCCCAGCAGGTAGTCGTCTTCATAAACCGCCCGGGCGCGCAGCATCGGGAAGCAGTACTGCTCGGCGAATTCCTGGCGAAGATCCTTGACGACGACCTGGTCGGCGCCGCTGGCGTAGGCCTTTTTCTCGATGCCCTTGAGTTCATCGCCCTGGCCGAGCTCGGCGGCGAACGCGACGAGCTTCACGCCCGGGTAGCGGTCCTTGAGCCAGGGGAGGATGACACTGGTGTCCAGCCCGCCGGAGTAGGCGAGCACGATTTTCTTCGGGTCGTTTTGGGCCATGGCGTCTGCTCCGGTCGGACAAGCCCCTAAGCGTATCACAGCAGCGTCGGGGCCGCATGATCGGTCGCGCCGGCCGACCTAAGCTGGGTCATGGAAATCAGCGTGGAACAGGTGCGAGATCGGATGGCGGCCGATGCCCCGCCGGTGTTGCTGGACTGCCGCGAGCCCGGCGAGTGGCAGCACTGCCGCATCGACGGCGCGATGCACATCCCCATGACCCAGACGCCGGGCCGGTTGGGCGAGTTGTCGGCCGACCGGCCGATCGTCGTGTACTGCCATCACGGCGTGCGATCGCTGCGCGTCGCCCAGTTCCTGCGCGAGCGCGGCTACGACGCGGCGAGCATGGCCGGGGGGATCGAGGCGTGGTCGTTGCAGGTCGATCCGACCGTGCCACGGTATTGACCGGTGGACTGATTCACTTCTCACGGTGGGGCGCTACGATGTGGTCAGCATGATCCGGCGCACCGACCGAGCCGACGAATCCACCCGGGCCCAGATGGCCAACCTGCGCGAGCTGCTTTCGGGCATGACGACCGAGGCCGAGCTTTATGAGCCGCTCGACGACGGGCGGCTGCTGTGCTACGCCTGCGGGCACGAGTGCAAGATCCCCGAGGGCCGGCCGGGCGTGTGCCGCGTGCGGTTCAATCACGCCGGCGTGTTGATGGCGCCCGATGGCTACGTCGGGGCGCTGGCGTGCGACCCGATCGAGAAAAAGCCGTTCTTCCACGCCTTCCCGGGGCGCGATGCGCTGAGCTTCGGCATGCTCGGCTGCGACCTGCACTGCTCGTATTGCCAGAACTGGGTGACCAGCCAGGCCCTGCGTGATCCCGACGCGGTCAGCGCGGCGCACAAGGTCGCGCCACACGATCTGATCGACGCGGCGATCCGCCACCATGCCCCGGTCATCGCCACGACGTACAACGAACCGCTGATCACCAGCGAATGGGCGGTGAAGATCCTCCGCCCCGCGCGCGACAAGGGGCTGGTCGGGGCCTACATCTCCAACGGCAACGCCACCCGCCGCGTGCTCGAATACATCCGGCCGTACGTCCCGCTTTACAAGGTTGACCTCAAAAGCTTCCAGGATCGCGAGTACCGCAAGCTCGGCGGGCAGTTGGCGAACGTGAAGCGCACCATCGGCGAGCTGCACGAGATGGGCTTCTGGCTGGAGATCGTCACGCTGGTGGTGCCGGGGCTGAACGACGATGAGGGCGAGCTTCGCGCGATGGCTGAGTTCCTCGCCGGCATCTCGCCGGACATTCCGTGGCACGTCACGGCGTTTCACAGCGATTACAAGATGGACGACGCGGCCGACACGAGCGTGGAGCAGTTGCTGCGGGCGTGCGAGATCGGCACGGCCGCGGGTCTTCGCTACGTCTATGCCGGCAACCGGCCGGGCCGCTTGGGCCAGTGGGAAAACACCCGCTGCCCGGATTGCGGCCGGACGCTGATCGAGCGGCGGGGCTTTGTCGTCACCGCCAACCACCTCGACCGCGGCCGCTGCCCGGACTGCCGCCGCGCGATTCCCGGCTTCTGGGACACCGACTGCGTCGTGCCCCAGCAGCACATGGGCACGCCGGCGTGGGTCGAGCGGTCCCCCCGGTCGCTGGTGCAATAGCCGCCGATGAGCGACCCGTCGTGGGTGCCA
>CAZUHK010000036.1:0-19158 GCA_964620345.1 uncultured Planctomycetaceae bacterium
CCCATGCCCCGCCAGGTCCCGCGGGACCAGCCCACGCAGCCGTCGACGTCCGACGCCGCGGTCGTCGAGAAGATCGAGCAAGGCCGCCGCCATATCCAGCGCAAGCAGTTGGTCAAGGGCCGGGCCGTGCTCAACGATGCGCTCGACGACGCGGGCATCTCCACGGCCGATGCGAAGACGGTGCGCCAGGAGCTGGCCGCGGTGAACGAGAAGCTCATCTTCAGCCCGCTGGTGGAGAGCGACGATCCGTACGCCGAGCATTACATCATCCAGCCCGGCGAGATGCTGGCGAAGGTCGCGCCGCGGTACGACGTGCCCTGGCAGTTCATCGCGCGGATCAACAACATCGAAGACCCCCGTCGCATCCGCGCCGGCCAGCGGCTCAAGGTCGTCAAAGGCCCGTTCCACGTCGTGGTCGATAAGGCCGACTTCCGCGCCGATGTGTACCTCAACGGCGAGCGCGGCGAAAAGATGTTCGTCACCAGCTTCCCCGTCGGCCTGGGCGAATACGACTCCACGCCCATCGGCAGCTTCCGGGTCAAGCCACACAGCAAGCTGATCAACCCCGAGTGGACCAACCCGCGCACCGGCGTGAAGTTCCACCCCGCGGATCCCAAGAACCCCATCGGCGAACGCTGGATCGGCCTGACCGGCACCGACGAGCGGACCAAACCGATGCGCGGCTACGGCCTGCACGGCACGATCGACCCCCAGTCCATCGGCCAGCAGGCCTCTATGGGCTGCATCCGCATGCTGCCCGACGACATCAACCGTGTCTTCGCCATGCTCATCGAGGGTAAGAGCACCGTGCGCATCGTAGATTAGCGCATCTTTCGGCGACCCGTCGTGGGTGCCACACCTTGTCCCGAAGGGCAAGGTGTGGTGCCGTCCGCACGCCCGCACACCTTGCCGCTAAAGCGGACAAAGTGTGATGCCCGACAGACGCGACGCTGCAACCTGCTCTAAAGCGGTCAAGACGATCAGTTCCGACTTCCGACTTCAGCTTATTCCGCGTCGGTCGGGCGGCTGGCGGCGAGGGCCTGGGCGACGGGGATTTCCCAGAGCCGATCGCGCGTGGCGTACCAGCCGTCGATGCGCAGGCGTTGGTAGACGCTCATGAGCTGCGGCTCACCGGCTGGGGTGGGATAGACCACGTCGGCCTGGGATCGGCCGGGGCGGACGTAGATCGCGGCGACCGAGTAGATCGGCCGATCCATCGCGCCCGAGGCGTGGCGCGTCGGGTCGCCGGGTAGACGCTCGATCACCCAATGATACGATTCATCGCTCGCGCCGCGCGGCAGCGTGATGGCGTAGGGCCCGTCGGGCGGCTGCTCGGCCAGCACGCGGTTGAGCGCGACGACCGACACGGCCAGGACGTTGCGATCGTTCACGCTGGTCGTGGCCAGGTCGCCCGGCTGCTCGGGGATGTTCACGTACGGCGAGCAGGCGGCGAGGGTCGGGGCGATTGCGATCAGGCCTATCCGTGCCAAGCGCATGGTTTGCACTCCGGTTCGGTGAAGCGGGCATGTTAACAGATATGTCGCGGGCCGCATGGGCCGGCGAACGGCGATCGCCCGCTGAACGGGTTACTCGACGGTCACGCTCTTGGCGAGGTTGCGCGGCTTGTCCACGTCGTGGCCGCGGATCACCGCGGCGTGGTAGGCCAGCAGTTGCAGCGGGATCGTCGTCAGCAGCGGCTGCAGCGGCGCGCTCACGTGCGGCACACGGAAGATCGTGTGGGCGTACTTCTCGATCTCGCGGTCGTGTTCATCGGCCACGGCGATGATCCGCCCGCCGCGCGCCCGCACCTCTTCGATGTTGCTCACCACCTTGTCGTACTGGCTGTTCTGCGGCGCGATGAACACCACGGGCATGCCCTGGTCGATCAGGGCGATCGGCCCGTGCTTCATCTCCGCGGCGGGCATGCCCTCGGCGTGGATGTAGCTGATCTCCTTGAGCTTGAGCGCCCCTTCGAGCGCGACCGGGTAGTTGTACCCGCGGCCCAGGAACAGCCAGTTCTCCCGCCCGCACACCTTGGCCGTCTCGTCGCGGATGTAGTCGCTCTGCTCGAGCACCTTGCCGATCATCTCGGGCATCTTTTCCAGTTCGCCGAGCAACTGGCCGGTCTGCTCGGGGCTGAGCAGCTTGCGGCGGCCGATGAACAGTGCGATGAGCGTGAGCACGGTGACCTGGCCGATGAACGCCTTGGTGCTGGCCACGCCGATTTCGGGGCCCACGTGCAGGTACACGCCCGCGTCGGTGTCGCGTGCGATGGTGGAGCCGACCGCGTTGACCACGCCCAGCGCGATCGCGCCGCGCTCGCGCGCCTCGTGCAGGGCCGCGAGCGTGTCGGCCGTCTCGCCGGACTGGCTGACCGCGACGATCACCGTGCCATCGTCGATGATCGGGTTGCGGTAGCGGAACTCGCTGGCGTATTCGGTCTCGGCCGGCATGCGGGCGAGCTCTTCGAGCAGGTACTCGCCGATCAGCGCCGCGTGCCACGCGGTGCCCTGGGCGGTGAGGATCACACGCTTGGCCCGCACCAGTTCACGCGCCAGTTGGCTCAAGCCCCCGAGAACCACCCGCCCCTCGCGCCGGTCGATCCGCCCGCGCAGCGCGTTGGTCAGCGAGCGGGGCTGCTCCATGATCTCCTTGAGCATGTAGTGCGGGTAGTCGCCCAGCTCGATCTGATCCAGCGACATCTCCAGGTCGCGCACCATCGGTGCGACCGGCACGTTGTCGATGGTCGTGGTGCGCATCTCCGGCCCGTGGTCGGTCAGCGACAGCTTGGCGACCTGGTAATCTTCGAGGGTGATGACCTGGTTGGCGTGGCTGATGATCGCCGAGGCATCGGACGCCGCGACGTAGGCGTTGTTCGCCAGGCCGATCAGCAGCGGCGAGCCCTTTCGGGCGACCACGAGCGTGTCCGGCTCGTCGGCGCCGATCACGGCGATGGCGTAGGCGCCGGTGACCTCGCGCAGCGCCGCCTGCACCGCGCCTTCGAGGTCCAGGCCGCTGTCCACCAGCTCGCCGATGAGCTGGGCCAGCACCTCGGTGTCGGTCTCGCTGGCGAAGGTGTGGCCCTTGGCTTGCAGGTACTGGCGCAGGGCGGCGTAGTTTTCGATGATGCCGTTGTGGACCAGGGCGATGCGGCGGGCACCGTCGACGTGGGGGTGGGCGTTGGCCTCGGTGGGCGAGCCGTGGGTGGCCCATCGCGTGTGGGCGATGCCGGTGCAGCCGGGCAGGCCGCCCAGCTCGGCCAGGCGTTCTTCGAGCACGCTGACGCGGCCGACGGTGCGGGCCACGCGCAGCCGGCCGTCATCGAGGCAGGCGGCGCCCGCCGAGTCGTAGCCGCGGTATTCCAGCCGCCGCAGCCCCTCGATGAGGATCTGCTGGGCCGGGCGTGTGCCGAGGTATGCCACAATGCCGCACATGGCGTCTCCAGTGTCGCTCGATCCGGATCAGAAGAAATGGCGGTGCGCCTCGCTGGTATCGGTCAATGCCGCCTCGGCCTTGATCGGCGCCGGCCGGGCTCGGGCATGATACGCCTCCGCGCCGCCCGCGACGTCGCGCCGCCTCACACCACGTCAACACGCTGCCCCGCGGACCGCGGCCAGGCCACGTCAACCGTGTGCCACCCCCCGGCCTCGGTCGGCACGTGGTGCGCCACCGACCAGGGCTGCTCGACCACCTCGCCGTGGAACTGAAGGGTCCACACGCCCTGACCGCGCGGCAGTTCCTCGCTCACGTGCGTCGGTGAGCCGGCGTTGATCGCCACGACATTCGGCGCCGATTGCACCCGCCAGCACCACGGCCGATGCACGTGCCCGTGGACCAGCAGAATGGATCGGCCCGACTCGGCCAGCACCGCCAGCAGCGCCGCCTCGTCGACCAGCTTGTGCGTCCAGCCCTCCGCGCCGTGCCCCGCGGGCACGCCCAGCGTGTAGTGACACACCATCAGCACCTGGTCGCTCGGGTCCAACGCCGCCAACCGCTCGGCCAGATCGCTGCGCTGCGAGGCGCCCACGTGCCCGCGGTCCAGCAGCAGGTTCGGCCGGCACCCATCGATCGCGATCAGGTGCAGCCCCTCGGCCAGCTTGCGATGGTGCGGATACCGATCGGCCGTGTGCTCGCCGAAGTATCGTTCGAAGCGCCTCGTGTGCGTCGCGGTGAAGGTGTAGCGGTCGTGATTGCCGGGCGTGATGAACGCGGGGTATTTGTCCAGCAGTTCGCCCAACGCCCGCCGCGCCAGGCGGAACTCGCCGTGCAGCGCCGTGGTCGTCAGGTCGCCGGGGCAGACGATCAGGTCCGGGTCGATCGTCTCCAGCCGATGCACCGCCTCGCCGGCCAGCGACATGTCGAACCGGTTGCGCCGGCTCAGCCACAGATTGGCCTGCCCCAGCACCCGCTTGGACAGCAGGTGCCACGGCCAGACCCGCAGGCGGTACAGATGAATGTCGCCGAACAGGGCGATGCGAAACTTCGACCGTTGGGCTTGGATGTTCGATCCGGACTCAGCCATCGCGACCATTGTCCCACAAGATCGAGCATCGGCAATGGAAGATCCAGGATGGTGTTACTTGATCATCACTTCCCGGCCGGTCTGGGCCGACTCGTAGATCGCATCGATCATCTTCTGAATCATCAAGCCGTGCTCGGCGGGGCTCTGGTCCTGTTTGCCGTGCAGGCAGACGTCCACGAAGTTTCGCATCTTCGTGTCCCACATGTCGTCCTTGGGCACGAACTGCGGCTCGGCGTTGATCATCAGGCCGTGGTTGTCGTAGTAGAACTTCAGCGGGTCGGAATGGGCGCCGCCCTTGGTGCCGAACACCTCGAACTTCATGCCCTCATCCTCGGGCGCGATGTGACCGGCGAACATCGCTTCGACGTGCATGACCGCGCCGTTGTCGAACTTCACCAAGCCCACGGCGAGGTCTTCGACGGTGTAGGTCTTATGGTCCCAGCCGGGCCAACTGCTGGCGGTTTTGCTCTTCTTGTCGCCCAGGTAGGTCCAGGTGTTGCCGCTGGCGCTGACGGGCTTGGGCAGGCCCATGGCGTAGTGGGCCATCTCCATCACGTGCACGCCGATGTCGATCATCGGCCCGCCGCCCTGCATCTTCTTCTGGCCGAACACGCCCCAGTTGGGGATGCCCCGACGGCGCATCGCGTGGACCCGCGAGTAGAGCACGTCGCCCAGCACGCCCTGCTCACGGGCCTGCTTGATCGCCTGCGTCTTGGGATGGAAGCGCCACTGGAAAGCGATGATGCACTTGAGCTTTTTCTTCTTGGCCAGATCGACCATCGCCTGGCCTTCTTTGGCGTTCATCGCGATGGGTTTTTCGACGAAGACGTGGCAGCCGGCGTTGAGCGCGTCGATCGCCGGCTCGTAGTGCAGGAAGTTGGGCGTGCAGATGTCCACCGCGTCGAGCTTGACCTCCTTGAGCATGTCCTTCCAGTCGACGAAGGTGTGCGCGATGCCGTGCTCGCTGGCCCACTTCTCGCGATTGGCCTTGACCGGATCGGCACAGGCGATGACCTCGACGTCGTCGTAGGTTGACAGGTACTTACGGTGCTCACCGGCGATGGCGCCGGCGCCGATGAATCCGATGCGGAGTTTCTTCTTCTTGCTGCGGGTCTTGGCCATGGGGTTAAGTCCTTCGGGGTGTTCGGGGGGTGCGGGTGAGCGGCGGATTGTCTCGGCAAACCACACCAGCCGCAAGGGTTGGCGCGGGCGGAACGAAAAGATACCGTAAAATCCGATTTCGACGCCCCGCCGATCGGGCCGCGCCGCGCGTCGACGCCCGCGGCCCGCAGGAGACCGCCATGGATGATGTGGTTCTGCTCAGCCGCATCCAGTTCGCCCTGACCATCATGTTTCATTACATCTTCCCCCCGCTGACCATCGGGATGGGCGTGGTGATGGTCTACCTCGAGGGGATGTACCTCAAGACCCGGCAGCCGATCTACGAGTCGGCCGCGCGGTTCTGGACGCAACTGTTCGCCATCAGCTTCGCGGTCGGCGTGGCCAGCGGCATCGTGATGGAGTTTCAGTTCGGCACCAACTGGGCGGTCTACTCCCGCTTCGTCGGCGATGTGTTCGGCTCGGCGCTGGCCGCCGAGGGCATCTTCGCGTTCTTCCTCGAGTCCGGCTTCCTCGCGGTGCTGGTGTTCGGCTGGGACAAGGTCGGCCCGCGCTTCCACTTCTTCGCCACGCTCATGGTCGCGCTGGGCTCGATGTTCTCCGCGGTCTGGATCATCGTGGCCAACAGTTGGCAGCAGACGCCCACCGGCCACCACATCGTGCAGATGATCCGCGACGGCCAGCCGTGGTTCATCAACGGCCAGCCGGTCATGCGCGCCGAGGTCGTCGACTTCTGGCAGGTCGTGTTCAACCCCTCCACCCTCAACCGCCTCAGCCACACGCTCATCGGCGCGTTCATCATGGGCGCGTTCTTCATCATGTCGATCAGCGCGTACTACATCCTCCGCAAGCGACACATGGAGTTTGCCAGGCGATCGTTCAGCGGGGCGCTGATCTTCGCGACGGTCTTCTCGCTGCTGCAACTGGTCAACGGTCACCTCAACGCGGAGATGGTCGCCGAGCAGCAGCCGGCCAAGCTCGCGGCGTTTGAGGGGCACTTCCAGACCGGCCCGGCGGACCTGTCGCTGTTTGGCATTCCCGACGCCGACGCCGGCAAAACCCACATGAACCTCGCGATCCCCGGGGGCCTGAGCTTCCTGATTCACCGGGATTTCGACGAGCCGGTCACGGGCCTCGACGCGTTTCCCAAGGAAGACTGGCCGCCGCTGCTGATCAGCTTCGCCAGCTATCACATCATGGTCGGCATCGGGATGTTCTTCATCGCGATCACGCTGCTCGCGTCGTACTTCCGCATCCGCGGCACGCTGTTCGAGAAGCGATGGCTGCTGGGGGTGTTCGTCGCCTCGGTGCTGCTGGCGGTGGCGGCGAATCAGTTGGGCTGGGTCGCCGCGGAGGTCGGCCGGCAGCCGTGGATCGTGCAGACCCAGTACGAGCCGACCGAAGACGGCAAGCTGGCGACGAAGATGGTGCCGCTGACCACGCCCGACGGCCAGGTCGTGCTCAACGACCAGGGTGAGCCGTGGATGGTGCCCAGCGGCCTGCGGACCGGCGAGGCGGTGAGCGAGGCGGTCAAGGCCGGCCAGGTGCTGCGGTCGATCGTGATGTTCTCGCTGATCTACCTGCTGCTGGGCGCGATCTGGGTCTTCGTGCTGAACAACAAGATACACAAGGGCCCCACGCCCGTGGAGGACATGCCTGACCGCACGACCGGCCGCGGCGTCGCCGACGCGGCGGCGCGGCGCGTGGGCAGTTCCGAGCAGGGCTACTGAAGTCGCATTGATCCGTTGACTCGTAGACCCGTTCACCCGAGTCACCAGTCACGGATCAACGATCTAACGGATTAACGAGTCAACGACCATGCTCGACTACGACACACTTGCCGTGATCTGGTTCATTCTGCTGGGCGGGTTGCTCGCGGGGTACGCGGTGCTCGACGGGTTCGATCTGGGCGTGGGCATGCTGCACCCGCTGGCGAAGAACGACGGCGAGCGACGGATTTTCATTAACGCGATCGGCCCGGTGTGGGACGGCAACGAAGTCTGGCTGATCACCTTCGGCGGGGCGATGTTCGCCGCGTTTCCCGAGGTCTACGCCAGCGTGTTCAGCGGGTTTTACGACGCGTTCATGCTGCTGCTGCTCGCGATCATCCTGCGCGCGGTGTCGATCGAGTTCCGCAGCAAGATCCAGTCGATGAAGTGGCGGAGGTTGTGGGACGGGGCGTTCTTTGTCAGCTCGGGCCTGGCGACGCTGCTGTTCGGGGTGGCGGTGGGCAACGGCATGATCGGCCTGCCACTGGACGAGCGCGGCGTCTACCACGGCGGGCTGCCGCCGCTGCTGGGTGTCCGCGAGGGCGGCTTCACCGCCTACCCCCTCCTCGTCGGCGCCCTGGCCGTCACCATGTTCCTCATGCACGGGGCGCTGTACCTCTATCTCAAAACCCCCGAGGGCGAGTTGCACGACCGCCTGCGCCACTGGCTGTGGCACACGTGGGGCCTGTTCCTGGTGATGTACCTGCTGGCGACGATCTACACGCTCATCGCGGTCGAGCACGCGGTACCCAACTTCCAGCAGATGCCCTGGGCGGCGATCATCGTGCTGGCCAACGTGCTGGCGATCGCGAACATCCCCCGCGCGATCTACGCGGGCAAACCGATGCAGGCATTCCTGTCCTCGTGCGTGACGATCATCGCGCTGGTGGCGCTGTTCAGCTTCGCGCTGTGGCCGAACCTCGTGCGGGCGAGCAACGTGGCCGAGCACTCGTGGACGGTTTTCAACGCCGCGTCCAGCAAAAAGACGCTATGGATCATGTTCCTGATCGCGTGCATCGGCATGCCGTTCGTGTTGGGTTACACCAGCGTGGTGTACTGGACGTTCCGCGGGAAGGTGAAGCTCGAAGGCGGCGGGTACTGACGCGGCGTCACGGCTGGGGCATCACGAGGAACGACTGCACCACCAGCCCCGCGGGCGTGAGGTACGCCTGCGAGCCGCCGACGTCGAGAGCGCCCTCAAGCTCCTGCACGCTGGGCATCAGGTCCAGCACCGTGTTGAGCAAACGCTTGCCAGGATCGTCCGCGGCGGCATGCTGCGTTTCGGCCGTGACGATCTGCCGCAAGGCCATCAGCGTGTCGGAAAAGATGCGGCCGGCGTCGCTGACCGAATACATGATGCCCGGGCGAAACTTCAGGTAGCGATTGGCGCGGGTCAGCAGGTCGCTGTTGACCAGCGCGTCGGCCGGGGCGGGGGGATTGCGCAGGACGCTGAGGATTTCCTCGGTCACGCCGTTGCCGATGGTCAGGGTCAGGTGGCCCTTGCCGACCATCAGCGCGCCGGCCATCTGCTGGGGCACGCTGAGCCGCCAGCCGGTGAAGCCCTGCTCGCTGGCCTGCTGCATCGCCTGGCCGAACTGCATCTGCAGCGGCGCCATCGCCATCACCACGCGCTGCCAGACCCGCTCGTCCTTGAGCTTCCAGATCATCGCCAAACGGTCCTCGTCGCCCGGGGCGATCTGGTCGGCATCGGGCGCGATGCGCGACTTGAGCCGCAGCGTCACATGCTCGTGGCCCAACGACGAGAGCACCGTGGCGATGTCGGCCCCGGTCATGTTCTGCGCGGTCAGGTCGCCCTGGTCGAACCACTGCTTAGCGGTGTCGCCCATCTGTTCGATGACCATGGCCTTGATGTGCTTGAACGCCTGGCCCAGATTGAAGCTGAAGTGGCCGTATTCGGTGACGTGGGCCGGCACCCAGGCCTTGGGCCGCGGCTGGATCGCGGGCTGCTCGAAGAGCTTGTGTACGCCGGTGCGCGGCGCGGGCGTCGCGAGGTAAGCGTTGATCCGCATGGCGTTGCCATCGAGCGTGGACTTCATGCCCATCACGCTGAAGCGGTTGATCGCGAGCTGGTCGACGTATCGCATCGCGGTCACCGCTTCTTCGTCGCCACGGTCGGCGTCGGCCTGGAGCAGCTTCCACACCGGCCGGGCGTCGGCGAACAGTTCGAACACCGATTCGCCCGCGGGCATCGCGTCGGCCAGGCCGGGCGTGGCGTTGACGTACGCGGCGTAGTCCATGTCCGCCGCGCGCTGGGCGGCGAGGAACCGCGCGAACACGCCCGCGGCCTGCTCGGCCGCCGAGAGCTTGCCGAAGTCGATCTGTCTGCCCGCTTCATCCCCCCCGGCCTCGTCGAACGCGGCGCTGTTCTGCTCGAAGGTGTGCGCCATCACCACGCGGCCGCCGATGCGCGTGATGTAGATATTCGTCTGATCGGTCTGGCGCGTGGTGATTTCGATCTCTTCGCCGTCGTCCTGCATCGCCAGCGCCGCGGCGCGCTGGGCCTGCATCTCGAAGTCGTCTTCCCATTCGAGTTCCCCTTGCTCCCAACCGCTGTACTCGACTTCGATCGACGGGACCGCCAGGTGCATCACCTCGTGGCCCTCGATCTGCAGATCGGTGCGGCGGGGCTTGTGCTCGCCTTGCTCGTCCCGGGCCCGCTCGACGCCGCGCGCGATGGCCTGCATGATCTTTGTCGCAGCTTCTTCGCCCGGCTGGGCCCACATCAGCCCGACCATCAGCGGCTGGTCCTGGCTTTCGAGCAGCTTCTGCGTGCGCGGCTGGATCGTGATCGCGTAGCCCATCTCACCGGCGAACAGCCCGGGCAGGTCTTCGGGCTTGAGGCCGACCTTGGCCAGATCGTCCGCCATCCGGTCCCACTCGTCGCCTTGCTGCTTTGCCGCGTCGGCGACGCGGGCCCAGCGGTCCTCGGCGAGCAGGACGCGGCCGAACTTCGTCCGCTCGCGCAGCAGCGACAGCACCCGGGCCGGCTGGGCCACGCGCATGACCAACACGGTGTTCTCGGGCAGGGCGTGGAACGCCGAACGTGCCGGCTGGGCATGTGCGGCGGCGGCAGCGAGCAGCAGAACACAAAGTGACGCGGCGATGCGGGGCATGGGTCAATCCTTCTCGTCGGGCGAGGGGTGGTGGGGCGGTTGGAGGTAGGTCACGCCGGCGTTGGGTTGGGCCGGGTCGAACAGGTAGGCCTCGCGGTGGTCGAGGAATTCGGTCAGGTCGTCGGCGGGGATGCCGAACGCCAGGCCGTCGAAGAACGTCGCGCCGGCGCAGACGATGCCGACCACCTCGCCGCGCTCGTTGAACAGCGGCCCGCCGGAGTTGCCGGGGTTGATCGCCGCGTCGGTCTGAATAAATCGCAGGTGCCCGATCGTCCGCGTGGTCGAGCTGACGATGCCCTGGGTCACCGTGCGCTCCATGCCCAGCGGGTTGCCGATGGCGAACACCAGCGAGCCGGTCTTCAAGTCGTCGGCGCGGGCGAGGGTCAGCGGCTCCAGTTCGGCGCCATCGAGCTCTTCGGGATCGAGCTTGAGCAGGGCGATGTCGCGCAGCGGGTGCAGCGCGACGATCCGCACCTTCTTCAACTCCTGCTTCTCGTAGCCCTGCGCGGTGCGGCGGAAGCGCGTGACGCTGATGCGCGACTCGTTCTCGACCACGTGGTAGTTGGTGATCAGGTGCCCACGGTCGGAGATGACAAACCCCGTGCCCAGGCCCACGGGGCTCTTGACCATCACCACCGAATCGCCGAACTGTTTGACCAACTGTGGCACGGGCCTGGCTTCGAGTTTGCCAAGCCGATAGATATCTTTCGTATCCGTCTGCGTGGTGGTGTCCGCCGCGGCACGTTCGATCTTCAGCACGCGCTTGGCCGGGATGTTGATGACGTCGAAGCCCAGGTCGAGCACGATGCCATCGTTGCTCTCGCGCAGCAACTCGGCGGTGAGGGTCGCGCCGCCGACGAGCTTGACGTTGACGCGGGATGACTCATCCGCCGCCAGCGCGTACGAGGCGGCGATCGATAGAACGATGGCGAGCATCGCCCAAAGATGCAGCGGTCGGGCCATTACTCATCCTCCTTCGCGCCCAGGTAGATCAGCAGGCGATCGTGGCAGAGCAGGGCCAGGTCCTGCTTGCCATCGTTGTCGAAATCCAGGCCGACCACGGCGCGTGGCTCGCGGACCAGTTCGTTCTCGCCGCCGTAGCCATAGGGGTAGGCGCGGTCTTCGTACACCGGCCAGCCGATCAGCGGCTTGAGCGCGTCGTCGGTGCGTTGCAGCACGGTCAGTTGGTGCCGGCGGTCGTCGGAAATGACGACCTCATCTTGCCCGTCGCCGGTCACATCGGTGGTGAACATGCGGTGGATGGTGGCTTCCTTCACGCCGGACGGTCGGCCGACGCGGCTGTCGATCGAGTCGATCAGTTGCAGCTCGCGGCGCGGGCCGTCGGCCAGGCGGACGACGCGGCCGCGGTCGATCAGCAGCAGGCCCAGCGCCGGGTCGTCGGCCAGCGCCACGCCGCCGTGAGCGTCGTAGCTGTCGGCGACGCGCATCACGCCCGTGTCGTCGGGTTGCAGCAGGTGCAGCTTCCGCCCGCCGCTTTCCAGGGCCAGCGCCCGGCCGTCGGGCCGCTCGACGTAGTCGGCCAGCGCCAGGCCATCGGGCAGCATGACCTGATCGGTCGGTTGCAGCTCGGTGTCCAGCCACTGCAGCACGCCGTCGCTGAGCCGCGCGACCTTGAGGTCCAACGGATCGTCGCCGGCCGGCACGAGCGCGA
This sequence comes from uncultured Planctomycetaceae bacterium, assembly GCA_964620345.1. Taxonomy (GTDB): domain Bacteria; phylum Planctomycetota; class Phycisphaerae; order Phycisphaerales; family Zrk34; genus CAZUHK01. The sequence continues at coordinate 12,217 of CAZUHK010000036.1, forward strand.
ACTCATCCAGCTTGGCCTTGGCCAGGTGCGCCGGCTCGCGGATGATCGTCTCGCCCTCGGCGTGCACAACCCGCTTGGGGCTGCGGGCGTATTTCTCGAGCACCAGCAACTGCATGTTGCCGACCCACGCGACCTGCTCGATCTTCTGGCCGACGTCGGCGAAGCGGACGCGGCGCAGTTCGCCATCGTCGCGCGGTTGGCGGTAGTAGAGGTCCAGGTGCGGGCCGACGCGCTGCACCCACCAGACGGTCCGCCCGACGGTCTGCAGCGTGAGGATGCGGCGGTCGGGCTGGTTTTCGCTTTGCCGCATGGGCCTGGGGTAGGTCAGCCGGCCGTTGTCCCATTGGCTCTGGTGCAGGTCCGCCCCATCCTTGGCCCGGAACAGGATGGTGCCGGGCTGATCGGCGGGCGCGGCGATGGCCTGCACGCCGCTGACGATCGGGAAGCTCGGCCCGGCGCGCCAGCCGGCGTCGGTCAGCCAGTACACGTTCACGCGCGGCTGGTCGGGATCGACCACGACCAGCGCCGGCTTGCCGTCGAACACCGCGCCGGTCCACGCGGCCTTGTCCGCCCCGGTCAGCGGCAGGGGGTCGCGCCGGCCCAGCGGCTGGGCGTCGGCCGTCTCCAGCCCGAACCGCTTGAGCACGCCTTCCTGCAAGCCGCCCAGCAGCAGCACCTGCGCCGCGCCGTCGTCGGTCGCGATCAGTTCCATCGCGTCGGTCGGCAGGTCGCTCAGCGCCGCGGCCGGCAGCAGCTCGCCGTCGCGCGATTCGTACCAGCGCACCGTCTGCCCCTCGCCGCGCGACCATTCGACGATGTCCTCATCGCCGTCGCCGTCGAGGTCCGCCGACCACCACGCGATGCGCCCCGTCTTCTCGCGCGGCTCCAGCCAGCTCGGCCGCTGCTTGTCGGTCAGCACCAGCCGCTGAATCCCATCGTTGAAGCGGATCAGCAACGTCGGTGAATCCTTCGCCCGGCTCTGCCAGAGCATCAGGTTCGCCCCGCCGGCCAGCTCTCCCGGAAGCAAGTCCCAGTGCGTCGTCGGTTCGTAATGCCCGTCGGCGTTGGCGTCGTACACCGCGATGCGGTTGGGCGGCGTTTCGAGCACGACCAGTTCCAACGCTTCGTCGTCGTCGAGGTTGGCCGCGAGCACGTCGCGCGGCAAACGCTCGGTGGCGATCTCGATGCGCTCGAACTGCGGCGCCATCGGCAGCTCGTTGGGTCGATCCGGGTCGGCCCGCGGCGGCGCGTCGCGCCGGTCGGCCGGCAGCCAGCGGTACAGCTCCAGCCGACTCTGGCGGACGTTGACGACCAGCAGCTCCTCGCGGCGGTCGGCGTCGAGATCGACGCGCCGCATCTGTGCGGGCCGGCCATCCTGCGCGATCACGTGCATGACCGGCCATCCGGCGAACCGGGGCGACTCACCGGGCGCCGCGCCGGCGCACAGTGCAACGCCGCCCAAAACCAAGGCGATGCGGATGGGTTTCATGCTCTGTGCCGGCCCCTTTGCGGGTGAACTCGCGAATGTACCGTCGGGACGATTCAGCCCACGGGCAAAGGTAGAAGCGCCGCCGCCGGGTGTCAACGAAACCGCCACCGCGGCCGCGGCACCGCGCCGCCAGCGGTATACTGCGTGAGATATGACCACCACGACCGCGATGATGTACCGTCGGTTCGGCCGCACCGAACTGCAGATGCCCGTGTTCTCCTGTGGCGGGATGCGTTACCAGCAGGGCTGGCAGGATATGCCCCTGGACCAGGTTCAGGCCGAGAATCAGCGAAACCTCGAAGCCACGATCGACCGGGCGCTGCAAGTGGGCATCAACCACATCGAAACCGCGCGCGGCTACGGCTCCAGCGAGCGGCAGCTCGGGCAGGTGCTGCCCCGCCGGCCGCGCGATGCGATGATCGTGCAGACCAAGGTGGGGCCGGAGAAGGATGCGAAGCGGTTCATCGAGAACTTCGACGATTCGTTGTCGCGGCTGCGACTGGACCACGTCGATCTGCTGGCGATCCACGGCATCAACAACCACCAGAAGCTGGACTGGTCGATCAAGCCCGGCGGCTGTTTCGAGGCGGCCCAGCGGCTGCGCGAGCAGGGCAAGTGCCGGTTCATCGGCTTTTCCACGCACGGCCCGCTGGAGGTGATCCTCGAGGCGATCCACTTCGGCCAGCCGCGCGTCGGCGAGGGCTTCGATTACCTCAACCTGCACTGGTACTACATCAACCGTTGGAATCAGCCGGCGATCGACGCCGCGGCGGCGCGCGACATGGGCGTGTTCATCATCAGCCCCTCGGACAAAGGCGGCAAGCTCTACGACCCGCCGGACAAGTTGTGCAAGCTGTGCAGCCCGCTGCACCCGATCACGTTCAACGATGCGTGGTGCCTTCAGAACCCCAAGGTGCATACGCTGAGCGTCGGCGCCGCGCGCCCGACCGATTTCGACGAGCATCTGGACGCGCTTGAGCACATCGATCGGTACGGCGAAGTCGCCGCGGCGGCGGATGAACGACTGTGCGAAGCGTACAACGCGGCGATCGAGCCGGAGCTGCGCTGCGTCGAATCGCTGGGCCTGCCGCAGTGCGATTCAAGCCCCGGCGGGATGAACCTGCCGACGATCCTCTGGCTGCGCAACCTGGCCAAGGCGTGGGGCATGGATGAGTTCGCGAGGATGCGCTACAACCTGCTGGGCAACGGCGGCGACTGGTTCGCCGGGTACAAGGCCGACAAGCTGCACCAGCCGTACGTCGAGCAGTCGCTGCGGCGGATGCTCGAAGATCACCCGCACCGCGCGGCGATCATGTCGGCCCTGCGTGAGGCGGACCAACTGCTCGGCGGCGCCGAAGTCAAGCGCCTCAGCCAGGGCGGGTAAGATTTGCCTCAAAGAGGCGAACGATGCCGAGGATGAACGGCCATTCATTGGCCGATCGGGGCTCGGGGCCCGGGCTAAAGCAGGTTGCAGCGTTGCGTCGCGTCTGTCGGGCGCCACACCTTGTCCGCTTTAGCGGACAAGGTGTACGGGCGTGCGGACGCCATCACACCTTGCGCTTCGGGACAAGGTGTGGCGCCCACTACGGCTGAAGTCGGAAGTCGCAAGTCGGAAGTGATCGTCTTGCCCGCTTTACCAAAAGCCGGACCCCGGCATCGGCTGCCGGGGCCCGACTCAAACGAGCAGGCAACACAGACCGCTTCACCCGCCGCGGCGTCGGCCTGCCCGACGCGCCGCGGCGAGGCACAAGGTCAGTCGTACAGCGGCGAGAGGAACTGGATCGTCGTTTCGATCGTGAAGTTGCTCTCGGTCGTGTGACGCTCGGCGAAGAAGAAGTGGAAGTCGTAGGTCTGCCCCGGCTCCAGGCCCAGCTCCTCGGCGATGTCGTCCACGTTCACCGAGGCGAACTTCTCGGAGTGCACGCCGCCGATGTCCACCACCAGCTTCTTGTTGATGTACACCCACACATCGTCGTCGCCGGAGAAGCTGAAGGTCATGTCCTGATCCCGCTCGGCCGGGTCGGTGTAGGTGAACTTGGTGTGAATCTGGTAGGTGAAGTGGTAGTTGTGGCTGCGGCCTTCGTTGCCGAACAACTCGCCGTCCAGCGGGAAGAAGCTCTGGCCGTTGTGCTTGGACGCCTCGTAGCGGAACACGCCGTCGCCGTCGGGATCGGTCAACTGAATGGTGTGCTTGGTCGAGAGGTTGACCTGATCGACGTTGCGGTACCACTGGCTGAACGAGGCGGGCGAATCGATGCGCCAGATCGAGGGGATGTCTTCGTCGCCTTCGACGTTGAGCACCGGCAGGCCGTCCACGCCCAGGTCGTCGCGCACCATGCCGGTCACCAGCGGGTAGCCGCTGGCCTGGCGCTGCATGTCGGGGTGGGCATCGCGGAAATCGCGAAGCGTGCCGGTCAGTTCGAGCGTGTCCTCGGCCAAAGCGCCCGAGGCCAGTGCGAGCACGCTCACGATCGCCAGATGAGATACGGTGGTTCTGAACATCGCAAAACTCCTTTCGCCCGCCGCGGACCGCTCCAGAGCGAGTCGTTTGGCGGGACGCTTGGAACGTACGATTCACCCCGGCCGCCCGCAAAAAAAACCGACGCTTCCGCGAAACCTTGTCGCCTGCGCCCCGGTCGATCCGGCAGTCTTTCGCTGATCGCTACGAACGGAACTCATCCCCACGCCAATTGTCGAGCCGACCCCGCACGGATGGATTCGCCACGGCCCCACTGCGGCTCATCGCGGATCGCAACTGCCCGGCAGGTTGCCGCGAAAGCGGACAAGATGGGGCACCCAACGGGGGGCGCGGAAAGATGCTCGAATAGACTCAGATTCCCTGGCCCGATCAATCCAGGTGCCGACGCGGCATCGTCGAACGCACCAGCCGCAGCTCACCCAGCTTGCCCGCGGCGGCCTCGAGGTCGGTGGCCGAATCCGGGTTGCGCTGCAACGCCAGGTCCAGCGTGGCCCGCGCCAGCAGCAGCCCCGCGTCCGACGTGCGGCTGGCCAGCGTGAACACGTATGGGTCGTCCGATGCATCGCGCTGGCAGCGCACCCGCTCGACCAGCGACTGCGGCGTGCCGCCGTCCTGCTCGTACCACAGGTCGCCCAGGTCCGCGTCTTGGTAGGCGTCGTTCACCGCCCACCAGATCCGCACCGTGTGGCCGGCGTCGTTGACCATCTGGATGCCGACCGATCGCACCGGGTGATTGACATCGCTGGGCAGAACCAGCGTCTTGCCCGCGTCGGCCGGATCGTGCGCATCGTGCAGCGAGGCGTTGCGGATCATCGCCATCGTCCGCTGCATGATCAGTCGGCCCGAGGTCTGCATGCTCGCCGACTCGCTCGACGTGCCGTACGCCATCAAGCTCGCGTCGATCGCCGCGACCATCGCCACGCCCAGCACGCCCACGATGCTGATCGACAGCAACATTTCGACCAGCGTGAAGCCGCCGCCGCCGCCGCGTCCGGCCCCCGCCCGCGCGGCGCCGCCATGCCGATGCGCCGGGCGAGCTCGACACCGATCGACAATCGAAACTCGACCATCGCCGAAGCTCATCACATCCCCTCCGCGTACGTATCCATGTCGGCCACGACGGAGATCGGCCCGACGATGCCATCGGGCATCGGCCGATCCGGGTCGTAGCGGATGATGATCTTGCCGAAGCCGCCATCGGGCAGCTCCGCTTCGCTGTCGCCGGCCGTCGACTCGAAGTAGCCCAGCGTCGTGTTGAAGTTCGCCGGGTTGCCGCCCTCGGCCAGCACGCCCTCGCCGGCGATCGGCTCGAAGGTCGTGAGGATCGACCCGTTGATCACCGCCTTGCCGCGCACGTCCAGCACGCCCGCGACGATCGTGCCGTCCAGGTACACGATCTCATCGCTCGCCGCCGGCTGCGTGAACGTGCCTACGTCCAGCGAGTACTGCGGGGCCAGAATCGTGCTCTTCTCAAACAGCTTCTTCTGCTCGACGGTCAGGCCCGGGGCGTCGATGTCGAACCTCGTGTCCCCGGTGAACTGGATCTTGTTGCGCACGTGGCTGAACGCCGTGGGCGATTCGGTCGTCACCACGCCCTCGAACGTGCAATCGTGAAAGCGGATGTTGTTGCCCAGCGGCTTGGTGTCGTTGACCTGCTGGCCGGCCACCTCCGCGGTCACGTTGACATACTTCAACTCGCCGTTGGCGTCCTGCATGCCCGCGTAGTTGTAGTTCGGGTCGTCGTTGTCCACCTCGGTGTCCACGAACGTCACCCCGACGAACTTGCAGTCGACGAACAGCGCGTTGGTGCCCTTGGGGATCGTCACGTCGGTGAACGTCATGTTCTCGTACACCGGGCGGGCGTAATGATCGTACGGGTAGGGCGAATTGAACGGCACCGACTCGATCGTGCCCGGCCCGGCGGGGGTGAACACGGCCGGCTGCGTCGAGTCCGAGGGCGCCGGGTTCTGGCTCTGGTTCTCGAAGCTGCCCGAGGCCAGCGAGCGGTAACCCGAGACATCGAAGTTGCTCGGGCCGATCTCGGCGATCTGCGAACCGCTGGCCGCGAACGTCACCGCATCGGCGAAGGCATCGGGCGCGATCGACCCGCGGAAGTATTGCTGGTAGTCGCCCTCGGCCGCCCCGGCCTCCCACGGGCTCTTGGCGGACTTGAACACCACCTCGCCGTGGATCTTCGCGTACTGATCGGCGTTGTCGATCACGCCCAGGTCGCCCGAGGCGTCGGTCCAGGCGTCGCCCGGCAGCTTCACCTGCTGGCTCGACCAGTCGAATTGCGTGCCCGCGGGATACTTCGCCTCGTTGATCAGTTGCCACAACTGCTCGTCGACCAGCGAACCGCTGGTGGTGAACTCCGCGGCGGTGAGCTTGCCATCGTTGTTCGCATCGTAGCTCAGCAGAAACAGGTCGTACTGATCGACGTAGCCATCGGCGTTGCGGTCCAGCGCGGCCGGATCGGTCAGGCCCTGCGTCTCGAGCGAGTCGGCCAGGGCGATGCGGTTGTCGCCGTCCACGTCGTGCGCCCCCAGGTGCGCCGCCAGATCGTTCAGCCAGCCGTCGAGGGTGTCGTTGAGGCCGTGGAAGTTGTCGCGCATCTGCACCGGGTGCCCGTGCTTGACATCGACCTGCGTGTAGTTGCTGCCGATCGGTCCTTTGATGATGACGTTGCGGCCGATCATCACGCGGTTGCGGCTGAGGATCGCGAAGCGCACCTTCTTGTCGATCTCCAGGTCCAGCGAGATGGTGCGCGTCACGCCCTGATCCTCGCCGGTGACGGTGAGGCGCACCCACCACGGCTCGATCGGGTTGGCCGCGGTGACCGGCAGGCCATCGGCGGTGAAGGCGTTGTCGCCCCCGCCGGCGTTGTACGGATCGCGCTGATAGCGGGCCGCGCCGTAGTCTTCGCCGCTGATCGGGTGCTGCTGAGACTGAATCTGGAAACGCGGGGCGCTCGACT
>CAZUHK010000037.1:0-18837 GCA_964620345.1 uncultured Planctomycetaceae bacterium
CGCCCCGCGCGACATCGGCCAGCCGCTGGACACCTCGGACGTACACCTGCCCGAGGATGTGGCCGCGCTCACCGAGCAACTGGCCGAGCAGATTCACAAGGTCTGGGCCGCCGGCCGCCTCGCCGAGGGCTGGGCCTGGGGCCCGCACCGCGACGACGCCAAACGCCAACACCCCTGCCTCGTGCCCTACGAAAAGCTGCCCGAATCGGAAAAGGAATACGACAGGCGGACCTCACTGCAGACGCTGCGCACGATCGTCAAGCTCGGCTACCGCCTCACGCCCGGGTCGATGGCCGGTGCCGACCGCGAGACGACCGACGTGCCCGTCGCGGATCTGCACGAAGCGCTCAAGAGCGAAGAGCTGCCGCTGATCGACGTGTTCAAGCGGCTGTACCCCAGCGACGACGCGGCTTTCTGGACCGGGCACGAGCCGTTCCACCTGGATTTTATCAAGGCCCTGACCGGCGCCGGCCACGCCGCGGCCGCGTTCGACTACGCGACCAAGGCCATCGCGCACCTGCCGGACTCCAACTGGCTGCGTTATCGTCAGGCCCTGGCGCTGGCCCGGGGGCGCAGCGTGCGGCGGGCGCGCGACCTGGTCGAGCAATTGCTCGATCGGCTCGAGCGCGCCACCGAACCCGAAGCCAAGCTGCGGGTTGAGGCGCTGAGCTTGGCCGGGCGATTGTTCAAGGACATGGGCCGCACCGCACGCCAGCCGGCGCGGCAGAAACGGTACTTCCGCGCGGCCCTGCAACGCTACGGCCGGGCGTACGATCTGGCGCGGGACTGGTACCCCGCGATCAACGCCGCGACCACCGCGATGCTTGCCGGCGAGCGGACCTGTGCCCGGCAGCTCGCGGCCGACGTGATCGATCAGGCCGGCGCCGAGCTGGATGCGTTCGGCAATTCCGATGACTACTGGCTGCTGGCCACGCTCGGCGAGGCCCAGCTCATCCGCCAGAACCTCGCCACCGCGATCGACCTCTACGGCCGCGCCGTGCGACAGGCCGGCGGACGCATCGGCGACATCGCCTCGATGGCGCGAAACGTCGAACTGCTCGCCCGCCGCATCGACCTGCCCGACGCGCTGACCGCCCTGTTCGCCTTCGGCAACGTCGTCGTCTTTGCCGGCCACATGATCGACCACCCCAACCGCACCGCGAAGCACGGCCTGCCCGAGCGGTTTCCCCCCATCGGCGCGCTGGAGCGAAAGCTCGCGGCCGCCATCGCTGAGCGCATCGACGCGATCGATCCGGTCATCGGTTATTGCTCGGTGGCCAACGGCTCGGACATCCTTTTCGCCGAAGAAATGCTGCGCCGCGGCCGCGAGCTGCACGTGGTCCTGCCGTTCGACCTGGAAGATTTCATGCACACCAGCGTGACGTTCGGCATCCCGCAGATGCGCCAGTGGCGCGATCGTGCGCTGGTTGTGCTCGACAAGGCGCAGGTGCATTACGCCACGCGCGAGCGGTACCTGGGCGATGAGGTGCTGTTCGACTTTACCAATCGCATCATGCAGGGCCTGGCGATCCTGCGGGCCGAGGAGTTCGGCGTGACGCCGCACGCGCTGCTGGCGTTTGAGCAGAGCAGCCAGCCCGGTGGCGGGGCGGGCACCGCGGCGTTTCATCGCACCTGGGCGAAGCTTGGCCGGTCGATCCACGTCGTCGACGTCGGCGAGCTGCGTCGGTCGCTGCCGGCGTCAGCGCGGCGGCGCAAGCTTGGCCGGCCCAAGCCGCCGCCGCCGGTCGAGGCCGAGCCGGCCGGCAAGCGGCAGATCGCGTACATGCTCTTTTCCGATGTGCAGAATTTTTCCAAGCTGCGGGAAGAGCATTCGCCGGCGTTTCTGACGCAGTTCATGCGGATCGTGCGGCAGGTGATGCGCCGCTGCCGGGCCGAGCCGTCGTTCGTCAACACCTGGGGCGATGCGTTGTACATGGTGTTCGACACGCCGGTCGACGCGGCCGACTGCGCGATGCGGCTGCTTGGGCGGATGGAGAGGTTCGACTGGGCGGCCCACCGCTTGCCGGCCGACACCGCGATGCGAATCGGCCTGCACGCCGGGCCGGTGTATCGACGCCGCAACGCCATCCTTCAGCGGCAGGACGTGTTCGGCTCGCATGTGAACTTCGCCGCGCGCATCGAGCCGGTCACCACGCCCGGCTCGGCGTGGGTCAGCGAACACTTCGCCGCCGAGCTCACCCTCGCGACCGATCATCGGTTCACCTGCGACTACGTGGGCACGCAGGAGCTGCCCAAGCGGTTCGGCGGGGCGCCGCTCTACCGCCTGGATGAATGTTGACGCGGCGATCAGGCGCCGCCGGTTGGAACGCTTCACGCCACAGCGGCCAGCTCGTCGCCCTTGCCGCAGCCGCCGCCGGCGGCGCGGCGCACGCGCTGGGCGCGGCTGGCGTAACGCCACGAGTCGGCCACGCTGCCCCGCTTGGCCTCGAGCAACTGCAGATGACGCAGGCGGGCGATGAGCTGGCGGGCGCGTTGCATCGTGTCGATCGGTCGGCTGTTCATCATCGGGCCTTTCGCAAAGGTCGGCGTCGTCGGCCACCCGCTCGGTTCGGTGGCCCAACGCATAGACGTCGCCGACCATTGCCCCATGAGCAAAAAACCGGACAATCCGTTGCAGACTTGTGAATCTGTGATGATCGCGCCGCCCACGCCGTTACAGACCGCAGCCACGCGATCCGATCAGGCGTCCTCGGCCGGCTCGATGATCGCGGTCATGCTGCCGGCGCACTCGGCGATGAACTGGTCCGGCCCGTAGGCATGAATCTGGTCGCGCTTCAGCTCGGCGTGCTCCTTGGTCGTCGTCAGTAGAATGGCCCGGCCTTGCCGGTCGACCTCCATCGCGATCGTCATGCCCTTTTCCAGCGGGTGGCCGAACAGCTTGGCCGTCAGCTCAACCACGTAGCCGTAGCTGTGGTCGTCGTCGTCCAGCAGCACGACGTGGTACGGCGGCAGCTTCTTGGGATTGGACTGATCGCGCCGCTGCGTCTGCGTCGCGGCCACGGTCGATTCTTGTCGCGTGTGGTCGGCCATGGAAAACTTCTTGCGTGTCAGTTGGTGCCAAAAGAGTATAGCCGGCTGTCCGTGCCGGGCCGCAGTGTACCATCGGTTGCGATTGCGTGGACGGCTCGCAGTGGGCGTGCAATTACCGCTGGCCAACGGCGTGGCGACGAGCCAGCACTCAACGAATCCCGCCACGTGGGGCTTGATGTCGTAGATGCGGCTGCTGTCGCGGCCGACGCTGGAGCGGCTGGACTGGCTGGAACGTTACGCCCGGGTGGCCTGCGGCTTCCGCCGAGACGACCAACACTTCTTCCTCAAACTCCAAGCCGCATTCCCCGGAATCTGACGATGAACCGTTCTTCGTGCCGCATGCGGCTGAAAATCGCTTTGACCGAAGCGTCTGTAAAATGGATCGCGCAACCCACCGGAGGCCTCGCCATGCCCGCACGCACCCTCATTGCCCTCGCCGTCGCGCTGCTGGTCAGCCCCGCCATCGCCGATCCGGCGAAGGACGTCAAACAACTGGCCAAGTCCAACAACCAATTCGCCCTGGATCTGTACGCCCAACTCGCCGGGGAGCAAGGCGATCTGTTCTTTTCGCCCTACAGCATCGAGTCGGCCCTGACGATGACCCTGGCCGGCGCCAAGGGCCAGACGGCCGGGCAGATGTACACCGCGCTGCGGCTGCCCGGCGAGATGTCCGTCGATGGCAGGGGCGGCGCGCCGGTCCGCGTCGAGCCGGGCGTGAGCGTGGCTTACACCGTATGGCCGGCCGATCGTGTTCACGCCGCCGCGGGCCAGCTCGCCGAAGCGATGGAGGGAACCGCCGATCACGAATCGATCACCCTGGCGATCGCCAACAGCATCTGGCCGGCCCACAACTTTGCGATGAAGGACGACTTCGTCGCCACGCTCAAGAAGCACTACGGCGTGGGCGTCACACCCGTGGCCTACCCCGAGCCGGGGCGGTCGAAGATCAACGCCTGGGTCGAGAAGCGGACCAACGATCGGATCAAGGATCTGCTCTCGCCCGACGCGGTGAGCGGGCAGACGCGGCTGGTGCTGGTCAACGCGATCTACTTCAAGGGCGACTGGCAGCATCCGTTCAAGCCCCACGCGACGCGCGATCGGGCGTTCCACCTGACCGCAGAGAAGTCGGTGGACGTACCGACAATGTTTCAGCGCGGTACATTCAACTACCTTGAAGACGAGCGCGGCAAGCTGATCGAGCTGCCGTATCAGGGCGGCGACCTGTCGATGGTCGTCATGCTGCCGCCCGAAGGCGAAGCGGTATCGAAGATCGTCGAAGACCTGGACGCCGCGTCGCTGGACAAGCGCCTGGCCGCGGCCATGGCCCGGCCGGTCATGCTCTACCTGCCGAAGTTCAAGATGACCTACGCCAAGGCGTTGAACCAGCCGCTGCAAGCGCACGGGATGATGCTGGCCTTCACGCCCGACGCCGATTTCAGCGGGATGTCCGACGAGTCGAAGCTGTTCATCTCGCTGGTGCAGCACCAGGCGTTCGTCGCGGTGGACGAGCAGGGCAGTGAGGCGGCGGCGGCGACAGCGGTGGTGATGGAGCGCCTCTCGGCGATGCCGGCCGAACGGGCCGTGGAGTTCCGCGCCGACCGGCCGTTCCTCTTGGCCATCCGCGACCGCGCGACCGGGGCGATTCTGTTCATGGGGCGGTTGACCGACCCACGGTAGGCGGCTTGCGTTTTCTCGGAATTCGCCTGCTCCGAACGGCGCTGGCGGTCCGGTACCATCGCCGGCGCGAAGCCGCAAGCGGCGGGGGGCTGTTCACGCAATGGGCAATGCGGGCGGCGATGCACGCATGTGAGGCAGGGCTGACATTCCTGGTGCAATCCCGAACGATCCCCGCGCGCCGTCGCGATGCGGCGTCGCTCATAAGCATCACATAATCAGCGACTTACGAATTAATCCCGAAATTGGCGGCGGTTGAGCAATTCTTCGGCACTGGCTTTGCTATACCTGATTTCAACGCACCTGTTGCAGGAGAACTCGCGATGCACATGATCGAAACCGTCATTCAGCCCGCCAAGGTCGATACGGTCAAGTCGGCGCTGGCTCGCCTGGGGATTCTGGGCGTCACCGCGTTCGAGGTCAAGGGCTTCGGCCGGCAGAAGGGCCACACCGAGCGTTACCGCGGCGCTCGCATGGACGTGGGCTTCGTGCCCAAGGTCATGCTCAAGATCGCGGTCCGCGAGGAGGATCTGGACAAGGCGGTCGACACGATCGTCTCCAACGCCCGCACGGGTGAGGTGGGCGATGGCAAGATGTTCATCTACCCGTTGGCGCGTGTGGTGCGCATCCGCACCGGCGAAGAGAACAACGACGCGCTGTAAGGCATCTGGGCCGCCCTGCGGGAAAACGGAACGGCGAGCGTCACGGGAGACGATGCCGCCCACGCCGCGCCGGGCCTGACAGATGATCCAACCGGGGTCGGGTAGCTGCGCCGCCGATCAGGCGGCGCAGCTATTTTCGTGTGCCGGACACGGCCGAGGACGCACCGACGAATGTGAAATGCGATATTCGCCGCCGGAGGCGTGACCTGCACCTCCGGCGGTGTAAGTGGCCGGGGGGCCAGGCCTCGACCGAACCGATCGGTCAATCCCCACACCGTGTTTGGCCGATATCTGAACAGCGGGCGGCGATTGATCGTCGTTTGCGCCGCGGCGTACAATACGCCGGTTCCACACCCACGATGACCGCCCCATGAAGTGCGATAGATGTGACAAGCCCGCGACGGTACACCTCATCGAGATCGTCGAGGGTAAGAAGATCGAAAAGCATCTGTGCGAGCAGCACGCCGCCGAAGAAGGCGTCGCGGTCAAGGTGACCAACGCGCCGATCAATGAGCTGTTGGAGAAGTTTGTGCTCAAGCACTCGGGCGCCCAGCCGGCGGAAACCGAGCTTTCGTGCGAACAGTGTGGGCTGAGCTACGAGGCGTTCCGCAAGCGTGGGGTGCTGGGCTGCCCGGCGTGCTACGAGGCGTTCGCGCCCACGCTCAAGACGCTGCTGGCCCGGGCTCACGAGGGCGCGACGCAGCACATCGGCAAGGCCCCGCGCAACTGCGGGGCGGACACGCTCCGCCAGCAGCGGCTGATGCAGCTTCGGCGCGAGCTCGACCAGGCCGTCGCCGCCGAGCAGTACGAGACCGCCGCCCGCCTTCGCGACCAGGTCCAACAGATCGAGGCCGAACGACAATGAACCCCGCGGACCTGCCTGACAGCCCGACGCCCTGGGCCGATGGTCGGGGCCCGCACACCGACGTGGTGCTCTCCAGCCGCGTCCGCCTCGCCCGCAACATCGCCGGCTTCCCGTTCCTGGCCACCGCCAGCGAGGCGCAGAAGCACGAGCTGCTCGATCTGTGCCACCGTCGCCTGACCGACGCCCGCATCGGCAACCAGGTGCTGTGGATCGACCTCAACGACGCCTCGCCACTAGATCGGCAGTTGCTCGTCGAGCGCCACCTGATCTCCCGCCAGCACGGCCAGGGCCAGACCCCGCGCGGCGCCGCGATCACCGGCGATGAGTCGGTCGCGGTCATGGTCAACGAGGAAGACCACCTGCGCATCCAGGTGCTGCGCAGCGGCATGCAGTTGGCCGACGTTTACTCCCTGGCCGACCAGATCGACGATCGGCTTGAGTCGTCCGTGGAGTACGCCTTCAGCCCGACCTGGGGCTACCTCACCGCCTGCCCGACCAACGTGGGCACGGGCATCCGCGTGTCGGTGATGCTACACCTGCCGGCGCTGAAGATGACCGGCGAGATTGACAAGGTCAAACGCGCCGCACGCGACATGCACCTGGCCGTCCGCGGCTTCCACGGCGAGGGGACCGACGCCGTCGGAGATCTCTACCAGATATCCAACCAGACCACCCTCGGCAAAAGCGAACAGGAAACGCTCAACGACTTCGAGCGGGACATCATCCCCAAGCTGATCGACTACGAGCACGCGGCGCGGCAGGCGCTGATGGAGCGTCGGCCCGCGGTGCTGGATGACAAGATCTATCGCGCCTGGGGCCTGCTGCGCACCGCGCGGCTGTTGGGCAGTGAAGAATGCCTGTACCTGCTCAGCCACGTGCGGCTGGGCGTGAGCATGGGCCGGCTTCACGAGGCGGACCTGCAGACGCTGGGCGAGCTGATGCTCTTGACCCAGCCGGCCCATCTTCAAACAATAGCCAAACGGTCGCTGACCGGAGACGAGCGGCGCGAGTTTCGCGCCACGTTCGTCCGCAATCGACTCGGCGGGTAGCCGGACGCCGCCACCAACATCTTCGGGGCAGGACGTGGAGAAAACCATGGCAGAGCTGGCGACAGTCGCGGCATTTGGTTTCGATGATTTCGATCCGCCGATCATTCTCGATCTCTACCGGCAACTGGGCTGCAAGAGCTGCCAGTTCTATCGCAACGAAGCCAACCCGCCGACGGTGGATGACGTACGGCGCATCACGCGCGACGCCGACGTGCCGGTCGATTCGATTCACGGCGTGTTCGGCTCGCGGTACGACCCGGCGAGCACGGATGAATCGCACCGCCGCGAGGTGATCGATATCTATCGCCGCGAGGGTGAGCTGGCGCTGGCGCTGGGCGGGCCGATGGTCGTGGTGCATCCATCGAACCTCGCGCCCGAGGGGCACACGCCGACCGACACCGAACGCGCCGACCGCGTCGACCCGCTGCGCCGGAGCATCGCCGAACTCGCGGCCATCGGCCAAAGGCAGGGCGTCGTGTACGTCTGGGAGAACAATCCGCACAATATGTGGATCGGCAACGACCCGCTGCAACTGGCCAACCTGCTGCGCGAGATCGACAGCCCGCACGCCCGCATGTGCTACGACACCGGCCACGCGAAGATGACCGGCGACGTGAGCGGCCGCATCGTCAACTGCGCCGACGTGATCGCCTACCTGCACATCCACGACAACGACGGCGTGATCGACGACCACCGCATGCCCGGCGACGGCGTGATCGATTGGGAACAGTTCCGCGAGGCGCTGCGGGAAGCGGCGATCAACGTCCCGGCGATGCTCGAGGTCTTCTACCTGGCCGACAAGCTGCGCGAGCTGGCCACGGGCGATCTGCCGGCCAAGCTGTCGCACTGGATGAACGACCCGGCGGCGGCGAAGGCCGGGTCGTCGTCGGCTTCGTGAAAGCAGTTACAATGCGGCCATGACGCTGCTGCGCGACGCGGCTTACCTGCTGGCCGCGATCATCACATCGCCGATCTGGCTGTTCGACCTGCTCCGCCGCGACAAGCACCGCGCCGACTGGCGGGCGCGGTTCGGCCACACCCACCTGTCGCCGAGCGATCGGCAGACCGTGCTGATCCACGCGGTGTCGGTCGGCGAGGTCAACGCCACGCGCCGGCTCGTCGATGAACTCACCGCCCGCCACCGCGACGCTGTTCGCATTGTCATCAGCGCGACGACCAACACCGGCATCGCCCGGGCCCGCAAGCTCTACGAAACGCGGCATGAGGTGGTGCGATACCCGTGGGATTTCTCCTGGGCGGTGCGCAGATTTCTGCGGCAGGTTCAGCCGGACGTGGTGGCGTTGATGGAGCTGGAGCTCTGGCCGAACTTCACCGCGGCGTGCGCGCGGCACGGCGTGCCGATGCTCGTGATCAACGGCCGGCTCAGCGAGCGCAGCCATCGCGGGTATCGACGGTTTGGCCCGTTCGTTCGTGGCATGTTCGCCCGCCTGACCGCCGCGTGCGTGCAGGATCAGACCTACGCCCGGCGCTTTGTCGACCTCGGCACCCCCGCCGATCGCGTGCACGTGACCGGCACGATGAAGTGGGACACCGCCGAACTGGTCGACGACGTACCAGGCAGCGCGGCGTTGGCCGAAGCGCTGGGCATCGATCGCAGCCGACCGCTGATCGTCTGCGGCTCGACCGGCCCGGGCGAGGAAGTGTTGTTCCGTGAGCACCTGGCGGACCTGACCGACGTCGCCGGCCGGCGGGTGCAACTGCTGTGCGCCCCGCGGAAGCCCGAGCGGTTCGACGAAGCCGCCACGGCACTGGGCAACCCCGTGCGTCGCTCGGCCCGACCCGGTGGCCGGCCCGGTGAGCCCGGCATCGACCTGTTCTTGCTGGACACGATGGGCGAGTTGCGCGCCGCCTACGCGCTGGCCGACGTGGTCGTGATCGGCCGCAGCTTCTGCCCGCTGTACGGCAGTGACATGATGGAGCCGGCCGCGCTGGACAAGCCGGTGGTCATCGGCCCCAACATCGCGGACTTCGCCGATACGATGGCGCGACTGATGGCTGGCGACGGCGTGGTGCAGGTGCCGGACGGCCCGGCGTTGCGCCAGGCGGTTCGCGGCCTGCTGCAAGACCCCGACCGGGCGGCGCAGCTCGCGGCCAACGCCCGCCGCGTCATCCGCGACAACCAGGGCGCCGCCGCGGCCACGGCCGACGCGATCGACCGCGTACTGGCGGCGAAGGATTCGGCGAGCCGTTAGAATCCGTGCCGTTCGCCCGCAAACCGGTGCCCCATGCCATCGACCCAGTTGCGACAGACCGTGATCGCCAAGGCCCGCCGCGTCGTGGTCAAGCTCGGCACCGCGCTGGTCACCGACGCCCATGGCCGGCTCGACGAGGCGTACCTGCACGCGGTCGCGAACCAGGTCAGCTCGCTGATCAGTCGCGGCATCGAGGTGACCATCGTTTCCAGCGGGTCCGTCGGCGTGGGCACGCGAGCGCTCGATCTGGACGCCCGGCCCACGGATGTGAGCGTCATCCAGGCAGTCGCCGCCGTCGGACAGTCGGGCCTGATGAGCCAGTGGCACAACGCCTTCAAGCCCCACGGCCTGCACGTGGCGCAGATGCTGGTCACCCGCGACGACTTCGACAGTCGCCAGCGCTATCTCAACATCCGCAACTGCATCACCGAGCTGCACGCGCTGCGCGCGGTGCCGGTGATCAACGAGAACGACACGGTCAGCGTCGAGGAAATCCGCTTCGGCGACAACGACGTGCTGGCCGCGCTGGTGGCCAACGCGCTGCGGGCCGACCTGCTGATCATCCTCAGCGTGGTCGATGGACTGAAGGATAGCGGCGGCTGTGTCCTGGACATCGTGCACGATTGCCTGGAGGCCCGTTCGCTCGTGCTGGCCGACAAGACGGAGTTCGGCTCGGGCGGCATGCGGACCAAACTCGAAGCGGCGCGGCTGGTGACCGACGCCGGCGAGGTCGCGGTCATCGCCAACGGCCGCGAAGACGAGGTGCTCACCCGACTGCTCGATGGCCAGAAGCTGGGCACGGTGTTCGTACCCGCCACGCGCAAGCTCGACAGCCGCCAGCGGTGGATCGGCATGACCGCCCGGCCCGCCGGCACGATCACCGTCGACGAGGGCGCCGCCCGAGCCCTGGCGGACAAGAACACCTCGCTGCTGGCGATCGGCATCACCGACATCACCGGCCGGTTCGAGCAGGGCGACATCGTGATCGTCCGCGACGCCCGCGGCCGGGAGATCGGCCGGGGGCTGATCAACTACGACTCCCGCGAATGCCGCAAGATCATGGGCCGGCGATCGGACGATTTCGAGCCACTGCTCGGCCGGCGCGCCTATGACGAAGTCGTGCACCGCGACAACATGGTGCTGCTGCAACCCCGATGAACCAGACGAAAGTGGACAACCTGACCCTCGGCCCCGGCCAGCCGCTGGCGATCATCGCCGGGCCGTGCGTGATCGAATCGGCCGGGCAGTGTGTGCGGATCGCCGCGGCGATGCGCGACCGCTGTGCGGAGCTGGGCCTGAGCTACATCTTCAAAGCCAGCTATGACAAGGCCAATCGCTCCTCGATTCACAGCCCGCGCGGGCCGGGCCTGGAAGAGGGCCTGGCGGCGCTGCGGGCGGTGCGCGACGAGGTGGGCGTGCCGATCACCACCGACATTCATGAGCCCGGCCAGGCCCCGGCGGTGGGGCGGGTGGTTGACCTGATCCAGATCCCCGCGTTCCTCAGCCGGCAGACCGACCTGCTGGCCGCCGCCGCGGCGACGGGCAAGCCGGTGAATGTCAAAAAGGGCCAGTTCATGGCGCCCGCGGAGATGACCCATGTCGCGATCAAGCTTACCCAGAGCGGCGCGGCGGGCATCGTGCTCACCGAGCGCGGCACCTTCTTCGGCTACGGCCGGCTGGTCACCGACTTTGTCGGCCTGGCGGACCTGATGGACCTGGGCTACCCCGTCTGCTTCGACGCGACGCATTCGACCCAGCAGCCCGGCGGCCTGGGCACCGCCACCGGCGGCCGGCCCGACCGCGCGCCCATGCTCGCCAAGCTCGCGGTCACCGCCGGCGTCCACGCGGTGTTCATCGAAACCCATCCCAAGCCCGCCGAAGCGCTGTCCGACGCCGCAGTCGTGCTGCCGCTGGAGACGGTCCACCTGTTGCTCGGCGATTTGGCCGTGATCCACCGCTCGCGATGAACGGCCGCGACACCGACACGACCGACTGCCCCGACTGCGGCGAGGCGATGTACGCCGACGCCGAGCGCTGCCCGAATTGCGGTCACTGGATGACCGACGACGATTGGGCGGCCGGCCCGCTGCCGCGCCGCGGCCCGTGGCGGTGGGTCATCGTCGCGATGGTCGTGCTGGTGGCGTTGGTGATTCTGTTGCAACGAGTGCTCTGATCGGCGTGCGTCATGCGATCGCGCCCTCGGCCACCGCGCCCAGCTCACGCCAGCGTTCGTAGCGGCGGCGGATGAGATTGTCGATCTTGAACCGCCGCAGCTCGCGCAGGTGCTGCACGATCCAATCCTCCAGCGTGGCCGCGGCCTGCGCCGGGTCGCGATGGGCGCCGCCCAGCGGCTCTTCGATGATCGAGTCGATCACCCCGTGCTTAAGGTTGTCCCTCGCGGTCAAGCACAACGACGCCGCGGCGACCTCGGCGTGATCGCCGTCGCGCCAGAGAATGGCTGAGCAGTTCTCCGGGCTGATCACCGAATACCAGGCGTATTGCATCATGCCCACGCGGTCGCCCACGGCGATGCCCAGCGCGCCGCCGGAGCCGCCCTCGCCGATCACCACGCACACGATCGGCACGCGCAGCTTGCTCATGTCGCGCAGGTTCACCGCGATCGCCTCGGCCACGCCGCGCTGCTCCGACCCCACGCCCGGATAGGCGCCGGCGGTGTCGATCAGGCAGACCACCGGCATCTCAAACTTCTCGGCCAGCTTCATCTTCGCCATCGCCTTGCGGTAGCCCTCGGGGTGGGCGCAGCCGAAGTTCGCCGCGATCTTCTCTTTGGTGTCGCGGCCCTTGTTCTGGGCGACGAGCATCGTCTTGTAAGGGCCGATGCGGCCGAAGCCGGTGAGGATCGCGCGGTCGTCGCCGAAGCGCCGATCGCCGTGCAGTTCCTGGAAGTCCTTGACCATTGTCGCGATGTAATCCGCCGACTGAGGCCGACCGGGGTGGCGGGCCACCTGCACCGTCTGCCACGGGCTGAGCTTGGCGTAGGTCTTTTTCAGCAGCCCGGTGTGGCTCTGGCGCAAGCTCTGCAATTCGCTGAAGTATTCCTCGCGGTTGGGGTTTCGCTCGAGCTCGCGGATCTGTTTTTCGATTTCCAGCAGTGGCTTTTCGAACTCAAGCTGATACGAACCGTTGTACGGGCTGGCGTTGGGCATGGGGTGACTCGCTTGAGGATCGGGCCGGCGAGCGAATCGTCGCGGGCGGTGGCTCAATCCATTAGCATATCGCCCCGAACGACCGGCGGACAAGCCGCGCGTCGTGGTGCGAGCATGGCAGATACAGCGTTCAAGCACGTGGCGATCATCGGCGTGGGCCTGCTGGGCGGGTCGCTGGGGCTGGCCCTGCGCCGCCGTGGCATGGCCGGGCGCATCGTTGGCGTGGCGCGCCGGCTGGCCACCCGCGACATCGCGGTGAAGCGCGGCTGCGTCGATCACGCGACCGACGACCTCGCCGAGGCCTGCGACGGGGCCGACCTGGTCGTCATCGCCACGCCGGTGATGACCGGCCTGATGTTGCTCGAACCGGTCGCCCAATGCAGCGGCGCGGCGTGGGTGACCGACGTTGGCTCGACCAAGGCCAGCACGGTCGCCGCGGCCGAGGCGCTCGAAGCGCTGGCCCCACGGTTCGTCGGCGCCCACCCGATGGCCGGCTCGGAGGCCACCGGCCCCGGCGCGGCCGAGGCCGATCTGTTCGAAGCTAAGCCGGTCGTGCTCACGCCCGGCCCCGGCGCCCACGCCGACGCGGTCGATCGCGTCGAGCAGCTCTGGGCCGCGGTGGGCATGACCGTGTACCGCATGGACCCCCACGCCCACGACCGCGCCGTGGCCCGCGTCAGCCATCTGCCGCACCTGCTGTCGGTGCTGCTGATGAACCACGTGGGCGACGACGAACCGGCGATGCGCATCGCGTCGACCGGCCTGGCCGACACCACGCGGCTGGCCGGCGGCGACGTGACGATGTGGGCCGACATCCTCATCGACAACGCGGCCGAGGCGATAGACGCGATCGAAGAATACCGCGACGATCTGACCGACCTCCGCGATGCGCTGATGCGGGCCGACCGTGCGAAGATCGAGGCGGTGTTGACGACCGCGCAACAACGCCGACTCGCCTGGCGCGGGCCGGGGGAGGCCGACGAATGAGCTACGAACTGGGCATCATCGGCGCGGGCAACATGGCCGAGGCGATCGTGCGCGGCGCGGTCGCGGCGGGGGTGGTCCGGGCCGATGACATCCTCGCCGCCGACCCGTCCGAAGCGCGCCGGGCGCTGTTTGCCGAGCTGGGCGCAACCGTCACCGAGCGCAACGCGCACGTCATTGCCGAATCGCGGCGTGTGCTCATCGCGGTCAAGCCGCAGGTGTTTGCCACGATGGCCGACGACCTGTCGGCGGCGCGCGACGATCAGTTGCTGGTTTCGATCATGGCCGGCGTGCCGCACGTCAAGCTCGCAGCGGCCGCGGGAGCGGGGCGACCGATCGTGCGCGTCATGCCCAACACGCCGCTGCTGGTCGGCTGTGGCATGTCCGCCCTGAGCCCCAGCGCCACGGTGAGCGATTCGCAGTTGGCCTGGGCCCATCAATTGTTCGGTGCCGCCGGCGAGGTCGTGACCGTCGACGAATCGCTGATGGACGCGGTGACGGCCGTGTCCGGCTCGGGCCCGGCGTATGTGTTTTACCTCGCCGAGGCGATGACCGAAGCCGCGAAGCAATTGGGCCTGGCCGACGCCGACGCGGCGAAGCTCACGCAGCAGACGATGTTCGGCGCGGCGAAGATGATGGTGGAAACCGGCGTCGACCCGGCCGAGCTGCGCCGGCGCGTGACCAGCCCCGGCGGCACGACGCAGGCCGCGATCGAGCGGCTGGAATCTCAAGGGGTGAGCCAAGCGCTGGTCGCCGCCGTCCGCCGCGCCGCCGAGCGGAGCGCCGAACTGGGCCGCGACTGATCCGCCGGCGCTACTGCACCGATACCACGCGCCGCACCTCGGGCACGTGGTCGCAGATGTTCTTCTCGATGCTGTCCTGCAGCGTCATTGCGTTGGACGGGCAGCCCACGCACGCGCCGTGAAAACGGACACGCACGATGCCATCGGCGACCTCGACCAGTTCCACGTCCCCGCCATCGTTCTGAATGGACGGGCGCAGCGCTTCAATCACCGTTTGGACACGGGCGCGAACCTGCGTTTGGGTTGGCTGGGTCTTACTGGTCATCCGTGCTCTCTTCAAACTGGACGGTGCATGATACGACGGCGCGGCAGTTTGGACCAATCGCCCGCCGATCAGCCCGATCGAATTTCAGCGATGAACTGCTCGACGGCCAACCCGTAGGCCGACGGATCGGTCGCCGCGCCGGCCAGGTGGTCGGCCCCGGCGATCGTCACCAGTCGGCCATGGGGCGCGGCGTCGGCGATTTGTCGCGCGTGCGCCACGGGCACCACGCGGTCGGCCTCGCCGTGCAGCACCAGCAGCGGCACGGTGAGCCGGGCCGCCAGTTCATCGGTGTGCGGCGCCGTATCGCGCCGACCGCCGAGCAGACGCATCCACGCGAGCATCATCGGCAGGATCGCAAAGGCCGGCACGCGCATCAGCCGCATCATCCGCTTCATCACGTCGATCGGATCGAGATAAGGCGAGTCGGCGATCACGCCCGCGGCGCCCAGCGCGGCGGCCTGGCCGATCGCCAGCACGCCGCCCATCGAATGGCCGACCAGCAGCAGGGGGCGGTGGTCGAGGTGAGGGCGGATCGCTTCAATCACACGGCGCAGGTCGTCGGCCTCGGCCGCGCCGCCGGTGGCGCGGCGGTGCAGCGATTCACCGTGCGCCCGCTGGTCGTACACCGCGATGCGGCTGACGTGCGGCGCGAGCAATCGGCCGGCCTCGAGCAGGCCGTAGCGCGAATCACCCCAGCCGTGCAGCAGAAACACCGCCGGGCCAGCCGCGCGCCCGCCGCGCAGCAACCACACATCGATCCTCACGCCGTCGGCCGCCGTGACGTCCAGTCGCTCGTACCGGCCGAACACTTCTTCGGCTTCGATCGGCAGGCCTCGGCCCAGCGCCACGGCTGCGGTCAGCCGGGGCGGATGGCTCACCACGTAGGCCCCGACCAGAGCGACGGTCACCAGCACCGCGAGCAGCGCGACCAGCAGCAGAATGACCAAGCCCGGCGACATGGCCGTACAATAGCCCGGTCGTTGACGTCAGGCATCATGCGAAAAGCCCGCCCCAACAGGACGGGCTTCGCCCGGCGGGATTCGACGGATCTCGGGAATCTCGCGGATTCCGGTGGGGCGGTTACTTCACTTCGATCCGGCGGGGCTTGACCTCTTCACGCTTGTTGAGCGCGAGCGTGAGCACACCTTCCTCGAGCTTGGCGTCCACATCGCTCTCATCGACGATGTTGGGCAGCGTGAAGCTGCGGGCCACGCGCGTGTAACGCCGCTCGTTGAGGTGCTGTTGCTTGCCTTGGACGGGCTCGGCCTTCCGCTCGGCGATGATCGACAGCACGCCGTTCTCCAGCGTGACGTTCACCTCATCACGCTTGAAACCGGGCAGCTCGGCTTCCACGTAGATGTGATTCTCGTCTTCCTGGATGTTGACGGGATAGCTGGCGGTCGGCGCCTCCTCGCCGTCGGCGAAGTGGCGGCTGAGCATCCGATCGAAGTCGCGGTGAAGCAGCTCGAACGGATCAGCCCAAGTGGAACGAACGTTTCGAGTCGGTAACATGGCTTTGCTCCTTTCGAACAGGGGTTCGGGTATGCCGGTTGTCATCACGACCACGTTGGCCGGTGACACAACCACTGAACTCGGCTCAAACACCGTGCCACGGCTGCTGAATGCAAGATATTGATTGGAAGGCAGTTAGAGGGCCACGCCCCGTGCCGCATTTGCCAGATTGACAGTCGCCCCTTGTGTCGGTTGTCGTTTAGACACCCATTGGCAAATCAATCGGCGTGGGGCGGTGGATATGCCGATACAATGTCTGCG
This sequence comes from uncultured Planctomycetaceae bacterium, assembly GCA_964620345.1. Lineage (GTDB taxonomy): Bacteria > Planctomycetota > Phycisphaerae > Phycisphaerales > Zrk34 > CAZUHK01. The sequence goes on from CAZUHK010000037.1 coordinate 16,507, forward strand.
ATGCTTTGTTCAATCGTTCATCCCCGGATACCGGCCGCCGCGGTGCTGGCGGTGCTGGTGTTCGTCGGCGGTGCTGCGGCGCAGACCGTCGAACAGCGCGGGCTGCGGCCGGTGGATCAGACGGTGGAAGATGTCGATCCGCTGGGCGTGTCGCTGCGTCGGCACGACGCGGGTCTTCGCACCACCGGCGAGCGCGGCAACGTGTTCCGCTACATCGATCCCCGCGAGCCGACCGACGGATCGGCCGACCCCAACGCCCAGCGGCTGTTCTACATGAGCCGCGGCGTGACCGCCGAGTTCGACCGTTCGCAGTACGGCATTCTGATCGATCAGCGCAATCGAAGCGCGACGGTGCTGCAGTTGATCCCGCCGAACACCGTGTTCCACATCGGCCCGCCGCCGGCGCGGCCGCCGCGCGACGCCGGGCCGGCGCCGCTGGGCGATGGACAGATCGACGGCCGCGTCACCGAAGCGCCAACGGATCACCACGCGACGGCCGGTGACTCGTCACGCCGCGATGTGTCGCACGACGAGCTGGCGATCGGCCAGCGCGCGGTCGTGCTCGCGGCGTTGCACCGCATGGCCCGGCCGCAGACCACCACGGACGACGATCAAGCGGAAGCGGTTCGACCATGACCGACACCGATGGGCCGCGTCGGCCCCACAGCCGCGCGGTGGAAGACTACGTCAAGCAGATCTACAAGCTGACCGAGGCCGGCGATCGCGCGACGACCAAGGCCCTGGCCGATCGCATGGCGCTGGGCCAAGGCACGGTGTCGGGCATGATCAAGCAACTCGCCGCCCGGGGCCTGGTGCAGCACGAACCCTACTACGGCGCCCAACTGACCGACGCAGGCCGCGACCTGGCGATGTGCATGATCCGCCGCCATCGGCTGCTCGAACTGTTTCTCGTCAAGACCCTGGGGCTGGGCTGGCACGAAGTCGACGACGATGCCGAGCGGCTCGAACACGCGGTAAGCGATCAACTGATCGAAAAGATCGACGACTACCTGGGCCACCCGGACGTCGATCCGCACGGTGCGCCGATTCCCACGGCCGAGGGGCAGATTCGCGAGCAGGACTTCCGTCCCTTGAGCGAGATGGAGCCGGGCGAATCGGGCTTGGTCAAGCGGGTGGCGGACTCGGAGAGCGAGCTGCTGGAGTTTTTGCGCGAGCAGGGGCTCAAGCTCAACGGCCGGGTGAAGGTGATGTCGGCCGGGCCGTTCGGCTCGGTGCAGGTGCGCGTGGGCAAGCGCGAGATGCAACTGCCGCGCGAGGCCGCCGAACGCATCGCCGTCGCGGTGGGGGGCTAAGCGAACCAGCTTTCCAGTTGCGCGACGTTCACGTCGGCCGGGCGATGGACGACACGGTCGGCGTCGAGCTTGGCCGCTTCATACGAGGTTGCGATGCCGAGCGTGCGCATGCCCGCGGCCTTGGCCGAGGCCAGGCCGGTGGGGGTGTCCTCGATCGCCAGGCAGACCGCGGGCGCCGCGCCCAGACGCTCGGCGGCCTTCAGGTACGTCGCCGGATCGGGCTTGGATCGGGCCACGTCGTCGGCCGTGACGATCGCCGCAAAGCACGCGGCCAGATCATCATCGTTCAACGCCGGAAGAATCAGGTCGATGTCGCTGCGCAACGCCCCCGAGGCGATGGCGATCGGCCACCGGCCGGCCGCGGCACGGACCAGCTCGATGGCCCCGTCGATCGGCGCGACGCCTCGGGCCACGATGCGATCGAACGCCGCGGCCTTCTCGGCCAGCAGCCGCCGCATCGTCCGGTCGACCAGCGGTTTGCCGACGGTCCGGCAGGCGTGACGGATCGCGTCGCGGTCGTCGAAGCCGATGTATTCGCGGATGTACCGGTCGTAGTCGACGTCCAGCCCGAGCGTCGCGAACACTTCGGCGAAGGCCCTGTGGTGCAGCGGCTCGCTGTCGACAATCACGCCGTCGAAATCAAAAACGATCGCTTCAAGCATGCCGGCCAAGTGTAGCGGGGCGGTGGGGCGGTGGACACCATCGCCCCACGGGCCGATAGTATCGCCATGCCCTCGCTGGTTCTGTTTGATGACGGTCTGAACCTGGCGCCGCTGACCGACCTGCGGGCCAGCTTCGAGCTGCGCAGCGGCGCGTGGCGGACCCAGCAGCGGCTGGCGGCACAGATCGGCCAACCGGTCGACGCGCTGCTCGTGCCCGCGACGCTCAGCGTGCTGGTCTCGACGCGGCACGACGTGCCGGTCAACCGCCTGCCCGGGGCCGAGCTGCACATGCTGATCAACGGCCGATGGCTGAGCGTCGATGCGAGATTGCCGCGCGAGCCGAACACCGCGCTGGT
>CAZUHK010000038.1:0-18774 GCA_964620345.1 uncultured Planctomycetaceae bacterium
GCTTTAGCGGCAAGGTGTGCGGGCGTGCGGACGGCATCACACCTTGCCCTTCGGGGCAAGGTGTGGCGCCTACGACGGGTCGCCGAAAGATGCTCTGGGTTACTCTGCCTCGGCTTCGACCAGCTTTTTCACCAGTGGTTCGAGTTGTTGGCGGTAGACCTCGCGGCTGGCTTCGACGCTCGCGGCGCGCGGCACGCCGGTCTTCACCTCGCGCACGATGCCCTGCTTGTCGATCAGCACGGTCTGGGGGATGCCGTGCGCGCGGTACTTGGCGGACACCGCCGCGTCGCGGTCGAAGAGCGTGGGCACGGTAAAGCCCTGCCGCTGGAAAAACGCCGCGACGGTATCGGGCGTTTCACGCTGGTTGATCGCCAAGAGTGTGACGCCCTCAGTGTCCTCGGTCACGTCCTTGACCACGGGCATGCCGACGACGCACGGCCCGCACCAGGTGGCCCAGAAGTCCAGGACCACGGCCTGCTTGCCCTTGAAGTCGCTCAGGGACACTTCATTGTCCGCCGCGTCGGTCAGGGTGAAATCGGGCGCCCGCTGGCCGACCAGCTCCTGCGCATCGGGCTGGCTGAACTCCTGCACGAGCTTCACGCCCGCGGGCGCGGTGAACGCGAACCGGTCGTCGGCCAGTTCCTGGTCGAACCGCCAGTCGTCGTAGGTGATGGTGGCGATGACCTTGGCCGGCTGGCCGGTCTGCTGCTGGGCCAGGGCCGACTGATCGACCACGACCTTCAGCGGCCGGGGTTGGGGGTCATCGCTGATCCACACGTCGATCACGCCGTCCTGGGCCGAGGCCAGGCGCAGGTGATCGGCCGCGGCGCCGTCGAGCTTTTCCTGGCCGACGTAGCTGGCCTCGGCGATCTGGGTCTTGAGGAACGCCAGGGGCTTTTCGGTGACCAGCGCGCCGTTGAGCAGCATGCCCAGCACATCGTGGCCCAGCGGGTGGTCGGGGGCCTGGGGGCTTTGCATGTACTGCTTGAACGAGGGCATGTACACGGTGATGGTCTCGCCATCGCCGATGATCGAGCCGGTCTGGCCGTCGGCCGAATAAACCGCCTCGAACTCGCCGGGCTTGCGCACGACGTAGGCCAGCTCGGTCGTGCTGGATTGCTCCCGCTCGCCGATTTTTGCTTCGGACGCCAGTTGCACGCCGACGGCGAAGTTCTCAGCCCCGGCAAAGTGGTCGCTGAGGCGCCGCAGCACCTGTTCGCTCTTGTCGTCGAACTTCGCGGCCGGGGCGTCATCCGCCGGCTGAGCCAGCGCCACGCCCACCAGCGCCGCGGCGCTCACGCACGCGGCAAGCAGTCGGGAATACATCATGGTCGAGTAACCTCCAAAGGAATATCAAAGCGTCGGCAGACGATCGCCACGCGGCGACCGCCATCGGCAGCATCCTATGAGACGCTCGCCGGGCGAATCGAGTCACATCGGCCTGCAAGTTTCGCCGGCGTCGGGTTGCACTCCCACAGACCTTGCCGCTGAAGCGGACAAGGGGTGGCACCCACGCCGGGTCGCTGAGGGATGCTCTAAATGGCGGCGACCGGACGGTGCCCGGCTCGCTTTTGTAACATGTCTGGTATGAACATCCTCATCTGCGGTGCCGGCACGGTGGGCTCGTTCGCGGCCGAGGTGCTGGCGGACGCGGGGCATCGCATCACGGTGATCGACCTGGACGCCGGGCGCCTGGCGGCGCTGGATGAGACGATGGACGTGCGCACGCTCGCCGGGCCGTGTACGCACGGCGACATCCTCGCTCAGGCCGGCGCGGCCGAGGCCGACCTGGTCATCGCCGCGACCGATCAGGATGAGATCAACCTGCTCGCGGCCGCCACGGCCAAGGGCGTCGGGGCGAAGATGGCGATCGCGCGTGTGCGGCACTCGGCCTACTTCGAGCAGCGCGGCGTGGACTACGGGCGGGTGCTGGGCATCGACGAGCTGGTCTGCCCGGAGTATCTGACCGCCCTGGCGATCGCCAGCTCGCTGCGGAACCCCGGCGCGCTGGCGATCGAGAACTTCGCCCAGGGCCGCATCGAGATGCAGGAGCTGTTCGTCGATGACGACGCGCCGGCGGTGGGCAAGCCGCTGATGGAGCTGCCGCAGTTGGGCATGCCCGCCGGGACGCGCCTGGCCGCGCTGGGGCGCGACGGCGGCACGGTGATCCCCGAGGCCCGGACGGTCATCCAGACCGGCGACAGCGTCATCCTCGTGGGCAACCGCGAGGCGTTCGGCGCGGCGCGCAAGCTGTTCGCCCGGGCTTCGAGCAAGCGACGCCGCGTGGTGATCATGGGCGGCAGCCCCATCGCCGTCTGGCTGTGCCGGGCGCTGCGGGATCGCAACTTCTCCATTCGTCTGTTCGAGATCGATCCCGACCGCGCCCAGGAGCTGGCGCAGAAGCTGGACCGGGTGACGCTGGTCAACGCCGACCCGACCGACCCGGCGGTGTTCGCCGAAGAGCACATCGCCCAGGCCGATGCGTTCGTGTCCCTGCGGACCGACGACGATGAACACAACATCCTCGCCGGCGCCTGGGCCAAGAGCATGGGCGCGAAGATGGCCATCGCCATGGTGCAGCGGCCCAACTACCTGGAGCTGATGCGGCGGGTGGGCATCGATCAGCCGTTCAGCCCCCGCGTCGTCGCGGTGCGGCAGATCCAGAACCTGCTGGCCGACCGGCGGTTGCACCGGATGGCGACGCTGGCCGAGGGCGCGGTCGATGTGTACCAGGTGACCGTGGGCGAGCGGGCGAAGGTGGCCGGCCAACCGCTGCGCGCGATCAAGCTCACCCCCGACTGGGTCATCGCCGCGCTGGAGCGCGGCGAGCTGACCAAGGTGCCCGGCGCCGACGACACCATCGAGCCCGGCGACACGCTGCTGGTGATCGGCCGGTCCGGCCGGGAAGACAAGCTCAAGGCGCTTTTGGGATGAGCGGCATTTTCGATTTTCGATTTTCCTTCGAGGCGTCCGGCGCGGTGTGTGGTGGCCGGCCCGGTTTGGCAATCAACCATCAACCATCACCCATCGACCATCGATCTTCCCCATGAACTTCCGCATCGTGTTCAATCGGTTTGCGCTGCTGCTGCTGGTGCTCGCGGCGATCATGCTGGGCATCGCGGGGTGGGCGATGCTGGACTGGCTGGCGCTGGGCGTGGCCAACGAGAAGCCGGCGGTGTTCGCGCTGCTGCTCAGCGCCGCGGTGGGGCTGTTCGGCGGCGGGGCGGTGTGGTTCGTCACCCGCGGGGCCGACAACCTCGGCCGGCGCGAGGCCCTGCTGCTGGTGGCGATGAGCTGGCTGATCGGCGCGGCGGTCGCGGCCCTGCCGTTCTACCTCTGGGCGTGGTTCGACGCCGCGGCCACACCCGAGGCGCTGCCGACCCATCCGATGATTAACCCGGTCAACTGCTACTTCGAGGCGATGAGCGGGCTGACCACGACGGGCGCGACGATCCTCGAAGACATCGCGCCCCTGCCGCGCAGCTTGCTGCTGTGGCGGGCGCTGACCCACTGGCTGGGGGGCTTGGGCATCGTGGTCCTGTTCGTCGCGGTCCTGCCCTCGCTGGGCGTGGGCGGCAAGAAGCTTTACAAGGTCGAAGCGCCCGGCCCGCAGGCCCAGGGGGTCACGCCCCACATCCGCGAGACGGCGCGGTTGCTGTGGAAAATCTACCTGGGCCTGACCGTCGCCCAGATCCTCGCCCTGCGCCTGGCCGGGGTGAACTGGTTCCAGAGCGTCTGCCACACGTTCGCCACGCTGGCGACCGGGGGGTTTTCCACGCACAACGCCTCGATCGCCGCGTACGACAGCATCGCGGTCGATCTGATCGTGATCGTGTTCATGTTTGCCGCGGGAGTGAACTTCGCGCTGTACTACGCGATCATGCGCCGCAAGTGGAGCGCGATCCGCAAGGACACGGAGCTGCGCGTCTATTTCGTGTGCATCGTGGTGGCGACGATCGTCATCACCGCGTCGCTGGTCGGCTCGACGATCCACACCACCGCGGGCAAAACGATCGGTGACGCCGGCCTGGGTCAATCGCTGCGCTACGCCGCGTTCGCAGCCACGAGCATTCAGACGACCACCGGCTTCAGCACCGCCGATTTCGACCGCTGGCCGTTCATCGCCGAGGCCTTGTTGCTGGTGATGATGTTCATCGGCGGCTCGGCCGGATCGACCGGCGGGGGGATCAAGGTCATCCGCATCTGGGTCATGCTCAAGGTGCTCAAGGTCGAGATCGAGCGCGCGTTCCGCCCGCAGGTGGTGCGGGCGATGAAGGTCGGCGGCGCGCCCGTCGAGCCGGAGATGCGCCTGGGCGCGATCACCTACGTGCTCACGATGGTGCTGATCGTCGGCCTGGGCGCGGTGCTGCTGGTGCTGATCGAGCGCGGCGCGGACGGGTCGATCACGTTCACCACCGCGGCGACGGCGTCGATCGCGACGCTGTTCAACATCGGCCCGGGCCTGGAGCGCGTGGGCGCGACGGGCAACTACGCCTTTTTCACCGACGCCTCGAAGCTGGTCATGTGCGTGCTCATGGCCCTGGGCCGGCTGGAACTGTTCGCGATCATCGTGCTGTTCAGCCCCCGGTTCTGGCGCGGCTATTGAACCGCGACCTGGAGCAGGTTGCAGCGTCGCGTCGCGTCTGTCGGGTGCCACACCTTGTCCGCTTTAGCGGCAAGGTGTGAGCCGGTGCGGACGCCATCACACCTTGCCCTTGGGGACAAGGTGCGGCACCCACGACGGGTCGTCGAAAGATGCGCTATACTGGCCGGCCATGCTCGGCATCGGCGACAAGGCGCCTGCGTTTGAGTTGAACGATCAGCACGGTCGGGCTGTTTCACTGGACGATCTGCTCGCGGCGGGGCCGGTGGTGTTGTACTTCTACCCGGCGGACTTCACGCCGCTGTGTACGAAGCAGGCGTGCCTGTTCCGCGATCGGTCGAGCGACCTGGCCGCGGCGGGGGTGCGGGTGGTGGGCATCTCGCGCGATGCGGCGGACAAGCACCGGCGCTTCGGCCAGAAGCACGCGCTGAACTTCACCCTGCTGGCCGACCCGGGGCGCAAGGTGGCCAGGGCGTACGGGGCGACCGCGGCGTGGGGGCTGCTGCCGCGGCGGGTGAGCTACTGCATCGCGCCCGACGGCCGCGTCGCCGAGGTCGATGAATCCAACTTTTCACTGGCCGGCCACGCGCGGTTCATCGAGCGTGTGCTGGCGGGGCCGCGAACCGTCGGCGGGCCGGGCCGCGGGGGTGAGTCGGCGTAACGTCGGGGCTCGACCGGGTTTTCGCGTGAACTTGTCGTAAAGGCGGGTGATAATGTCAACACGGGCGGGCCGCTTGCAATGGAACGATGCATGACAAACTATCGCTTGAAGACGAACAACCACGGACGCATCGTGATCATCGGGGCCGGTCCGGGCGGCCTGGCGACGGCGATGCTGCTGGCGCGGGCGGGGCTGCGCGTGACGTTGCTGGAGCGGCAGGATCGCGTGGGCGGGCGGATCAGCGCGATCGAGCACGAGACCGGCGCCGGCCGCTTCCGCTTCGACATGGGCCCCACGTTCTTCCTCTACCCGCGCATCATCCGCGAGATCTACACCGCCTGCGGCCGCGACTTCGACGCTTCGGTGCCGTGCGAGCGGCTGGACCCGCAGTACCGCCTCGAGTTCGAGCAGGGCGGTCGGCTCGACTGCACCGGCGACGTTGAGCGCATGGTTCGGCAGATCGCGGCGCTCAACACCGACGACGCCCGGCAGTTCGAGCGATACCTCAACGAAAACCGCGCGAAGCTCGAAGCGTTTCGACCCATCCTCGAATCGCCGTTCCTGTCCCTGCGCGACACGCTGAGCTTGCCGCTGCTGAAGCTGCTGCCGCTGGTCCGCCCGCACAAGAGCGTTGACCGCGACCTGCGCGGCTACTTCCGCGACCCGCGCATCCGCCTGGCGTTTTCGTTTCAGAGCAAGTACCTGGGCATGAGCCCGTTCAACTGCCCGTCGCTGTTCACGATCCTCTCGTTCCTCGAGTACGAGTACGGCGTGTTTCACCCGATCGGCGGGTGCGCCGCGGTGAGCGAATCGATGGCGGGCATCGCGCGCGATCTGGGCGTGGACGTGCGGCTCGACGAGGCGGTGACCGCGCTGAACTTCGACGGCCGGCGCGCCTCCGCCCTGCGCACCGCGCAGGGCGAATATCCCGCCGACGCCGTGGTGTGCAACGCCGACTTCGCCCACGCCATGAGCCACCTGGTGCCCGATCGGCTCCGCCGACGCTGGACCGACCGCAAGCTGGCGAAGAAGAAATACTCCTGCTCGACCTTCATGATGTACCTGGGCATCGAGGGCGCGTACGACCACCTGCCCCACCACACGATCTACCTGACCGACAACTACCGCGAAAACCTGGCGGACATCGAGCAGCGGCACCGGCTCAACGACAACCCGTCGTTTTACGTAGCCAACCCGTGCGCGACCGATCCATCGATGGCGCCGGCCGGGCACAGCACGCTCTACTGCCTGATCCCCACGACGCACCAGCACCCCAACGTCGACTGGCCGCGCCAGAAGCGGCGCTACCGCGAGCTGTTCCTGCGGCAGATGGCGCGGCTGGGGCTGGACGATATCGAGCGGCGCATCGTGTTCGAGAAGATCATCACCCCGGCCGACTGGCAGGAGGACATGGCGATCTACCGCGGCGCGACGTTCAACCTCGCCCACTCGTTGAGCCAGATGCTGCACCTGCGGCCGCGCAACCGGTTCGAGGACATCGACGGGATGTACCTGGTCGGCGGCGGGACGCACCCGGGCAGCGGGCTGCCGGTGATCTTCGAGTCGTCGCGCATCACCAGCCGGCTGCTGCTGCGCGACCTGGGCATGGACGATGCGTGGGTGCCCGGCTCGGCCGAGGACCAGCGCAGCGGCGCGGTGGCGCCGGCCCGGCCCCAGCGCGCCGCCCGGCAACTGGTCGAGGCCTAAGCTGACATGATCCGCACCATGTCTTATCGCGCCCCGACGACGATCGACGCCCCGACGCTCGAGCGGACGCTGGCCGCGGCCCGCGCGGCGCAGCGCGTCTGGGCGGCGCAGCCGATCCGCCGACGCGCCGCCGTGCTGGGCACGCTGCGCCGGCTCATCGCCGAGCGGGCCACGGTGTTGTCGCAATGCGTGACCCACGCGCAGCGGCGCGATCGCCACGAGACACTGGCCAGCGAAGTCGTGCCGCTGGCCGACGCCGCGGCGTTCGCGCAGAAGCGCGCGGCGCGCCTGCTCAAGCCGCGGCGCGTGCGCCGGGGCCGGCCGCTGTGGGCGATCGGCCAATCGGTGACCGTCACGCGCCAGCCGTGGGGCGTGGTGCTGATCGTCGGCCCGGCGAATTACCCGCTGATGCTGCCGGGGGTGCAGGCGATCGCGGCGCTGGCCGCGGGCAACGCGGTGCTGCTCAAGCCCGGGCGCGACGGCGCCGCGGCGGCGGCCGCGCTGGCCGCGCTGCTGCGCGACGCGGGCTTGCCCGAGGGGATGCTGGCCGTGCTCGACGAATCGCCCGACACCGCGCAGCGCGCGATCGACGCGGGGGTGGATCACATCGTGCTCACCGGCTCGACCGCGACGGGCATCGCGGTGCTGAAGCGCGCCGCCGAGCGCGTGACGCCGTGTACCATCGAGCTCGGCGGGGCCGACGCGGCCATCGTGCTCGACGACGCGGACCTGGACCTGGTGACCGCGGCGATCGGCTATGCGCTGCGCGCCAACAGCGGCGCCACGTGCATCGCGCCCCGCCGGCTGCTGGTGCATCGCGCACGCATGGAGACCGTTGAACAACGACTGCTGACCATCGCCCGCCGCATCCCCCCGGCCGCGATCGATGCCGCGGCGCTGCATGCCCTCAATGAACGCATCGACGATGCCCGGCGGCGCGGCGCGCGCATGCTGCACGGCGAGGGGCAGACCACTTCGCCCATCGCACCGATCCTCGTGACCGACGCGGCGACCGACACGCGGCTGATGCGCGAGGACAGCTTCGCCCCGGTGCTGGCGATCGCCTCGTTCGACAACGACGATCGCGCCGCGGCGATCGCCAACGACGCGCCGCTGGGCCTGGGCGCGACGATCTTCGGCTCGCCGGCGCGGGCCGGGGCGCTCGCGGCCAAGCTCGACGTGGGCTGCGTGACGATCAACGACATGATCGTGCCCACCGCCGACCCGCGCGTGCCGTTCGGCGGCGTCAAGCGCAGCGGCATCGGCGTCACGCGCGGCGAGCTGGGGCTGGTGAGCATGACCCGGCCCAAGGCGATCGTCCGCCGCGCCGGCCGCTTCCGCCCCCACCTGGCTCCGCCGGACCAGACCACCAGCGACCTGCTGACCGGCTACCTCCACCTCGCCCACGGCCGCGGCGCCGGCAGGCGACTGCACGGGCTGCTCGCGATGACCCGCGCCATGCGGCACTTTCGAAACAGGGAACCCCACGAATGATCATGGCACACAAGGACCATCACGTCGGCGTGATCGGCAGCGGTCTGGCGGGCCTGGCCGCGGCCGCGACGCTCGCGGCGCGCGGGCACCGCGTGAGCGTGTTCGAGACCAACGACTACCTCGGCGGCAAGGCCGCGGTGCTCCACACGCGGACCGGCGCCGGCGAGTTCCGCTTCGACATGGGCCCGACGATCCTCACCATGCCGCGCACGCTGCGGCGGGTGTTCGCCGAGGCCGACCGCAAGCTCGAGGACTACTGCGAGCTGGTGAAGCTCGACCCGCAGTGGCGCTGCTTTTTCGAAGGCGGCAGCCAGCTCGACCTGCGCGAGGGCGTGGAGCAGATGGGCCGGGCGCTGAGCGCGTTCGTCGCCAGCGGTGGCGATCGGGCCGCGGCGCGCTACGCGGACTTCATCCGTTACGCCCAGCGGCTGCACGACATCAGCGAGCGGTTCTTTTTCTGGAAGCCGATCGGCGGCATCGGCGACATGTTCGACGCCAAGGGCTCGATGAGTCTGGACACGCTGGGCGACGTGCTGAGCATGCGCATGGGCCGCAGCGTCGCCGGCACGATCCGCAAGTACATCGACGACGATCGCGTCTCGCAGATGCTCGATCACTTCACGCAGTACGTCGGCTCCAGCCCGTTCGGCTCGCCGGCCATCCTCTGCGGCATCGCGAGCATGCAGGTCAACGAAGGCGTGTGGTACCCCGTCGGCGGCACGCGCGCGGTGCCCGAGGCGCTGGTGAAGCTCGGCCGGGAGCTGGGCATCGAGTACCACACGAACGCACAGGTGACGGGCATCGGCCTCGAGGGCGATCGGGTGGCGCGGATCGAGCTGGCCGACGGTCAGCACGTGCCGGTCGACGCGGTGGTGAGCAACATGGACGCGGTCCGCACGCACCGGGAGCTGGTCGGCGGCGAGCCGGCCGCGCGGTTCGACAAGAAGCGCGACTACGAGCCGGCGTGCAGCGGCGTGGTGCTGTACCTGGGCCTGAATAAGGCCTATGACCACCTGGCCCATCACGATTTCGTCTTCAGCCGCGACCCGCACGAGGAGTTCGATTACATCTACCACCGGGGCGAGCCCGCGCCCGATCCCACGGCGTACCTGGCCGCGACGACCCGCAGCGAGCCGGGCACCGCCCCGCCCGGCGGCGAGGCGCTGTATGTGCTGGTCCACACGCCCTACCTCCGCCCCCACCACGACTGGTCGAAGGACGGCGAGATGTTTCGACGCTACCGCCGGACGATCCTCGACAAGCTCAAGCGCACCGGCAAGATGCCCGACCTCGAGCAGCGGATCGTCTTCGAGGCCGCGCTCACGCCGCAGGACATCCACGACCGCTACGCGGTGCTCAACGGCGCGATCTACGGCCTGGCCAGCCACGGCAAGTTTCTGGGCGCGTTCAAGCCGAGCAACCGCACCGCGGTCAAGGGCCTGTACCTCGCCGGCGGCGCCGCGCACCCCGGCCCGGGCATGCCGATGGTCACGATGAGCGGCTGGATCGCCGCGGACACGCTGCACCGCGACACCATCGCCGCGCCGGCCGCGCCGGCCGCCGGGATGGAATGATCCATGGCAAACATCCACTCATCAATGAATGACCAGGCACCAATGACCCATGCACCGACCTGCGCGGGCACGGGCACGCCCGTTGGCCATCGGTCATAATAGTCGGCATGAGCGACACGCTGCCCCCATCCAGCCCGCGCTTCTGGCGCTGGTTCGGCCGGTACGCCAGGCGGTACATCGCGCGGCACTTCGACGCGCTGCGCGTGATGCGCGACGACCCGCCGCCGGCGCCGGCCGACAAGGCGATGGTGATCTACTCCAACCATCCATCGTGGTGGGATCCGATGTGCGCCATCGCCCTGGCGCAGCTCCGCTACGCCCGGCGCGCGCACTACGCCGCGATCGACGCGGCGATGCTCGAGAAGTACGGCGTCTTCAAGAAGCTGGGCTTCTTCGGCGTCGAGCAGGATTCGCGCCGCGGCGCCGCGATGTTTCTGCGCACCGCACAACGCATCGCCGAGCGACGCGACAGCGTGCTCTGGGTCACCGCGCAGGGCGCGTTCACCGACGTGCGACAGCGGCCGATCGTGCTCAGGCCGGGCGTGGCGCACCTGGCGCGGCGGGTGGACGCGCTGCTCGTGCCCGTCGCGGTCGAGTACTGTTTCTGGAACGAGCGGCTGCCGAACATCCTGCTGCGGTTCGGCGAGCCGATCGACACCGCGGCGCACGCCGGCGACGATGTGGCCGCCTGGCAGCGTCGGCTGACCGCGGCGCTGACCGGCGCGGCGGATCGTCTGGCCGGCGCGGCGATCGCGCGCGACCCGGCGGCGTTCGACACGCTCATCGTCGGCCGGGCCGGCACGAGCGTGATCTACGATGCGTGGCGCCGGCTGCGCGCGGCGGTGCGCGGCGAGCGGTTTTCCCGCCGCCACGTCGAGCCGACCGATAAGGAGAGCCGCACGTGCTCGATGCGCTGACCACCCTCGCCGTCGTCTGCACCGGCTTGCCCGCGGCGATGGTGCTGTGGAACCTGGGCGCCTACCGCCGCCTGCGCGGGCGGCGCGGCGAAGCGGGCGATGCGCCGCCTGCGGTGTCCCTCCTCATCCCCGCGCGAAACGAGTCACGCTGCATCGAAGATTCGCTCCGCGCGGCGCTGGCCAATCGTGATGTCGAGCTGGAGGTGATCGTGCTGGACGATCACAGCGAGGACGACACCGCGGCGATCGTGCGGCGTATCGCGGCCGACGACCCGCGTGTTCGCCTCGAACCCGCGCCGCCGATGCCCGCCGGCTGGTGCGGCAAACAGCACGCGTGCATGACGCTGAGCAAGCTCGCGAGCCACGAGCTGATGATCTTCATCGACGCCGACGTGGAACTGAAGCCCGATGCGGTCGGCCGCATCGCCGCGGCCATGCTCGCGCGGCCGGGGCTGGACCTGCTCAGCGGGTTCCCCGCGCAGCGCACCGGCACGCTGGGCGAGAAGCTGGTGATCCCATTGATTACGCACGTGCTGCTGGGGTACCTGCCGCTGCGTTGGGCGCGGGTGTTCACCGCGCCGGGCTTTGGCGCGGGCTGCGGGCAGTTGTTCATCGCGCGAAAGGATACGTATGACCAGGTCGGCGGGCACGGCGCGGTGCGCGCCAGCTTGCACGACGGCGTGAAGCTGCCGCGCGCCTACCGCAAGGCGGGGTTCACCACCGACCTGTTCGACGCCTCGGACCTGGCGGTCTGCCGGATGTACCGCGGGATGGATGAGCTTTGGCCGGGGCTGACCAAGAACGCGGTCGAGGGCCTGGGCTCGCCCGGTGCGATCGGGTTCTGGACGGTGATGCTGATCGGCGCCGGGCCGCTGCCGCTGGTCGCGGCCGCCTGGGCCGCGATGGTCGGCGACGGGCCGGCGCTGCACGCTTCGCTCGCGGCGGTGGCGATGATGCTTCTGCCGCGCTTCGTGCTCGCGGCGCGGCTGGGCCAGTCGTGGCTGGGCGCGTTGCTGCACCCGATCGGCCTGGCGCTGCTCGTCGCGATCCAGTGGCACGGCCTGATCCGGCACCAGCGCGGCGTGGGGCCGCGCTGGAAGGGCCGGCAGTACGCCGGGGCCGGTTGAGGCGCGATGCTCAACGCGCCCACGCCGCGCACACGCGATCGACCTCGCGCAGCAACCACGCCGCCTGCTGCTTCGATTCGCAGCACACCGTCGCGAGGAATACGCCGCGCGGGCCCAGCGCCTCAAGGCATGCGATGGCATCGGCCGGGCCTTCGGGCATGACCTGAATCGACTTGTCCGCCGCGAGACACCTGCGGTATACGTCGAGCCAGCGCTCCGCCGGGCCGTTGCCCGCGCCGTACACCCACTGCACCGCGTCCAGCGCACTCAGCTCCAGCAGCAGGTCGAGGTGGCGCAGCGCATCGGGGCCGTCGAGGTGGAAGATGCTTCGCTGCAGCGGCGCCATCTCCGCGACGATGGCCGGCCGCACCACGTCGCGCGCCTGATCGCCGCCAAGCAGGCACCAGAAGTCGCAACTGGGAATGTACGCCGGGCCGGCGTGATAGAACGGGGTCCAGGTGGTCGAGCCGATGTCCGCCGCGGCGACCTTCGCGTACAGCCGCTCGAAGCCCGCGACGAACGCGTCGGCCGCGTGCATCTGCGCTTCGTACACCAGCGCCGGGGCGTCCATCAGGTCCATGCACAGCAGCTCCGGCTCGCGCAGGCCCGCGAGGATGTCCATGTTGCCGTGCAGATCGGCGATGCCCACCAGCGCCTCGCCCGCGAACCGCTCGATCGCCAGGTCGGTCATCCGCTCGATCGTCTGCCAGTACACGTTGTCGAAGTCCGGCTGGGTGTCGATCATCGTTTGCCACTGCTCGACCGACTCGATGATGGGCACCGACCAGCTCGTCTGTTCGCTGAAGTGCAGCTCACAGCCGAAGGGCGTGCTGGTGAGTTCGGGGCCGACGTTGGGATACCAGGCGGGGATCGAATCGCCCAGCCAGTCGCGCGCCCGCAGGCGCGAGAGCGCGGCTTCGACTTGGTATTCCACGTCCAGCCAGCGGTCGCGCAAGCTCGCGTGCGGACGGTCCGGCAGCTTGGCCTGTCGCGTCGGCGGTATCGTGATCGACACCGGCGGCCGATCGATCACCTCGCCGGCCCACCACGCCTCGAAGCGTGCGGCGGTCTGCTCGAAGTCCGGCTTAAGCGTCGGATGGATCATGAGTGCCTCCGAGGGCCAGCCCGCCCATCAGCTCGATGCCCCGGCGGCCGAGGTATGCTCCAACCGACCCAGCGGCCGCAGCGACGGGTGGTCGGCGCACCACACCGTCCGTGCCCGCTGAAGATAGTGCATGTACATGTAGTTGTCCAGCGATACGTCCGGCGGCACGCGGTGATCGCAGAACGGGATGAACCCGCCTTCTGCCACCAGCGGCGCGAGGCGATCGACCTCCGCGCTGATCGCGTCCTTGTCGGCCGCGAGGATGTGCTTGTCGAATCCGCCCATCATCAGCAGTTGCTTGCCGTACTGCTGGCGGTACCTCACCGGGTCGGCCCCCCACGTGCCGACCTCCAGCGGGAACATGCAGTTCACCCCCGCTTCCAGCCACAGGGGCATGAGCTGCTCGATGTTGCCATCGCAGTCCAGCCAGACGATCTCGCAGCCGTGGGCGCGCAGTTGATCGGTGATCCGTCGATACCGCGGCGCCAGGTAACGCTTGAACGCCTCGACATTCATCAGCGGCCCGGCGTTGTAGCACATGTCCTCCCACATCGAGCACGCATCGACCTTTGCGCCTTGCTCGAATATTCGCCGATGGCACGTCACGATGCACACGGTCACCGTCTCGACCATCTCCTCGAACAGGGCCGGGTCGTCGTGGATCAGGTAGCTGACGGCCTCGATGCCCATCCAGTCGCGCAGCTTGCCGAACAACGAGCCGCCGCCGATCGTGCGCGGGCGGGGGTAATTCTCGTCGGCCCAGTCGGCCCCGGCCTGTTTCCAATCGGGGTAGCGGGCGGGGTGGTCCGGGTCGAGGCGCGGCTTGTAGTGCTGTTCCCAGCTTTCGCGGTCCTTGAGCGTGTGGTCCAGGTGCATCGGGATCGAGCCGGAGTACTTGTCACGCAGCAGCAGCACGCCCGCTTGGTCGCGGACGACCTCCTGCTCGCCTCGGTCTTCGACCTGCTCGGCCTCGAAGGCGGGGCACAGCCCGACGTTCACGCCCGGCCCGCCGGTGTAGTGGTCCATGCCGAAGAAGTTCTGCGCCACGTCGTGATCGTTGCCCGATTGCACCCGGCGTGGCAGGCCCTGTTCGTGCCAGCGGTCGATCGTCTCGGGCCAGAACCCGAAGTCGCACAGCGGCGGCCGATCGCGCGGCTCGTATCGCATCGTCGCCAGAAATCGCTGCCGATCGGTCATGTGCGCCATGGCGGTCACCTCGCCAAGAATCTAGACTGCATGGTCCGCATTGTCGATGCGCCGCGCAGGCGAAAGCATGCACGATCCTGCTGAATGCGGCTCACGCCCGCAGCGCCCTTGGGTCACGCGGCGCTAGTACCGGTCGCCAGCGAACTTGATGTTGCCCGGCTTCAGATCGGGGTAGTCGATTCGATAGTTGCGCCACAATGTGTGGTAAATCATCCAGACGGCCCCCGCGCGCTCGCCGAAAAGATCGGACACCTGGGCCTTCCACAGGTCCGTCGCGTCCGGCCCGAAATCCACACGATGGTCCAGATGGGCTTTGCCGAAGTCGATCAGCCATGGCGGACGAACCACGTCCATCTCGATGACCCGAAGCGCATCGTGCTTGCCCCTCAGTCTTGGAACCGTATGCCCGCACACCGCGTTGACGTCGTGTCGCCGTAATCTGCTGTATGCCCGTAGTTCCTGGTTGTATGTCGCCTCGCGCTTGATTATTTTGATGGCTGTAGAGCGCGTGGTCGAAAAGACGATACCATCCGAACCAGAGCCGAGTTTTCGTTCGATGGAATCGCGCCGTCCCAAGTAGCGGGTTGCGCGTTCTTCAGCGTCGGAATGGTAGATGTCTATGAATCAAGCAACCGCTTTGGGTGACACGCACTACTCCGCCAGGGTTGACCTCTGGCTGGAAACCCATGAAGTCTGTATCCCGCTGGCGAGGGTGAGTGCAAGCACGGTAACACCGCAATGGCCACGACCGCTACCACTGGGCCCGGCCGATCTGGTGGTGCAGGTGGACGGCCAACCACACCGTCGGCGCGTGGTCATCGATGCGGATCCTGCTGAGACGGCTGCGGACGTGCAATATCGTCCCCTGGACGAAGTCCCCTTCTGAACAAGCACACACATCCCCGCCGCATTGGCGGATTCCACCCCGGTCCGATGGGGCCCGATTGTCAGTCCAGCACGGCGCCCAGGGCCTGGGCGAGGGTGGGGTGCTCGAAGCGGTAGCCGGACTCCAGCAGGCGGTGGGGCGCGACGCGCTGCGAGCTGAACAGCACGTGCTGGGCCATCTCGCCGGTGAGGATGTTGAGGAACTGCTCGGGCACGCCCAGCACCGTCGGTCGGCGCAGGGCCCGGCCCAGTTCGCGGGTGAACTGCTCGTTGGTCACCGGCTCGGGGGCGGTGAAGTTGTACGGGCCGCTGGCCTCGGGCAAATCCAGCAGGTGGAGCATGCCGCCGATCACATCGGGCATGCTGATCCACGGCCAGTACTGCTGGCCATCGCCGAGTCTGCCGCCCAGGCCCATGCGGAAGATCGGCAGCATCTTGCCCAGCGCCCCGCCGCGCTGGCTGAGCACCATGCCCAGGCGCATGAAGGCGGTGTTGACGCCCGCGTCGATGGCCGGCTGGGCCGCGGCCTCCCACCGCCGGCAGATCTCCGCGAAGAAGCCCGAGCCGGACGGGGCGGTTTCATCGAGCAGCTCGTCGCCGCGGTCGCCGTAGAAGCCGGTGGCCGAGGCGTTGAGCCAGATGCGCGGCGGTTCGACCAGGCCGGCCAGGGCGCCGGCGAGCGTGGCGGTCGCATCGGTGCGGGAGGTGAGCAGGCGTTTTTTCTTTTTGCTGGTCCACCAGCCCGAGGCGATGTTCTCGCCGCAGAGATTGATCACCGCGTCGACGCCGCGGAAGAGGTCGGCATCGATCCGCCCGGCGCCCGGCTGCCAGGTGCTGTAGGTGCCCATCGGGGCCTTGAAGCCGGTGTCGGGCCGCACCAGCCGCGTGACGCGATGGCCCCGGCTCTGCAGTTCATAGACCAGGGCCTGGCCGATCAATCCCGTCGAGCCGGCGATGACGATGTGCATGGAAGAATCGCCTTTCCCAGGCCGACTAACCCGTAGCCGACCGATCAAGCCGGCCATTGTAGCGACGGCGCGGCGCGTGTGAAGCGACGGACCAGGGCGCGTGAACGCTCAGCCGAAGTTTCACGGTGATTGTCCCAAGGACAATGTGATCGGTCACGCGGCGGACTGCCCTGGCGCCTTGCTGGTATTTTCCCGCTGGTGTTAACACAGCTCTAACGTGGCGCGTGTAAGATTGCAGCCATGATGAACCCACAACGATGGACACGGCGGCGGGTGTTGAAGGTCGGTGGCGGCGCGGCGGTGCTCGCGGCCGGCGGCGGGCTGAGCGGCGGGTGCCAGCCCAAGCGCTCGGCGCCCGCGGTGGCGAAGACCAGCCGGCCCCGGAACGTGATCTTCTGCGTCAGCGATGGCATGAGCGCCGGCGTGCCGGCCATGGCCGAGCAGTTCGATCGGCTCGTGCGCGACGGCCGGGGCACGCGCTGGCAACAGCTCATGCAGAACACCGCGGCGACGCACGGCTACCTGCACACCGCCTCGGCCAGCTCGCTGGTGACCGACTCGGCCGCCGCGGCCAGCGCCTGGGGCGCCGGCTCGCGCGTGGCCAACGGCACGCTGAACATCCTGCCCGAGGGCACGCGACTGGTCCCCCTCGCGGTCAGCGCGCGAAACCGCGGCATGAAGGTCGGCCTGGCGAGCACCGACAAGATCGTCGGCGCCACGCCCGCGGGCTTCGTCGCCGTCCAGCCCAGCCGAAACAACTACGATGCGATCGCCCTGGACTACCTCGACGTGGTCGACGTGCTGCTGGGCGGCGGGCGGAAGTTCTTCTCCCCCGGCACGCGCGCCGATGAGCTGGATGTGATCGGCAAGTACCGCACGCGCGGCTACACGGTGGTGAACGACCGCGAACGCCTGCTGGCCGGCGGCGGCGACGGGGCGAAGCTGCTGGGCCTGTTCGCCCAGGACGTGATGCCCTACACGCTGGAGCATCGCCACGACGGTGAACTGCGGCGAACCACGCCCACGCTCGCGGAGATGAGCCGGGCCGCGCTCGATCGTCTGGCCGGCGCCGAGCAGGGGTTCGTGCTGCAGATCGAAGGCGCGCGGATCGATCACGCCGGTCACGCCAACGACGCCGCGGCGATGCTGTGGGATCAGCTCGCGTTCGACGACGCGGTGCGCGTCGCGCTGGACTTCGCCGCCGACGACGGCCAGACCCTGGTCATCGTGACCAGCGATCACGGCTGTGCCAACCCCGGCCTCAACGGCTACGGGCCGTCGTACAACCACTCAACCCAACACTTCCAGCGGATGGCGAAGGTCAAGCGCACGATCGCGGCGATGCACAACGACGCCTCGGCCCGGGCCAAGGGCGGCGACAATGCCCGGGCGACCCGCGAGGCGATCATCGCCGGCACGGACATCGCGATCAGCGATCAGGAGGCCGCGCTGCTGGCCGAGGGCTGGAACGACGCCGACCGGCTGACCGACGCCAACGCGCAGCATCGCAGGTGGTTCGCCCAGTGGGCGCAGGTGCTGGGCAACCACACCGGCGTGCAGTTCACGGGGACTTCCCACACCAACGATCACATGATCCTCACCGCCATCGGCCCGGGCGCCGGGGCGCTCGCGGGCCTGCGGCATCACACCGACGTACACCACATCCTCGCCGACCACCTGCGGATCGCCCACCGCAACCCCACGGCCGCGGCGGCGACGGTGGCTTGACCGATTCCCCGCTGCACGCGGTCGTCGCGTGTTGGATGCCACACAGCATCCCGAAGGATGCTGTGTGCGGGACCGGCCAACGCTTCGGCACACACCACGCTGCGCGATGGTGTGTGATGCCCTTGCTCAGCTTGATCCTGTCGATCCGGTCAATCCTGTCTGAATGAATCTTTTTTGTCCGCGCTTCGGCGTCTTTGCGGTTGCTCGGGTTCGCCGGCGTTGGGGTACGATATGCCCATGAGCCGCATGCGGACGGTGCTTGTGCTGGTGGTGGCGTCGCTGCCGATCTTCTTTGATCTGGGCGGCGTGCCGCTGGGGCCTCGGTCCGACGGGCGGTACGCGGCGGTGGCGCGGACGATGGCCGAGTCGTCCACACTGGCCGGCTGGCTCGTGCCGCACTTCGAGGGCGAGCCGCACCTGACCAAGCCGCCGCTGACCTATTGGGCGCAGGCGGCGCTCATCCGCTTGCTGGGCCCCAATGAATGGGCGGTGCGATTGCCCTCGGCGATCGCGGGGCTGGCGGTGTTGCTGGGCACGTTCTGGATGGGTCGGCACATCGGCGGGCGGCGCGTGGGGCTGCTGGCCGCGGGCGTGCTGGCGGTCATGCCGCTGCACATCGTGGTGCATCGGCTCACGCTGACCGATGGGTTGCTGGCGCCCTGCTGGCTGGGGGTGTTGTGCGCCGCGTACCTGGCGGTGGAGCAGCCCGAGCGTCGGCGGTGGCCGATGCTGTTGTGGGCGGCGGTGGCGGTGGGCTGGCTGGTGAAGGGGCCGATCGTGCTGATCGCGCTGGGCGTGG